>JAJRWF010000111.1 GCA_024276905.1 Deltaproteobacteria bacterium
GCAAGTTGTCCACTCGGAATCGACCCCGCTGCACGGGCGGCAAATGCCCGGCGCGGATGCGCATCATAATAGGGGACCGGAGCACCGAAACGTGCCGCAAGTTTTTTCAGCAGCAGATTGGCCTCAAACGAGGCCCGCGGAGAACCGAGCAACCGTAGAGATTCAGCGCCATGTTCAGTAACCAGACACTGCAGACGCTCTTCCAGTTGCTGCAGAACCGCTGAAAATTCGGCCCTTTCCCCGTCAAGCCGGGCTTCGCGCGGACGCTGCGGATGATTGGCCCAGTCGCTGCCGAAACGGGCACGATCACAGAGGAAACTGTCGTTGGTCAACCGGTTGCTGCCGCTGCGGACCCGCTGCAGTTGCTGATGACGGCCGCCGGGAAGGGTCGAGCAACCGAGGCTGCAGTGTGGACAGATCGACGGCGCCTGCTGCAGATCCCAGTAACGGGTGGTGAAACGACTGGTCTTGTCGGTAAAGACCCCGGTCGGGCAGAAATCGATCAGGTTGCCGCAAAAATCACTTTCGAGCGGCCCCTCCTTGAAACGACCGAAGAAGACCCGCTGCCGTGACCCCATAACACCGAAATCCTCACCGCCGCAATAGTCCTTGTAGGTCCGCACACAACGGTAACACTGGATACAACGGTTCATCTCCTGCGAGATGAAAGGACCGAGATCTTGGTTGGTGTAGGTACGCTTGTTGCCGCGATAGCGCCGGATACCCTGCCCGGAGCCGATCGTCATCTCCTGCAACTGGCACTCGCCGCCCTCATCACAGACCGGACAATCATGAGGGTGGTTGGTCATCAGCCATTCACCAACCTGCGCGCGGAAACTGACCGATTCTTCATCACTGGTCGTCACCTGCATCCCGTCCTCGGCAGTGACCAGGCAGGACATCTTCAGTCCCTGCTGGCTTCCTTCAAGAATCGTCACCGCACATTGCCGACAGGCTCCTACCGCACCAAGCGCCTGATGGTAACAGTAATGCGGCACCACAATGCCGAGAGCAACAGCAGCATCCAGCACGCTGGCACCCTCAGCAACGGTTACGGTTCGGTTATCTATGGTCAGTGTCGGCATCTAAAAACCAGGGTTCAGGGTTCAGCTCAATCAAAAAGGACATTGCCCTTTTTGAATATGATCAATCACTTCCTGTTCGAACAGGCGCAGAAGACCGTCGAGCGGTCCCATTGCTCCTTCGGCCAGGGCACAGAAACTACGGCCGGTAATCTGTTGTTGCTGCTGTTTCAGCATCTGCAGGTCCTCTTTGGTCCCCTCGCCCTTTTCGATCTTTTCGAGCAACCAGCAGACCAGCGGCAGACCGTCACGACAGGGGGTACACCAACCGCAGCTTTCGCGGGCAAAAAATTGCAGCAGATTCAGGGTTGCGCGCAACATACAGCTGTGGTCATCAAAAACAGTGACGCCAGCGGTCCCGAAACGGCTGCCGACAGCTTCCAACGGGTCGAAATCGAGCGCTATGTCCAGGTGCTCAGCGGTCAGGTAAGGGGTCGAAGCCCCGCCCGGCAGACAAGCTTTGAACTTGCGTTTTTTCCAGACCCCGCCACCGTATGTTTCGATCAGTTCGCGCAGCGGAATTCCCACTGGCAGTTCAAAGCACTCGGTGTGATTCAGGTGCCCCGAGAGCCCGAACAGCTTGGTTCCTGCCCCCTCCAGATTACGCGCCAGGGACTTGAACCACTCGGCACCACCACTGACGATATGCGGAATATTGGCAATAGTTTCAACATTATTGACCGTGGTCGGACGACCGAACAGTCCGCGCACCGCCGGAAAGGGCGGCTTGAGCCGCGGATTGGGTCGCTTGCCTTCCAGGCCGTTGAGCAGGGCCGTCTCTTCACCCAGAATATAGCGCCCGGCACTACCGTGCAGATGAAGTTCGAAATCGAAACCGCTGCCGAGAATATTCTTGCCGAGATAACCGGCCTTTTTCGCTTCGGCAACCGCCTGCTGCAGGTTGCGCAGTTGCTGATCATAGGCATAGCGGATGAAAATATAACCGACATCAGCATTAATCGCGTAGGCCGAAAGGATCATCCCTTCGACCAGCTGGTGCGGATCGGCAGCCAGCAGTTCACCGTCTTTGTAAGTTCCCGGCTCCATTTCATCGCAGTTGCAGACCAGGTATTTCGGCCCCGGATCGTCGGCCGGAAAGAACGACCATTTCAAGCCGGTTGAAAACCCGGCGCCACCGCGTCCACGCAACCCCGAAGTTTTTACCATCTCGACAATCTCGGTCGGCGCCATACTTTTGAACGCTTTTTCGAGGGTCTGGTAACCGCCGCTCTTACAGTAGTCCTTGAAAAACACTGTCTGCCCCGGGATACGGTTTTTGAACAACAACTGCGGTGCGGAGCTCATCTGTTCGCCTCCTCACGCAATTGCTCGATAATTCTGTCGAGTTCGGCGGTACTCAGATTACCGTAGAAACGCCGCCCGATCATGATTGAGGGTGCCCGCCCGCAACCGCCAAGACAACAGGTCGGCAGCAATGTAAACAGACCGTCCGGCGTCGTTTCACCCAGTTTAACGCCAAGTTGTTGCTGCAGATGAAGCGCGATCTCCTCACCGCCACGGCTCCAGCAGCAGATCGAATCACAGATATGAACCGGATAACGCCCCACCGGCTGGCGGTAGATCTTGTCGTAAAAAGTCGCCAACTCTTCAATCTCGATGGTCGTCACACCAAGAATCTGCGCTGCCAGCTCCACCCCCTCGTCCGATACCCACCCGTTGCGATCCTGAATTTCACGCAATAGATCGACCACCAGCTCGCGCGGATGCGCGGTCTTCGCCGCCTTTTTACTGAAGGCATCAATCTGTTTTTTGAGCAGCAGTTTTTTCATAATCTCGGTTTCTGCACTAAAATTTCCCAGGCAGATCAAAGGGGTTCAAATGCAAGGAATGTACAGATCTTGACCCGCAGGCCTGGCAGCGCCAGGTCGAGGATTCAAGGCAAACATAACGCAGCAGATGAGCCCTTTTCATCTGCCTGCTACCTGTCCAGGTCCGCCAGCACAAAATCAATACTCCCTAGTATCATGATCAGATCCGCCACCAGCCAGCCACGGCTCAGTTCAGGGACCAGCTGCATATGGGCAAAACTCGGGGTGCGGATCCGGCAGCGGTAGGCGCTGCTGCCGCCGTCGCTGACCAGATAATAACCGCACTCGCCCTTGCTCGATTCGGTCGCCCGGTAGCATTCCCCAATAGGCGCGCGCGGACCGCTGCTGACATTGACAAAGTGATGGATCAGGCTTTCGATATCTTTCAACCCATCCTCACGCTGCGGGTAACCGTAACGGTAGTCATCGGTCATCCAGCGCCCCGGTGGCATGCCACTGGCCGCCTGCTTGACAATCCGCAACGACTGACGCATCTCGCCCAAACGCACCCGGTAGCGGGCGTAGCTGTCACCTGCAGTCTCGGTCACCACATCAAAGTCAAAACGTTCGTAACCACTGTAGGGCATATCACGCCGCAGATCCCATTCGAAGCCACTGGCGCGCAGATTCGGACCACTGATTCCCCAGTCATGAGCCTGCTCCAGACTGATCACGCCGATGCCTTCGGTCCGGACACGAAAGATCGGACCATCACTTAAAAGTTTGTCCAGCTCGTCGATTCGCGCGGCAAAGCCTTGCGTAAAGAGATCGACCTTCTGCCGCCAGCCGTCGGGCAAGTCCTTCGGCAGACCACCGATCCGGAACCAGGAGGGGTGCATGCGTCCGCCGGTAATCAACTCAACGATATCGAAGATTTTTTCGCGCGATTCAAAACAGTAGAAGACCGGGGTCATCGCCCCGACATCATGGGCAAAGGTGCCGAGCCAGACCAGGTGATTGGCCAGCCGGAACAGTTCGCACAGCATCACCCGCACCACCTCGGCCCGCTCGGGAACCTTGACCCCCATCAGGGTTTCGAGACTGTTCAGATAAGCGAGGTTGTTCTGCACCCCCGAGAGATAGTCGATCCGGTCAGTATAGGGAATGTACTGCAGCCAGTGTTGGCGCTCACCGATCTTTTCGGCACCGCGATGATGGTAGCCAAGGTCAATATCGACATCAGAGATTTCTTCTCCGTGCAGCCGCAGGATCAGACGCAGCACCCCGTGGGTGCCGGGATGGTGCGGACCGAGGTTAAGGACCATCGAACCATCGTCGGCACCTTCGAGCGGCACCAGCCGATCACCGTCGACCGGCAGCATCTTGAGCGCACTTTCAACGGTAAAGGGGGCCATTTCGGTCGCGCGCGAGGGATGATCCTTACGCAGTGGATGGCCCTGCCAGCTCGTGGGCATCAGAATCCGTCGTAGATCGGGATGACCGCGGAAATAGATACCGAACATGTCGAAGACTTCACGTTCGTACCAGTTGGCGTTCGGCCAGATATCGACAATCGACACCCCCTGCGGCGGGTGGTTACGCAACGGCACCCGCACCCGCAGATAACCGCGGCGCTCAAAACTGAGCAGATGGTAGACCAGGGTAAAATCATGACCGGGACGCTGGCGACGGGCACGTTCGTCAATGGCAGTAATATCTTCGAGTCGTCGGTAGGAGGGTTGCGCTTCGTTCTTCAGATAGCGCAACAAGGCCGGCAGTTGTTCGGGCGAGGTACGCAGGGTCGGCATGTCGGCCGCCTCTTCTTCGTACAGCACCTCACCACCGAAACGCTGGCGAATCTCATGGTAAAATTCATCAAAATCGCTGTTGGAAAAAACCTTCGGCTGCGGCGGGCGCCAGGTTGCCTGATCACGGCTGGCGACAAAGTCTGGATGCTGCTGCGAACTGCCGCGCAGTTGCGCCGGTCCGTAGCCGGGGCCACGCGGGTCACGGCTCTTGCTGACGCCGTCGATCAGGACCGGGACACTGGTGCCTTCGCTGCCGCCGGCAAGACCGAGAATTTTGCGCGTCGGTTGTTCTTCGGCAGCGATCTTCTGCTGCAGGGTGATCAGCCCCTGCATGAAAGCCTCAGGCCGCGGCGGACAACCGGGAATATAAACATCAACCGGCAGGATCTGGTTGACACCCTGTATTACGGAATAGACATCATACATACCGCCCGAGTTGGCACAGCTGCCCATGGCAATCACCCATTTGGGATTCGGCATCTGTTCGTAGAGGCGCAGAATCGCCTCGCCCATCTTTTTGAACGGGGTGCCGGAGATGATCATCAGGTCCGCTTCGCGCGGTGTCCCGCGCAAGACTTCGGCCCCGAAACGTGCCAGATCGAAGCGCGGTGTCATGCTGGTCATCATTTCGACAAAACAGCAGGAAAGTCCGAAAAACATCGGCCAGAGGCTGTTCTTACGCCCCCAGTTGATCAGATCATCTACTTTGGCCAGAGCAACGTTGGGTGGCAGGGGTTCGTTCATCGACGCCCTCCCCGATCACTGCCATGGACAAATCGTGAGCCCCAGTCGAGACCACCCTTTTGCCACAGATAGAGCAGGCCCAGAAACAGGATGACAATAAAGAAAGTGATCTGCCAGAAACCGGCCCAACCGAGTCGATCCCAGGCCACCGCCCAGGAGACAACAAAGATCGCCTCGACATCAAAAACGATAAAGAAGATTGCTACCAGGTAGAAGGGCACCGGTTCGCGCAGGCGCGCATCACCAGACGGAAGAATGGCCGATTCGTAGGGTTGCCCCTTGACCTCGCCACCGGTGCGCTGACCGAGAAAACGGGTGATCAACAGCAATATCCCGATCAGCACCACCGCGATCAGGACATAAAGCCCCAGCGACACCAGGGCCTCAAGCGAAGGCGGGACAGAGGCCTGAAGAGATTCTGTTGTGGATGCCGCAGCCGATGCTGCCATGAGCCCTCCCGCAGAGACAAAATAAAGCCGTTAGAATCACTCAGCTTATTGCTGAATAAGCATAGCATACCGAAATCTGTCGGGGGTAGGTAGGAAAGAAAAAATGCGCCGGAAGGCTAACCCAGTCGTCCAAGCTCTATCGCTGCGCGCGCCAGTTCATCGCAGCGCTCATTCTCGGGGTGTCCGGCATGGCCCTTGACCCAGCACCACTCAATCTGGTGGATTTTCTGCAGTTCGAGTAACTGCTCCCAGAGATCCCGGTTGGCAACTGGCTTTTTCTGGCTGTTTTTCCAGCATTTTTTCACCCAGCCGTCAAGCCATTCGGTCATGCCTTTTTTCAGATACTGCGAATCGGTGGTGACACGCACCTGGCAAGAACGTTTAAGAGCCCTGAGTCCTTCGATGGCCCCGATCATCTCCATGCGGTTATTGGTGGTTTCGGGATCAAAACCGGAGAGTTCTTTATGATGACCGTTATAACGCAGAACAGTCCCCCAACCACCAGGTCCCGGATTGCCGCTACAGGCACCATCTGAAAAAATTTCAACCATTGACGTTTCACCTCGCTCTGTTACTCAGCATGTGCTCCGCGCCGATGATAAACGTCTGCCTGACGATGGTAAAGAAAAACCCTTACATATTTCTGAATGATGTCCTAACATGTCGACTGCTGAACAAGCAGAAGAGTCCAGAGATTCGCTCATGAAGTCCTTCACTGCCCATCCCTGAACTTCTCTAAGTGCACCATCTCAAACAGGGACAGCCCTCCAGATTCCGTCGGCTACCGTTGCCAGACGTTCTGCATCTCCTTGCACTGCGGCTCTTCCCGATGGCCAGAACGAAAGGCGACACTGCGATGAACACAAAATCAAAAACAGGAAATTCGGACAGCTCAAAAATTGCCGAGATCGCACAGAATGTCATCATCGGCCTGACAGTCAGTTTCGTGGCCTTGAGTCTCGGTGCGGCCCTCGGCATGTTGTCGGGTCGCGGAGCCTTTGCGGGGATGATTTCTGCCGGGATCATCGCGTTTATCACCGCAGCATTTGGCGGTACGCGGGTTCAGTGTTCGGGACCGACGGCGCCGATGAGCGCGGTCAGTGCGGTCGTTATCGCTTACGCCTTCGAGCAGGTCGTGGCCGGAGGAATGGCGATCTCGGCGGATCATTTTATCAATATCGTTTTTCTGCTCTGCGGAGCCCTGCTGCTGGCAATGGGTCTGCTGCGCTTCGGGCGCTTTATCTCGCTGGTGCCCAATGTTGTCATTTCCGGATTCATGAGCGGTATCGCACTGCTGATCTGGATCGATCAGGTCGATGTGGTCTTCGGCTGGGGGAGTAAAACTGCCCTCAGCGGACCGACCTGGCAGAACCTGGCGCTGGCGGTGATTACTCTGCTGCTGATTTTTGCCCTGGCACCGCTGATGCGGCGGGTCGTCGGCCCACGTTCGCGCTTTCTGCCCGCAACCCTGCTGGCGATTATCATCGTGACTGTTCTGGCCGCCGCCTTCCATATGCCGGTCGAGCATGTGCAGATCAGCGGCGGGTTTACCAGTCTGGCCGGTTTTGCAGCTCTGGTTAAAAGCCAGCTGCCGACGGAATGGACCCTGCCGGTCTTGACGCAGGCCTTCCCCTTTGCCCTGCAACTGGCGCTGCTCTGCTATCTCGACACCCTGCTGACCTCTTTGGTGGTCGACAAGATGAGCGGCGAAAAAACCCGCCAGAACAAGGAGCTCTTTGCCCAGGGCCTGGCCAACAGTGCGATCTCTTTTGTCGGCGGCATCCCCGGTGCCCAGGCGACGATCCGTTCGGTACTGATGCTCAAGGAAAATGCCAGCTTGCGCATATCGGGGATCATGGTCGGGATTTTTGTGCTGATCGAGATGATTCTGTTTCAGTATCTGATCAATCTGATCCCCAAGGCAGTCTTTGTCGGCGTACTGATCAAGGTCGGTTACGATGTCTTTGATTTCAAACCGCTGCGCCTCTATGCCAAGGCGGTCTCGGAAAAACGCGCCCGTATGTTCAAGCAGTTTTTCTCCCGCCACGACGACGAACCGATCTTTGTTACCAACCGGGAACTGATGATGATCCTGGGCTCGGCGATTATCACTGTACTCTTTGATCTCAATACTGCGGTCGCCGGTTTCACCATTCTGTTCTATCTGCACAACAAGGTTTTCAATCGCAAAAACCCGATGCGTGACCTGGTGGCGAATGTCGAAACCGATGCCTTCGCCAAGCAAAACTAAAGGACCTGGTTGCATACAGACCCGGATTCACCGGTTTTTGACGGTCAGGACCCGCAATCTTTTTCGGGGCGTTTCTCTTCGTCAAGCAGCTGCCGAATCAGCTGTGTCAACTCCGTAGGCGATACCGGTTTCATTGCAAAAGCCCTGATCCCCGCCTGACGTGCCTGCTGCTGGTTAATCCTGTCGCTGAACCCGGTGCAGAGAATGATCGGCAGTTGCGGCCTGAGGTTCAACACCCGGTCCGCCAGTTCAGCGCCGGTCATCCCCGGCATGGTCATGTCGGTGATCAACAAGTCAAAATCATCCGGCTGTTGCTTAAAACGGTTCCACGCCGTATAGCCTGTTCTTTCTGTGGTCAGCTGATAACCAAGGTCACTCAGCAACCCCTCCAGCATATCGGCCACCAGTCGGTCGTCATCGACCAGCAGTATCCGTTCGGTTCCTCTCAGGAACTCTGCATCATCCATCACGTTCTGTTGCGAGCTATTGATAACCGGCAGAAGAATTTTGAAACTGGCCCCCTGATCAAGGCGGCTGCTGGCGGTAATCTGCCCCCCATATTTGAGTACAATTCCGTGCACAACGGACAATCCCATCCCGGTTCCCTCGCCACGTTGTTTGGTTGTGAAGTAGGGTTCAAAAACCCGATCAAGATTCTCCGGTGCAATCCCATGACCCGTATCACTGATGGTCAAATGCAGATAATTTCCGCCCGGCAACCGGGCAGCAGACAGATCCTCGGCTTCTGCGTCAATTTTCATCAACGACAGATTGATAGAGAGCAACCCGCCCTTTTCACGCATGGCGTGCTTGGCATTAGTACACAAGTTCATGATGATCTGATGAATTTGGGTTGGGTCAGCCATTGTGCACGCCTGGTCTGCCTCAGGACTGCTTTCAAAAAGAATTCCGATGGTTGATGGCAGACTGGCGCGCAACAGGGTCAGGACCTCTTCGATGATTGGTGACAGTTGCAGAGCAACCAACGGATGTTCCGACTGGCTGCTGAACTCCAGGATCTGGCGCGTCAGGTTGGCGGCACGCTGCCCGGCATCATTGACCGCAGTCAAATAGGTGTGGACCGGATGTTCGCTCTCCAGCTTGCGTTGTGCCATTTGGGTATAACCGATAATTCCCGACAGAATATTATTGAAATCGTGGGCAATACCACCGGCCAGAGTCCCGATTGCCTCCATTTTCTGCATCTGCGCCAGTTGCTGTTCGATCTGCAGCCGTTGCAATCGCTGTTGCTCCAGCTCATGTTCGACGTTATCCAGAGAAGCACTTTTCTGCGCAAGCTTGTCTTCCTGTTGCGCCCGTTGTTTCTCAATCTGGGCCGTCATCTGGTTGAAAGACAGTGTCAGTTGGCCGATCTCGTCACTGCTGTCAACAGCCACCGGAAACGCTTGCGAACCAGAACTAAAGTCTTCCACGGCCGCCGCCAGTTTACGGATTGGTCCGGCAACCCGCCGGGCCAACAGAATCGCTAACAGCAAAGCGAAACCCAGCGACATCAGGTAAGCTAATCCAATCCGGGAACGGGCCGCGCCAACGGCCTGGGTGACCTGTTCACGACGTTCACGTATTTCACGAATCTCATGACTGACAATCTCTGCAGTTATGGCCAGAAATCGCTCCTCAACCTCCTCAAACCGGGAGATCGGAATCTGCGGCGGGGAATCGGACATTCGATCCATTTTTTCGACGTGACCGACCACCGCAAGTAACTGCTCAACCGACATCTGCAACCGAGGGAGATATTCTGTTTCCTCTGGGAAATTGAGCTCGATCAGACGACGATATTCTTTTACATCCGCCTGCAATTGCTCGCGGGTTCGGACCAATTCAACCAAATCGGCCCTCACTGTCTTTGCTATTGAATCTGAGGATTCCAGAGACAGGAGATAGATAATTTTTATCTGTTCGGCGTGCAGCAGGTTACCCTGCGTACGGATACTGTGAATCAGGTTAAGAACCGTGAGATTTTCATCGGCCATGCGCTCAAAGCTGCGTTCAATAGGGCCAAGTGTCTGCAAACAGACAAAAACCCCGATACTGAAAATCAGGGTTAAAAGCAGGTAGCCGGAAAGTATTTTTTCGAGAATCTTCATGCGGCTCCGAAAACTATTCTGAAACGCTGCACTCTCTCTTCATGAAGTTAAAGTTTAGCTGTTTAATTTGCTTTATCAAATGTTCCGTCAAGAAAAACTCTCATTCTCCGTGTCTCACAAAAAGTGCCGCCCGAACTGCCGCAAGAATCGGGTTGGCCGCAGCGTCTGCGGGTGCTAGTGTCCCGTTTGGTTAGTCATGTCAATCAATTCTGAGTCATTTTGGCTGCGGACAAGGCGCGCCGACGCAGGTCTAGCCTGAGTTAAGCCGAGGAGGAGGAACGCAGACCGCAGCCAAAAGGGCCAGAATGGGAAGGCAGAACTAACCGCACGGGACACGAGATTTGCGGACAACAATGGAGCTGACAACAATGGCCGATGACGATTATTCAAAAATTGCCAGAGCGATAAGTTTTCTGCGCCGGGA
>JAJRWF010000112.1 GCA_024276905.1 Deltaproteobacteria bacterium
AGGTGGCGGCGCGCCTCAATGATGTCCCGGGGGTGGCGGCGCTGGAGATGAACATTTCCTGTCCCAACGTCAAACATGGCGGGATCGTGTTCGGAACCGATCCACAGGCGGCCTTCGATGTGATTTCAAAGGTCCGCAAACTGCTGACCAAACCGTTGATTGTCAAACTGACACCCCACGTCACTGATATCCGGGTCACGGCTCAGGCGGCGGAAGATGCTGGTGCCGATGTGATCAGCCTGATCAATACCCTGACCGGGATGTCGGTTGACGTCCGCACCCGTCGCCCACGGATTGCCAATGTGATCGGCGGTCTTTCCGGCCCCGGGATTCGTCCGGTGGCCGTGCGCATGACCCATCAGGTGGTGCAGACGGTCAAAATCCCGGTGATCGGTATCGGTGGAATCATGCGGGCCGAGGATGCCCTTGAGTTTCTGATTGTCGGGGCGCGGGCCGTGCAGGTCGGAACGGCTAATTTTGTTGATCCCCATGCCATGCAGACAATCCTTGCCGGTATCGAGTCCTTCTGTATTGAGCAGGGGATTGAGGATATTAATGAACTGGTCGGTTCGCTGGAGTTATAATTCTAGTGACGGGTGACGGGTGACGGGTGAGCATTTCTGCACTGCTCCCGGCACTGAGGTGCTGATGGATGTAATTACAACACATGTGAATGCTGACTTTGATTGCCTGGGGGCGATGATTGCGGCCCGCCGTCTTTACCCTGACGCGCTTCTGGTTTTCCCCGGTTCGCAGGAACGTGGGCTGCGTGATTTTCTGCTCCATTCCACTCTCTATATCTACAATTTTAAACGACTTAAGGATATTGATCTCACTCAGATCACACGTTTGATTCTGGTCGATGTCCGTCAGGCCTCGCTAATCGGCCCTTTTGCTGAAGTCGCACGTGATCCTCAGGTCGAACTGCATATCTACGATCATCATCTTGCGGAGGAGGATAGCCTCAAGGGCGATCTGCAGTGGATTGAAGATGTGGGAGCCACAACTACGCTTATGGCCCGGCTTTTCGCTGAACGCGGGATTATTCCGACTGCGGACGAAGCGACCATGATGATGCTCGGTCTCTACGAGGATACCGGCAATCTGCTTTTCGGTTCGACCTGTGCCGAAGATTTCACGGCTGCCCGTTTTCTGCTTGAACATGGTGCCAGCCTGGATACCGTGGCTGATTTTCTGGTGCGCGAGATGACTCCGGAGCAGGTCGACCTGCTCAATCGCCTGCTTAAGTCCTGCCGCCGGATCCGGATTCATGGCATTGACATTGCCATCGCCCAGGCCTCGCTTGATACTTATGTCCCTGATATTGCGTCGCTGGCACACAAGCTCAAGGACATTGAAAACCTTTCAGTGCTGATTGTCGCCGTGCGCATGGACGATCGCGTTTTTCTGGTTGCCCGTTCACGACTGCCGGAAGTTGACGTTGGAGAACTGCTGCAGCAGTTCGGCGGTGGCGGTCATGCCTTTGCCGCTTCCGCAACAGTTCGTGACCTGCCGCTGGTACAGCTGTTGGACCAACTTGAAAACCGTCTCGGTGAGCATCTGGTCTCCTGTGTAACCGCCGCCGACTTGATGAGTGCCCCGGTGAAGTCCTTATCGCGCAGTTCAAGCACCCGACAGGCCAGTGAGTTGCTGACGCGGTTCAATTTTAATGCGGCCCGGTTCTGGACGGAACCCGGCTGGTCGGAATTATCACGCGACAACTGGTTGAAAAAGCCCTGCATCACCAGATGGGAGAGGTGGTGATCAGCGAAATCATGTCAAGCGAATTTGCCCATGCGACTCCAGCGACCGATATCAAGGAATTGCAGGAGATGATTCTGGCACAGCGGCAGAGATTCATCCCGATTCTTGAGCAGGAAGAGCTGGTCGGCGTTGTCACTCGGACTGACTTGTTACAGCAGCTGGTTGGAAATAACGGGACTGCAAGTGCATCGAAGTCGCGGCTTAAACGCAAGAACCTCGGACGGTTGCTGCCCGAAATTGTTCCGACCGACCTTTTGGAACGATTGAAGCAACTCGGGGAAATGGCCGAAAAGTTTGATCATAAGGTTTATCTGGTTGGTGGTTTTGTTCGTGACCTGTTGTTGCGTAAACTGAATGACGATATTGATATTGTAGTCGAAGGCGACGGGATTGCATTTGCCGAACGGGTTGCCGAGCAGCTTAAGGGGCGGATCAAGGCACATCGTAAATTCGGGACGGCAGTCGTTATCTGCCCTGCTGGATTGAAAATCGATGTCGCAACGGCACGTATCGAATATTATGCGTCTCCGGCGGCCCTGCCAGAGGTTGAATATGCCTCGATTCGACATGATTTGTATCGGCGGGATTTTTCGATCAATACCCTGGCGATGATTCTCAATCGTTCGAAGTTCGGACAGATGATCGATTTTTTCGGTGGCCAACGTGATCTGAAGGATCGTTCGATCCGCGTTTTGCACAATCTCAGCTTTGTCGAAGACCCTACCCGTGCTTTTCGGGCTGTTCGCTTTGAGCAACGCCTCGGATTTTCTATCGGCGGACAGACCGAACGCCTGCTGAAAAATGCGGTTGCAATGCGGGTCGTCGGACGGGTTGGTGGTCGGCGTATCCTTAACGAACTGCGGCATATCCTCGGAGAAGACCAGGTTGTGCCGGCACTGAAACGACTTGACAACCTTGGCCTCCTGCCGTTTGTTTCTCCGAGCCTGGTCTTTGATGCTGATGCAGAGAAACTTTTTTCTGCCGCTGAAAAGGCGCGTAACTGGTTCGAACTGCTCTATACCGGGGAGCCGTTCGAGCCCTTTCTGGTTGACCTGCTGTGCCTTTTTGACCGTTTGCCGCGCCGGGAACTGAAAAGGACCGTCGTCGCTCTGGAGATGAAGATGTCCTGGCAGAAACTGTTGGTCGACGAGATTGTTCCTGCGCGAAAATCTCTCGCGGCTCTGGAGAGATCCTGCATGCGAACCAGGCAACCAGCTGCCAGCAAGATTTATCACTGGCTCAGACCCTTGTCCCTCGAAACCCTGATCTTTCTGTTGGCCCGTGCCAAAACAGAGGAGGTTCGGCGTGCTGTTTCTCACTATGTCACCAGTTTACGCCATCAGCAGACGACAGTTGACGGCCATGCCTTGACGGCCATGGGATTGACACCGGGCGCGGCCTATGCGCAGATACTCAAATCCCTGCTGGATGCGCGTCTTGACGGTAAAATATCAACCGCTGAAGAAGAAATTGCCCTGGTGAAAAAGCAATTCTTGAAATGATAATTGGTCCCTTTCTGTGCCGAGACGGCAGGCTGGTGTGGCCGGTTGACTCCCGTGGTCTGTTCTGCGAGAATCGGCCCTGTTTTCATCGCCGCAGAGCATCAGATACAGGCCCCGCTACAGTCACTATTTACAAGGAGTCGGATGGACACAATCCTTATGAAATTGTCGGTTATGCTGGTGCCGGCACTCTTGGCGATCATTCTGCACGAAGTCGCTCACGGTTATGTTGCTGATCGCCTCGGTGATCCGACCGCCAGGCTGCTTGGTCGTCTGAACCTGAACCCCCTCCGTCACCTTGATCCGATCGGAACGGTTGCAATTTTTGTTTTCGGGTTCGGTTGGGCACGGCCGGTCCCGGTTAATGCCGGCAATTTGCGTAACCCGCGCCGTGATATGATCTGGGTTTCACTGGCCGGACCGTTAACCAATCTGGCCCTGGCCGGAATCTCGGTACTTCTGCTGCACGGGATCAGTTTTTTTGAAACGACTTCGCTGGCGGGCGGCGAGCTTTTTGTGGAAACAATCCGGCCGTTGCGGATCATGGCGGCCTTTAGTCTTTACATCAATGTCTTGCTCGGAATTTTCAATTTGCTGCCGATCCCGCCGCTCGATGGCGGGCGGGTGCTGACTGGTATTTTACCCGGCAAACAAGCCGTCTGGCTCAGTCGGCTGGAACCTTTCGGTTTTGTTCTCTTGATGTTGCTGATCTTTTTCACTGATATCTGGAGCCGTCTGCTTTCGCCGGTAATCAGCCTGATTATTCAGCGATTGGCAGGAGGGGAGTATCACTACGTCGAGAAGGCGATGAGTTTTCTGTTCGGGGGATAGCTTGTGACAATTGAAATCAGCCTGCAGAATTTCGATGGCCCGCTTGATCTGTTGTTACATCTGATCAAAACCAACGAGATGGACATTGCTGATATCCAGATGGTCGAAATTACCGAGCAGTACCTTGCCGTGATTGACCAGATGAAGCAGCTCAACCTGGATATTGCCGGTGAGTTTCTGCTGATGGCCGCAACCCTGATCCATATTAAATCGCGGATGTTGTTGCCGGTTATCGAGGATATGGACGGTGAAGAGCAGGAGCTTGACCCGCGTGCAGAGCTGGTCAGGAGATTGTTGGAGTACCAGCGTTACAAAGATGCGGCTAACAGCCTTGATTTGCAGCCCTGCCTGAATCGCGAAATTTTTCTTCGGCAATATGTTGATCCGGATGCCGGCACTGATGTTGTTCCCGGGGAGGTCAGTACCGGGATCTACCAGTTGGCTGCAGCCTTTCATCAGTTATTGAAACAGTCCCAGGTGGAATTTGTCCACGAAATTGTACGGGAGCAATTGTCGGTGGCTGATTTTATCCATCGAATAATTGATCGGCTCAGCCGTGGAAAACAGCACTCATTTGCAGATTTTTTTGTCGCAGGGACAACCCGTCAGGAGATGGTTGTTACCTTTCTGGCGATGCTCGAACTTGTCAAGATGCGCCTGGTGACTATTTCTCAAAGTGCTGAATTTCAGCCGATATGGCTTAGCCTGTCTGTTCCCGATGGTGAAGTCGGGCCGCTTGAATGCGGTGAGGAGGCCTTCGGATATGGATGAGCGTTGCCGCGCCGCCGCAGCTTTGATTTTTGCTGCAGATCGTCCCTTGAGTCTTGATCGTCTCTGTCAGTTTTTTGATTGCAACCGTGCTGACCTGCGCCCGGTCATTGATCAGTTACTGCAGCTCTATCCGGTATCTGAGGGCGGCTTCTATCTGGCAGAAGTTGCCGGTGGTTATCAGTTCCGTACCGATCCGGACCTTGCCGTCTGGCTGAGTAAATTGAATCGGGAGCGTCCCTTTCGGTTTTCTCCGGCAGCACTTGAAACCCTGGCGATGATTGCCTACCGTCAACCGGTGACTCGGGGCGAAATTGAATATCTGCGTGGTGTTGACTCGGGCGGAGTACTGAAGACTCTGCTCGATAAGGGATTTTTGCGGATCCTTGGGAAAAAAGATGTCCCCGGACGTCCCCTGATGTATGGCACCAGCAAGTATTTTCTCGAATTTTTCGGTTTGAAGGATCTCAATGATTTGCCGACTCTCAAGGAGTTTTCTGCCCTCGATCCTGATCTTGATCCTGAGCAGAAACGGGCAGAGCAGGACGGCACTGAGTCCTTTCCTCCGGTCGCGAGCATGACGGAACCGGCGTTAAAATGAAAGAGCGTCTGCAAAAACTGATTTCGCGCTCCGGGCTGATGTCAAGGCGCAAGGCAGAAGAAGCCATCCGCCAGGGACAGGTGACGGTTGATGGTCGCCCGGCCCAGTTGGGAGAGAGTGCAGATCCCGAACGGGAAGAGATCAGGGTTGCCGGAGAGCCGATTAGTTTCAGCTCGCCGGTTCGGACACTGATGTTGAATAAACCGACCGGTTATATCTGCAGCATGAAAGATCCGCAGGGTCGTCGCGTTGTCTCCGACTTGTTGCCGGATGAGTTCGGTCGCCTCTATCCGGTCGGGCGCCTGGATTACAATACCGAAGGCTTGTTATTGTTGACCAATGATGGCGCTCTGGCTCAGCATCTGACACATCCCCGCCATCATGTGCCAAAGACTTATCTGGTCAAGGTGAGAGGCTATCTTGGCTTGCCCGGCCAGAAAAAACTGGAGTCGGGAGTGCGCCTGGATGACGGACTGACCGCCCCGGCAAAAATTTCAAACCTGCGCCGTTCCGGGCGGAACTGCTGGTTTGAACTGACCCTGCGTGAAGGTCGCAACCGGCAGGTTCGTAGAATGTGTGAGGCCGTTGGCCTGCCGGTCGTGCGGTTGAAGCGGGTCGCTTTAGGCGGTCTGTCTCTGGGGGAACTCGAGTCGGGAACCTGTCGATTATTGACGGAAGGCGAGTTGGTAGACTTGAAAAAAATATCGGGCCTGTAATACTGCATTCAGGATCTTTATCCTGAGTGGTGAAGGTGAGTTGGCTGTGTCGTATTATGGCGAGGGGCGGGTGCCGGGGAACGGATTCCACCTCTGACCGGCAAACATTCTGTTTTCCCCATGAAATCAGGGGGCTTTCCTTGACAATCCCGGAGCTCATCGCTTATCGTTGCTTGATAAGATCGGGCGAAAGTTCTGAAATGTAGGGAGTATCTACTCTTGGCGAACAAGCAAAAACTTCTCGAATCGGCACAGAAGAACATCAGGAAAAAGCTGTTTACACGCGCGATAAAGGACCTGCAGAAGGTCGTAGAGGTCGATCCGCGTGATATTCGCTCGCGTCAGCGGCTGGCTGAACTCTATGTAAAAACCAACAAGTCTGGTGAGGCGTTTGAGCAGTATGAAGCCGTAGCCAAGTACTTTTCCAGCAACGGTTTTTATCTTAAGGCAATCGCCATCTACAAGCAGATGCAACGCCTTGATCCGAGCCAGATCAGTATTTTCAGTCGTCTTGCCGAACTGAATGAAAAACAGGGTCTAATTGGCAATGCTCTTGCCGAGTTGCGGCACCTCGTCGGTTATTATGAAAAGAACGACATGGTTGCCGACGCAATCAAGACCCTGGAAAAGATGCGCGACCTTGATGCCGCGAATATCAATGTTCAGGTCAAATTGGCCGAGGTCTATGCCAATAACGACCGAATAGACGATGGCATTGCCGAGTTCCGAGAGGTTTTGAGACAGCTGGACGAGAAGCAGGATTATGACAAGATTTTGCGTCTTTACAAAATGTTCCTGCCGCTCTTTCCCCACAACGATGACCTGCAGAGGGGTCTGGCTCTGACCTTGTTTGAAAAAGGCGAGCTGAGCAAAGGGATAACTATCCTCCAGACCCTGTTGCGGAATAATCCTGCAAACACAGAAATTCTCTCGTCACTGGCCAGTGCGTACGAAAATCAGGGCGACAACGAAAATGCCCGGCAGACATTTCTGCAGTTGCTGAAGATTGAGCCGAATGATCTCGAAATTCGTGAACGTCTTGTGCAGTGTTGTCTGCATGAAGAAGACTACGATGAGGCTCTCGCCGAACTGGAAGATTGGAAAGAAGCTTTCCTCAAGGTGAACCGACTGGAGAAATTGAAAGAGTTCTACGAATCGTTACGCACCGCACTGCCGGGTAATCAGCAGGTCAGACAGACCCTCGATTCAATTTACGAAATGACCGGCGAGGGCGACAAGTTACTCGATATTGTGGCCGGGGTGAGCGATGATGACTCGGCCGGAATTTCAGCTCAGGTGAGTGTCGGCGAGGAGACTCTTTCTGATTCTCTGCTTGGGTCGATGGATGATAACGAAGAACTTCTGGTTCTTGGTGATGAGGATCTACTGCTGGGGGATGATATTTCGGAACTGCCCCCAGAGGTGGACGGTGCTGAACTGGAGCTTGAGCCTCTGGAGGAAATCCCGGACGAGGAAGAAGATGAATTCATAGAGCTCAATCTGTCTGATGTTCCCGAGATTGAACCTGCTGGTTCGAGTGCAGATATCGGGCTCGATTTTGATCTCGACACCGAGGACGAAGCACCAGTGGTTGGCGTTGCTGCGGATCTGGAAGAGGCAGAATTTTATCTGCAGCAGGGTCTCTTTGAAGAAGCCGAAAAAGTTTGTAACGAGATTCTAAAGCTGAGTCCGGACAACGCGGAAGTGAAAACCAAGCTTGATGAGATTGTTCTGCAGAGAGAAGATCAGGGTGGTCAGGGCGAAACCTCTGTCGAGTTGCATGATCTGGCGACGGAACTTCTGGAAGACGGGTTTCCTGAACTCGATGTCGAGATCAGCGATGAGGCCCCTGGCGAAGAAACCCCTGATCCACAAACAACGGATGGTGAGACAGATAAGGGGAAGGTTTTTCGCACGGATGTGGATGAGCAGATCGCCGCGGACGACATGGAATCTCACTACAATCTGGGGATCGCTTATCGGGAGATGGGACTCTTTGATGACGCTGTTGCTGAATTCAGCAAGGCTGAAACTGACCCGGCCCGTTTTGTTGATTGCCAGACCCTGAAAGGGTTTTGCCACGTTGACAAGGGTGATTTTGAGAAGGGTGAAGAGGCGTTTAGAATAGCCCTTGACAGCGACTCTCTCGACGATAGTCAGCGATTAAGTCTTTATTATGAACTCGGGGTCCTTTACGAGAACTGGGAACGCCCACTTGAGGCTCTCGACAGTTTTCAGTTTGTCGCCGATTGCGATCTGTTTTTCCGTGATGTGGCGGATCGGATCGATGCACTGCGAAAAAAGCTGGGCATGACGGAAGAAGCCGGTCAGGATGCGGTTGATTCTACTGAAGAGGCGCCTGTCGAAGCGAAAGATCGGATCTCGTTTCTTTAATGTGCCAGCCTGCCGGGAGGGATCATGGGGTACGCTGAATATTTTAATCTGGAGCGCGAGCCGTTTTCCAATGCGCCCAACGATAGATTCTATTTCAACAGTGATCAGCACAATCAGGCATTGTTACGTCTGATGTACTCGGTCGATTCCGACAAGGGTCTGGCGGTGTTGGTTGGTGGTGTGGGTACCGGTAAGACAACGCTGGCCCGTCGTATGCTCGATAACCTGTCAGTCGACAAGTACGAGTCTTCCCTGTTGGTCATGATTCATTCCGGGATCACCCCCGAATGGCTTTTGTCGCGGATCGCACTGCAGCTTGGCGTGAAAAAGCCCGATGAGGACCCCCTGAGGATCCTTAAGCAACTCTACGAACGTCTGTTGCAGATCCATAGCGAAGGGCGCAAGGCTGTGGTGTTGATTGATGAAGCGCAGATGCTGCAAAGTCGTGAACTGATGGAAGAATTTCGCGGTCTGCTCAATCTGGAAATCCCGGGGAAAAAGCTGTTGAATGTGGTTTTTTTCGGTTTGTCCGAACTGGAGCAGACCATGAACCTTGATGCGCCTCTGGCACAACGGGTCGCGGTCAAATATACGCTAAAACCACTTTCCGAGGAGACGACGCACAGTTACATCGCTCATCGGCTGCGGGTTGCCGGCAGTGAGGATGTTCCTTTTGTAGAACCGGCGATTGTCAAGATTCATAAATATGCCGGTGGCGTGCCGCGTTTGATCAATACCATTTCAGACAACGCCATGCTTGAAACTTTTCTGCGTCATGACCGGATAGTCTCTGAGGAGATCGTTGACAGTGTCGCGGTTGATCTCGGACTCAGCAAGCCTGAGGTAAAGCCTCCTCCGGCAGTTGTTGTTGAAGATTCTTTTGAGGATGACACCCGGTTGGGTGATCTTGAGGAAGATAGTCAGGCCGATCTGGAGGCGATCGATTCCCTGTTGGATGGTTTTCAGGAAGGCTGACAGAGCTCTTTACCCGTTGTTTATTTGTAGCGACCGTAACTTTTGGTCGCTACAATTGTTTGAACCCGCTTTAGCCGAGGTTTTCTTTTGGATAATCATTCCCGAATAAAAATTCTGGACGAAAGCCTCTGTACCAGATTGCTGCTGGCGAGGTTGTTGAGCGTCCGGCTTCCGTGGTCAAGGAACTGGTTGAGAATTCAATTGATGCTGGTGCTGACGAAATTCTGGTCGAGCTGGAAGCTGGAGGGCGTAAGTTGATCCGCATCGGGGATAACGGTTGCGGTATGGATCGCCAGGATGCTTTTCTGTCTCTGGAACGCCACGCGACCAGCAAAATAAGTCAGGCAGAAGATCTTTTTGCTCTAAAGACACTCGGTTTTCGTGGTGAGGCTCTGGCCTCAATTGCGTCGGTTTCCAGGTTTCGGCTGCGGAGTTGCGCGACTGAAGATGGCCTCGGTCAGGAAATTCTGGTCGAAGGCGGTAAGGTGCGTAAAGCGCAAGAAGTCGGGATGGCGCGTGGAACCCTGATTGAAGCACGTAACCTTTTTTACAACCTGCCGGCACGGCGAAAGTTTCTGCGTCGTGAACAGACAGAGCTTGGCCATTGTGCAGACGTGGTAACAAAACAGGCACTTGCTCATCCGGAAATCAGTTTTAGGTTGTTGCACAATGGCCGCCCAATGCTTGAATTGCGCCGTGAGAAAAGCCTGGCAGAACGAGTTTCCGCGCTTCTCGGCCGTTCACTGCTGGCTGAAATGCTGTCGCTGGATCAATGTGATGAGGTTGCCGCCATGCGCTTGCACGGGCTGATTGGTCAACCGGCACTCAACCGTTCTGCTTCTTCACATATCTATACTTTCATCAACGGCCGTTATATCCGTGACCGGGTTGTACAGCATTCGATTATGCACGGCTACCGGCACCTTCTGCTAAAGGGGCGTTTCCCGGTCGTTGTCCTTTTCCTCGAAATTGCTGCTGACAAGGTCGATGTCAATGTTCACCCCACCAAACATGAAGTTCGCTTCCGTGAGCAGTCGCTGGTCCATGATTTTATTTCTGCGTCTTTGCAGCAGAAACTGAAATCTGCGTCCTGGGTTCAGCCTGCCGACCAGAAATGCTCCCCCGCAGAAGCACGGCCGGATCTCGGGGAAGTTTCCGGATTGCGGGAAACCAGGGCTGCCGGTGAGCAGGCGGTTTCAGTTCATGAACCTGAGCCGCCGACCTATCATCGACTGCCCGAAAAGGAAGATGGACCGGCTCCACGCGCAACAATGCAGGCGGTGGAACCGATCCTTCAGATGGGTTCCGTGCCAGAGAGTTTACCTGTTGATCAACCGGGGAAGAGGCGATTTTTTTCGGGATTGCGTTATCTGGGGCAGTATCACAACAGCTACCTCTTATGTCAGGATGCTGATGATCTGCTGCTGATTGATCAGCATGCCGCTCATGAACGGATCGGTTACGAACGTCTGAAAGAAAGCTTTCGCAAGGAAAAAGTCGTCCAGCAGAGCCTGCTTTTTCCTGCGGTGTTGGAACTCGACTTTCGCAGCGCACAAGCCCTGGAAGAACATCTGCAAGACCTGGCTCTCCTGGGGTTCGATGTCGAACCTTTCGGAGGGAAATCCTATGCTTTAAAAGCGGTTCCGCAATTGCTGGCGGGAACAGATAGCGCACAACTGATTATCGATATTGCTCTGGAACTGGAACAGACCGGTAGTGGCGATGCGCTGGAAGAAAAACTTGATGAGGTGCTGATTCTTATGGCTTGCCACAGTGTTATCCGCGC
Organism: Deltaproteobacteria bacterium; assembly: GCA_024276905.1. Taxonomy (GTDB): domain Bacteria; phylum Desulfobacterota; class Desulfuromonadia; order Desulfuromonadales; family Geopsychrobacteraceae; genus Geopsychrobacter. The sequence continues at coordinate 11,338 of JAJRWF010000112.1, forward strand.
CAACCAGGCCCTCGACCCGCGCGAAGCGCGGGCGCTGCTGGAACAACTCGATGGCGTTGATTTCAACGCGAACTGTCCGCACGGGCGTCCGGTGACACACCGCTTGCACCTGAGCGAGATCGAACGCATGTTCAAGCGACAGTGAGAAGGTCCTGATGGCCCAGATCCCATTATTGATAATTCAGGGTGCAACGGCTTCGGGTAAAACTGGCTGGGCAGTTCGGCTGGCTGAAATTTTTCCTCTTGAAGTTATTTCCGCTGATTCACGTCAGGTTTACCGCCGTATGGATATCGGCACAGCCAAGGCGTCGGCTGCTGAAACTGCTGCCGTGCCCCACCATATGCTCAACCTGATCGACCCGGACCAGAGCTACTCGGTCGCAGATTATGTTGCTGCTGCACGGCCGCTGGCCGCAGAAATCCACGCACGAGGTAAACTGCCTTGTGTTGTCGGCGGGACAGGTCTGTATATCCGGGCTCTGGTTGGTGGTCTGGCCAAAGTGCCATGCGCAGATGATGATTTGCGCCGCCAGCTCAGGCAGCGGGAAGAGGAGGGGGGGCAGGGGACACTCTATCTCGACCTGCTGGATGCCGATCCTGAAGCCGCCGACAGGATACACCCGAATAATCTTGTTAAAATCATTCGTGCCCTTGAGGTCTGTCAATTAACCGGTCGGAAAATGTCGGAGTTGCAGCAGCAGCACAGTTTTGCGGATGCTTGTTTCAGCCCCCTTATTCTTGCACCCCGGTGGCCGAAAGACGTGTTGCATCAACGCATCGCCGAGCGGACTCGGATTATGCTGTCCCAGGGTTTGGTAGAGGAAACCGCCGCGCTGGTTTCCGAATATGGTGCGGATTTAAAAAGTCTGCAAACCCTTGGGTATCGTGAAGTGCTGTCATATTTACGCGGGGAGTCCTCCTTGGTTGAAACGGAGGCTGAAATTGCGTTACAGACCCGTCGTTACGCCAAACGCCAGATGACCTGGTTTCGCAAGGTTCCGGAAACAATTTGGGTTGATTCCTGCCAAGAGTCTGGTAAAGTGGTAAAATTAATTGACGATTTAATACAGCAATAAAGGAGCGGACGATGCCGAAATCACCATTCAATATCCAGGATCAGTACCTTAATCAGGCACGCAAAGAGCGGGTCAGGGTTACAGTTACCATGATGTCGGGCAACAAGTTTGAGGGCTTCATCAAGTCTTTCGACAGCTTTTGTGTCCTTGCGGAAAGTGATGGTGATATCCTGGTCTACAAGCATGCGATTGCTTCAATTACTTCTACAGACGGTTCTTTCCGTCTGCACGGTGGTCGCGACTGAGCGACTTCGGAACATCATGTCTCATTTCAGGGGTACCGGTCTCGGCGCCCCTGTTTTTATTTCTGCCGCGCAATGACGCCGGTTTCTGGCTTAACCTCTTCGGGCAATGATAAGATGACCAGATGATAAACGTAGAACAGGTGATAGCTGGATCTGTGGCAGAAGAGGCCGGAATTCTGGCCGGCGATCAGTTGCTGGCTGTCGATCAGCGTCCGATTGACGACATTGTCGATTTTTTTATTGCCCTGCAGCAGCAAACAAAGGCCAACCTGCTGGTGCAACGAGGAGGAGAGCCCCCTTTCGAGGTGTTTCTCGAATTTGAAGAGGATGAGGATCCGGGGTTAGTTCCGGAACATCCGGAACCGGCGCGCTGTGGAAACAGCTGCATTTTTTGTTTTGTCCATCAATTACCGAAGGGCTTGCGCCGAACCCTTTATGTCAAAGATGAGGATTATCGCTTCTCCTGGCTTTATGGATCCTATATCACCCTGGGCAATATAACTGAACATCAGTTGCAGCGGATTATTCGTGATCAGCTCTCGCCGCTGTATATTTCAGTCCACGCGACCGATGAAGAAGTTCGCTGTCGGTTGCTTGGCAAGCAGGTGACGCCGATTCGTCCCCTGTTGCAGCATTTGACCGCCGCCGGAATTGAACTGCACACCCAGATTGTTCTCTGCCCCGGTTTCAACGACGGTGAAGTCCTGCAGCGAACAATTGCCGATCTTTCCTTCTTCTGGCCACAGATAGCTTCTTTGGCGATTGTTCCAATCGGATTGACTCGTTACCGTGAACATTTACCCGGAATTGAACCGGTTTCCTTCGCTCTGGCTGCCTCAACTCTTGATCTGATCGAGACGATTCAAAAGCAACAACTTGCGGCAACCGGGCGGCGTTTTGTTTTTGCCGCCGACGAACTTTACTTGCGTGCCGCTCGGGACTTTCCGCCGCTTGACAGCTATGAAGATCTCTGGCAACTCGAAAATGGTGTCGGCATGGTCCCGTTTTTTCGACAAGAGGCAGAAGAGGTCCTGCTTGAAGCCATTCCACTGAATCTGCGTAAAATCAGCCTGGTGACCGGTCAGTCCTTTGTCGCTGAGTTGGAAAAATTTGCGCAGCGACTTGGTACCAGGGTGGGTTGTGAATTGCAGGTTGTTGCGGTCGATAATCATTTTTTCGGTCAGAGTGTGACCGTGACCGGCTTATTGACCGGTGCAGATATTATTGCGGCGTTTGCGGATATCGATCCAGGAGAGGCCCTCTTCATTCCGGACGTTCTGTTCAATGAGGGTGAGGACCTGTTGCTGGATGATAAGCGGATAGAGGATCTTGAGCTGCATTTCAAAATTCCGGTCGTTCGGATCAGCAGTGATCCCTGGGGGATTATGGACGGTTTGGAGTGTCTTGACTGCAGTGAGATTGAAATCGTTCAAAAATAGGATGGTCTGGTTACTGGAAGGAATCTTGAAAAATGACAGAGCAACAGAACCTGCCTGTTTTCGGCATGAAATGTCAAAAGTGCGTTGTCCGTGTCAGCGAACTTCTTGCGTCCCAGGCTGGAGTTTCTCGGGTTGAGGTTTCCCTTGCAACAAAGAGCGTAGATTTCCACCTCGATCCGGCACTCAACACTCTTGCCCGGTTGGCGGAAACTCTCGAAGAGGCAGGGTTTAAGACTTCCCCAGCGGCTGAGGATACAGGTGGTGATCTGCCAGCTGATGAGGGCGCTACTTCCCCTGTCAGCCTTCGTATTGCACTCAGCGGGATGAGTTGCGCCAATTGTGCAGCCACCGTTGAAAAGACAATTTCTGCTCTGCCCGGGATCGCCGCCGCTTCCGTCAATTTTGCAGCTGAGGTTCTGGTTGTTGATCATGATGATGCCGAAGGGCGGGTTGGAGAAATATTAGATGCACTTGAGTCGGCGGGCTATCCGGGCCGCCCTCTGGATATGTCCGGGGTTGTACGTTTCTCGATCAGCGGGATGAGTTGTGCCAATTGTGCCGCCAAAATTGAAGAGTCCCTGGGTCGTCTTGACGGGGTTAAGCGCGCGACGGTCAATTTTGCGCTGAACACCGCTGAGGTCGCATTCGACCCGGCACGGCTTTCTGACAACGAAATATTTGAGGTTGTCGAGCAACTCGGGTATGTCCCCGCATTGCATGAGGATGAAGATCAGCAGCAACTTGAGGCACGCCGGGACTTTTACTGGGTTTCCTTTGCCGGCCTGCTGGCGATTCCGATTATGCTCTTCATGTACCTGCAGCCCTTTGGTGAGAAAACGACGCTGGTCAATGCCCTGCTTGCCAGTGTGGCGCAGTTCAGTGCCGGACTGACTTTTTATCGTGGTGCCTATAAATCATTGCGTAACCGTTCAGCCAATATGGATGTGCTGGTTGTGATGGGGATAACGGCGGCCTACGGTTATTCCATGTTGGCGCTGTTCGGTGTCCTCGGTGAGCACGCGGTCGTTTTCTTCGAAACCAGTGCCATGTTGATCTTTTTTATCCGTTTCGGTAAATGGCTCGAAAGTCGCGCCAAGGGGCGAGCCGGGGCTGCTTTAAAGCAGTTACTTAAACTGCAGGCCGATCGTGCGATTCTGCTGGTTGATGGTAAGGAAGAAGAAGTTGCTGCCAGTCGACTGCAACCCGGAAACCTCGTGGTTGTCCGACCGGGAGAGAAGATCCCGGTTGATGGACTGGTTGAAAGCGGGACAAGTGCTGTCGATGAATCGATGATTACCGGTGAAGCCGTTCCTGTAACCAAACAGGCCGGTGATCAGGTTACCGGCGCGACGGTTAACCGTACCGGGAGAATTCTGGTCCGGATTACCCGGGTCGGCAATGATACGGTTCTGTCCCAGATTGTGCGCATGGTTGCCGATGCGCAAGGGGATAAGGCCCCGATACAAAAACTGGCTGACAGGGTTTCAAATGTTTTTGTCCCGATCGTGATTGCGATTGCTGCGAGCACATTTTTGATTTGGTACGGACCAGGCGACCAGGGTTTTCTCTTCGCTTTTCGGATGGCAATTGCGGTTCTGGTCATTGCTTGTCCCTGTGCCTTGGGTTTGGCGACACCGACGGCTATCATGGTTGGTTCTGCCATCGGGCTGGAACGTGGGATTCTGTTTAAAAAAGCCTCGGTACTGGAGTACATATCACGCCTGCAGGTACTGCTGCTTGACAAGACCGGGACCCTGACAACCGGGATATTCGAGGTCACGGATCTGGTTCCGGTTGCCGGAGTGGATGAGCAGCTGTTGCTGGGCCTGAGCGCTTCAATCGAAGCGGGTAGCAGTCACCCCTTGGCGCGCAGTCTGGTTGCCGCTGCTGATGAACGAGGGATCGACTATCAGGTGCTCGAACAGATTGAAGAAATCGGTGGACAGGGTCTCCTGTCGATGACTGCTGACGGCGAACTTCTCTGCGGAAATTCCGCCCTGCTGGAAGAGCGTCAGATTGATATGTCTCCGTTGGGCACTGCTGCTGATGAGCTTGAGGAACGGGGGCGTTCTCTGATTTTTCTGGCCCTCAAGGGTCAATTGGTCGGCGTGATCGGGCTCACCGATCAGATTAAGGACAATGCTGCTGTTGCCCTGACCCGATTGCGGCATCTCGGGCTCGAAACGGTTCTGGTGACCGGTGATCGTCGGGTAGTTGCCGAACAGGTTGCCGCCGAGTTGGGTATTGATCATGTCGAAGCAGAGGTCAGGCCGGAGCAGAAGCTGGCAACTGTAGAGAAATATCAACGGCAAGGGTCATTCGTCGGGATGGTTGGTGACGGCATCAATGATGCGCCGGCTCTGGCGAAGGCCGATATTGGCATAGCCATCGGCAGTGGGACTGATGTTGCCAAGGAAACCGGTGATCTGATTCTGGTTGGTGGCGACATGCTGGATATTGAACGTGGTATCCGCCTGGGGCGCCGGACGCTGAAAAAAATCAAGCAGAACCTGTTTTGGGCATTTTTCTATAATATTCTCGGTATTCCGCTGGCGGCCGGGTTGCTTTATCCCTGGTTCGGTATTTATCTTGAACCCGAATATGCCGGTCTTGCGATGGCTTTTTCCAGCGTTTCGGTAGTCAGTAACAGTTTGCTGTTGCGGCGAATCCGGCAACAATTGTAATTTATGCCAATGAAAACAACGCGTCCCCTTATCGGTGTGATCGGTTCGGCAGAACCCTGCAGCCAGTCCGTTGCCATGGCTCTGGAGGTCGGCAGGTTAATCGCCGAAGCGGATGCTGTCCTTGTTACCGGGGGGCTTGGAGGAATTATGGAGGCGGCTTCGCGTGGATGTTCCTCAGCGGGCGGCCTGACGATCGGCATACTTCCAGGGAGTGATCCCGCCGCCGCCAATCCTTATGTTGAAATCGTTATCCCCAGCGGGATGGGTCACGCACGAAATATCCTGGTTGCGCAAACAGCTCAGGTTTTGATTGCTATCGAAGGTGCTCTGGGAACCTTGTCGGAAATTGCCATCGGCCTGAAAACCGGACGCCCGGTTTTTCTGCTCGGATCTCACCTGGATGTCGATGGAGCCTCTCAAGTGAATAGCCCTGAACAGGCAGTTTCTGCGGCACTTGCCGCCTTGCAGGATACGACAACTGACAGGTTTACTCAGGAGGGGCAGGATGACAGAACTCGGTAGCGAACCCTTGGAACCGGAGCAGGACTGCAGTGCCAGTGCGACTGTTGATCGACTTGTCGACGGAGTGCGCGGCAAAGGACGGATACTGATTATAACCCACGACAATCCCGACCCTGATGCTCTGGCATCGGCGGTTGCCCTGCGTCATCTGTTACTGATGGGGACTGGAGAAGAAGCGGTTATTGCTTTTGGCGGCGTGATCGGCCGGAGTGAAAACAGGTTGATGGTTGATGCTCTTGAGCTTGACCTGGTGCCGATAGGAGAACTCGATTTCGATGATTACCCAGTTGTCTGCATGGTTGATACCCAGCCGGGAACCGGTAACAATTCCTATCCCCAGGATCGCCCTTTGCACCTGTTGATTGATCATCATCCGCAACGTCAGGATTATGCAGATATCTGCTGGGTTGATGTTCGTCCTCAATATGGAGCTTCAGCGACAATTTTGTTTGAATACCTGCGTGCGCAGGATATCTACCTCGGCACTCGTCTGGCAACCTGCCTGTTTTACGCCATCAAGTCAGAAACCCAGGATCTGGGCCGGGAGTGGTCAAAGGCCGACCGGGAAGCCTACTTGCATCTGTTGCCGCTGGCCAATAACCAGATTCTTTATCGCCTGAGTCATCCACCGGTTCCAAATGACTATTACTCGACCTTTCATCGGGCTATCGACAATGCTACGATTTACGGCAAGGTCCTGGTTTTTAATCTTTTTCAGATAGATAATCCTGACCTGGTTGCCGAACTGGCAGAGTTTCTGCTGCGACAGGAAGAAGTCGACTATGTCATGGGACTCGGCTGGTACGCTGGGGATGAACTGATTTCGGTCCGTACGACGGATCCTGATGCCAGGCTGGGTTCAGTGATTCGTGAAATGCTTGACGGGATGGGGACCGCCGGTGGTCACGGCATGATGGCCGGGGGGCAGATTCGTGCTGTCGAAGAAGACCGGGGGTCGCAGAAGGAGCTGGAACGCTTGTTGACTCTGCGCTATATCAAAATCCTCGGCCAACAGACCGAACCGGGTGTTGCCCTTCTTGAGGGCAGAAACTAACCAGGTGCGAAATTGACAGCTGTCCGGAATCCGCGGTATAAGGCGATGCTGTTTCTGCCTTATTATGCTGCATCTAGTCGAGTATTCATGGATTCAGGTCATATGTTTAAACTCTTGTACAGTCTACTGTTGTTACTCTTTCTGGCAACCCCGGGTCTGGCTGATGTCGAACTTGCTCCCAAGGGTAAGCCGCCACTGCGGTTGAGTGATATCTATCTGTCGCAGGGGCTGCCCTATATTGCCGTTGATGACATGTTGGACGCGGTATCGTTGCGCGGGCATTGGGATTCGGTAAAGCATGTCTATCGCATTCGCACCGCACGCGGCTGGGCAGAGCTCAGCCCTGGACGCCAGAGCCTCAAGATCGGCAAGGTGTTTTTCCCGCTGAAAGAGAAGCCGCGTTTCATCGACGGTCGTTTGCGGGTCTCGGAAAATTTTTTACTTAGTCAGCTTTCAATGTTGATTGAACGTCCGGTTTACTATCGCAATCTGAACCCGGTCAGGGTGGAGCAGGGCGGTGATGACAGCACACTGGACCGGCTTTTTTCCTTTTTGTTGCGTAAAAAACATATGGTCAGCGGACCCAGACTTCGCGCGGTTGCCATTGATGCCGGCCATGGCGGACTTGATACCGGAGTGATTGCCGCCGATGGTTACAAGGAAAAGCAGGCGACCCTCGATCTGGCTTCTGACCTGAGTAAAATTCTCAAGATGAATCTCGGAATTCCGATCTATTTGAGCCGGGATGACGATTACGAGCTGACTCCGGAACAGCGCATTGAACCGGTCACCCATGAAGATGTCGACGCCTGGTTGCTCCTGCATGCACAGGGCAGCTTCTCATCGGATGCTGAAGGTGTTGCCCTGTTCGTCCGTAGTCCTGAAGACAAAATCGCGGACAACCGTCACGACGCCAGTCGTCGGCTGGCAGAAGAGTTGGCTCTTTCCCTTGCAGAGGTTGGTATCCCGGTCGTCGGTATTTTCAGCTCTCCCCTGATTCAGCTCGGGCAGGGGGACCTGCCGACGGTGCTGATTGAGCTCGGTTATCTGACCAATCCGACAGACCTGCAGCGTTTGCGCAGCCCCGAAGGTCAGAAACTCCTTGCACGGGCCCTGTATCTCGGGCTTGATAACTTTTCCAAGAAACGAAAGAAGGACTGATGTCTGAAAACTTGCGCTCTGAAGGGCGTTCGACTGATTCTCTGCGTGAGATCAGTTTTGTGCGAAATTTCACCCGTTATGCCGAAGGTTCGGTACTGGTCTGTTTTGGCGCGACGAAGGTTTTGTGTAATGCCAGCGTTGAGGAAAGGGTCCCTCCCTTTATGCGCGGTCAGGGGAGGGGGTGGGTTACTGCCGAGTACAGCATGTTGCCACGTGCCACCCACACCCGCTCTATGCGTGAAGCGGCCAAAGGCAAGGTTTCGGGCCGGACCCAGGAAATCCAGCGCCTGATCGGACGCTCGTTACGTGCCGTGACCGATCTTGAGGCTCTGGGTGAGGTTACGGTTCAGATCGACTGTGACGTCCTGCAGGCCGATGGTGGTACCAGAACCGCTTCGATCACCGGGGCCTATGTTGCTCTTCATGATGCGTTACGTGGCCTGGTCGGCAACGGAAAACTTCAACAGATACCTTTGCTTGATTCTGTTGCTGCAATCAGTGTCGGTATTGTTGGTGGTCGTCCGCTGCTTGATCTTGACTACAGTGAGGATTCAACGGCTGATGTTGATATGAATTATGTCATTACCGGTCAGGGAGAATTTGTAGAGGTTCAGGGGACGGCTGAGGAGCGGCCCTTCACCATTGCACAGATGGATGAGATGCGCCGCCTGGCACTGGATGGTTGTCGTCAGCTGACCCTGCTCCAGCAACAGGTCCTGGAACAGGCATGAAGCTGCTGGTTGCAACCAGGAACGCTGGAAAATTACGTGAGATTGACAGTCTCCTTGCCGGTCGCGGGATAGAGGTTAGAGGCCTCGAGAATTGGGAGAATCTGCCCGAAGTGCTTGAGGATGGTGACAGCTTTACGGCGAATGCCCGTAAAAAAGCCCTGGAGATCGCAGTCGCGGCAGATTGCCTGACACTGGCCGATGACAGCGGGTTGGTTGTGCCGGCACTCAATGGTGCCCCCGGAGTTTTTTCGGCCCGCTATGCAGGTGAAAATGCGACAGATCAGCAGAATAATCAACGGTTGCTCTCTGAGCTGGCTGTGGTCGCTCCCGGTCAGCGACAGGCCTATTTTTGCTGTGTTATAGCGCTTGCTGATCCGCAGGGTCGCTGCCGGACCTTTGAAGGGCGGCTGCAGGGTCAGTTGATCGATGAATTCCGCGGGGGTCAGGGGTTCGGTTACGATCCGCTGTTTCTGGTTCCCGAATATGGAAAAACTCTGGCAGAGCTGCCGCTTGAGGTGAAAAACAGGATCAGCCATCGCGGGAAAGCCCTGGCCAGGGTGTTGCCGATTCTTGGACATCCCGATCTGCTGCAGAGTTGATTTTGTCTGCATCCAGCGATGACGGCTGTGGTGACTTGACAGCACGCAGGCCCGGTGCTAAAACAGCGCGTTAATTCAAACCTTAAATCTTGGTCGTTGAGGAGATAATCATGGCTGTAGAAAAAACATTCGCAATCATCAAGCCCGATGCTTTCGCCGCAGGTTATGCTGGCAAGATTCTTGCCCGGATCTACGCCGAGGGGTTCAAGGTCGTCGGTCTGAAAAAACTCTACATGAGTAAGGTTGAAGCCGAGGGCTTTTACGCTGTACACGCCGAACGTCCTTTTTTTGGCGAACTGACAGACTTTATGAGCAGTGGACCCTGTGTCGTTATGGCACTTGAGGCCGAGGGTGCAATTCTTAAATGGCGCGACCTGATGGGTGCGACCAATCCGGCTGACGCTGCCGAGGGTACTCTGCGTAAAGAATTCGGCGCCTCGATTGGTGAGAATGCGACCCACGGTTCCGATGCTCCGGAAACTGCCGCATTTGAACTAGGCTACTTCTTCAATGGCCTGGAACTGCTCGTCTGAGTGAGACGGGGTGCTAAAGGTTCTAACACAAAGAGGCCGGGAGATTTCCCGGCCTCTTTGTGTTAGAACTCCATGCTGCGAACTGTGTCCCGTTTCACCGGGTCATTATGTGAGTTAAAGTTCCAAAAATATTGAAACTTCAACCTTTTCAAGCTATTATAATAATCCTGTCATTAACTTGTAAAAAGAAAGCTGCATGGGTACACACGCACAGATCGATATCAAAAATCTGACCCTCCCTGAACTGACCGAACTGCTTACCGGCCTGGGGAAGGAAAAGTTTCGCGCTCGACAGATTGTTAAATGGATATATGCCCGCGGCATTACCTCTTTTGATGAGATGACCGATCTGTCCAAGGTGCTGCGCGATGAATTGAAGCAGCGCTTTTTTATCTCGGACTGGCTACCGGAAATTGTAGAAACCTCCACGGATGGCACACGTAAATATCTCTATCGATTGAATGATCTGGAGACTGTCGAGGCCGTACGGATTCCGATGGACGGGGGAAAGGATACCCTGTGTATTTCGACCCAGGTCGGTTGTGCCATGCGGTGTCAGTTCTGCCTGACCGGTACCTTTGGTCTGACACGCAATCTTGAAGCGGCGGAGATTGTCAATCAGGTTTGTGCCTCGCTCAAGGACGGCCCACTGCACAATATTGTATTGATGGGGATGGGGGAACCGCTGCACAACCTGAATAATGTCATTAAGGCGCTGGAAATACTGTACCTGGACGAGGGTTGTGGTTATGGCGCCAGGCGAGTGACCTTGTCGACTTCGGGTTTGGTTCCGCAGATGTACGAACTGGCATAACGGATCAAGGTTGGTCTGGCTGTTTCCTTAAATGCCACTACCGATGAATTGCGTGATCAGCTGATGCCGATCAATAAGAAATATCCGCTGGCCGAACTGATGAAGGCTTGCAGGGAAATTCCGCTTGAGCCGCGCCAGCGGATTACTTTTGAGTACATTCTGATCGGCGGAATCAATGACTCGCGAACGGATGCAAAACGCCTGGTCAAGTTGCTGCATGGGCTGCGTGCCAAGGTTAACCTGATTCTGTTTAATGAACACTCGGGGTCGCAGTTCAAGCGGCCTGCCGACAGGGCCGTCGATGAGTTTCAGCGCTATTTGCTGGATCGCAACATCGTTGCGATCCGGCGTGCGAGCAAGGGGCAGGATATCTCGGCCGCCTGTGGGCAGTTGAAGGGGAAACTGGAGAAACAGGCAAAAGGATAAATTGCAGTAATGACGAATTTTTTAAACTGATATTGGAGAATTGATATGTCACAACCGGTAATCGGGGTTATTGGGGGCAGTGGCCTGTATGAAATTGAGGGTCTGAGTGAAATTGAAGAAGTGACTCTTGAGACACCCTTTGGCGCGCCCTCGGACAACTATGTGACCGGTGTGCTTGACGGTGTGAAGATGGTCTTTTTGCCCCGGCACGGCAAGGGGCACCGGATTCTGCCTTCGGAGGTGAACTATCGTGCCAATATCTATGGCATGAAATCCCTCGGTGTCGAGCAGATTATTTCGGTTTCGGCCGTTGGCAGCATGAAGGAGGAGATTGTCCCCGGGCATATCGTGATTCCGGATCAATTCTTTGATCGCACCCAGGGCAAACGTGCTTCTACCTTTTTCGGCCAGGGAATCGTCGGTCATGTCCAGTTTGCCGACCCGGTATGTCCTGCACTTTCACGGCATCTGGCAGCTGCCGCTGATTCGGTCGGTGCAACTGTGCATCGCGGTGGTACTTATCTTTGTATTGAGGGTCCCAATTTTTCGACCCGCGCGGAATCAAATATCTACCGTAGCTGGGGAGTTGATATCATCGGTATGACCAATATCCCGGAAGCGCGCCTGGCTCGTGAAGCTGAAATCTGTTACGGCACCATGGCCCTGGCAACCGATTATGACTGTTGGCATGAAGGGCACGAGGATGTTTCGGTCGAGGCGGTGATTGCCATTATTCAGCAGAATGTCAGCACGGCCCGTCAGATTATCGCTCGTGCAGTTCGGGATATTGCCGCATCAATACCGGCAGACAACTGTGACTGCGGAGAGGCATTGAAGTATGCAATTATGACGGCTCCGGAACTGATCCCGGCGCAGGTCCGTAAGGACCTGGAGCCGTTGCTGGGACGTTATCTGGACTCAGGAGAGAACACATGAGTATGCTGGTTGTCGGCAGCGTTGCCCTTGATTCGGTAGCCACACCGTTCGGAGAAGTCAAGGAGGCCCTGGGTGGGTCTGCCTGTTATTTTTCGACTTCGGCAAGTTTCTTCAGTGAGGTGCAACTGGTAGCAGTCATCGGGGATGATTTCCCCGAAGAGCATGTCAACTTTCTTGCCGGTCGAAATATTGATTTGAGCGGTTTGCAGCGCAGTCATGGTGAAACCTTTCGCTGGGAAGGTCGTTATGAATACGATCTGAACGAGGCTCAGACCCTTGATACCCGGCTGAATGTTTTCGAGCAATTTCGGCCCCAACTGTCTGAAACTCACCGCGAGGCAGAATTTGTTTTTCTGGCCAATATCGACCCGGAACTGCAGCTTGAAGTCCTGCAACAGGTCAAGAAACCGCAACTGGTTGCTTGCGATACCATGAACTTCTGGATCGCGGGCAAGCGGGATGCGCTGATCCGTACTCTCGCACATGTTGATATCCTGATCATTAATGAAGCCGAAGTACGTCAGTTGGCCGATGAGCCGAACCTGATCAAGGCCGCTGAGACGGTACGCAGGTTCGGCCCGAAAATTCTGGTGGTTAAGCGGGGCGAGTACGGTGTGCTGATGTTTACCGAGCATTCTGTTTTTGCCGCTCCGGCCTATCCGTTGGAGGCCGTTTTCGATCCGACCGGGGCGGGGGATACTTTTGCCGGTGGGTTCTTCGGTTATCTGGCTTCGACTCGCAACTGGGACGATGCCGGTTTGCGCCGTGCCACGGTTTTCGGTACAGTTATGGCGTCGTTTACCGTAGAGAAATTCAGCCTTGAGCGTCTTAAAACTCTCGATCACATTGAGATCGAAGGACGCTATAAACACTTGCGAGCCATGACCGAATTTTCACTGCCTGAGTAAGTCCGATATCCCGGGGAGATTGAAATGTTTGTGCTGCAGAAACAGCTTTCGGTTCTGAATGTTCCAAGCAGTAGAGTTGCAAAGCTCTATCGTTCAGGATCTGATCTTCAGCTTACATTGCCGGACCTGCCTTCGCAACTGGCCAGTGCATTTCTGGTTTTGTTGAAAGGTGCCGGCAAGGTGCAGGTTCTGGTCGGGCTTCATCTGGCCAGGAGTTGTTGCAGCATTTTCTATCTTTCAGATGTTGGGGAGGTTGCGGCAGAGTTTGCCGATCGGGAGCTTGAGGCCGGACTCGATTTTGCGGAATCAATGGGTTTTGTGCTTGAAGATATTGAATTTGGCCGGATGACGGAGGAGCAACAGGAGATCTACTGGAAGGGTTTGCCGATCTGTCGTCGTAAGGCTCAGGGAAATGTTCCGGTTGCGGATTCTAAACCTGTAGAAGAGAAGCCTTCTCCGGTCATAAACGCTAAGAAAAAGCTGCCAGGATCAGCACCGACTGCCGATCCTGAGCCGGAGACTGTCCCCCCGACTCAGCCTCCAGTCGCGACAGCGAGGCTGAAAAGCTCTGACGCGGTTGTCTCAAATGCTTCGGGTAAGAATGACATGTTGACGAAGCGGCAAGTTCTCAAAGAACGCCTGGGTCGATTTCTGGCGTCCTTGTAATTTCATGTCTGCTTTCCCGGGCCGCCCGTGGATTCGGATTAATCGCCTCACTATCAGTGGAGGAATACCGATGGCATACCGGAATTTTGCTGTTGTTCTGCTCATTTTCCTGCTTGGAGCCTGTGTTAGCAGTTCCGATATGGAGCCTAAAGCGCGCCCGCATTACACGCTTGGTCTTTCTCACCTTCAGGCGGGTAATCCGACTTTTGCGCTCAGGGAATTTCTCAAAGCGGTTGAGGATAATCCTAATGATCCGCAGGTCCATGCTGGGCTGGCTCGCGCCTATCAGTCTAAAAATGCCTTTATCTTGTCTGAGCAGCACTACAAAAAAGCCCTTGCCCTTTCAGATAATGATCCGAAGTATCAGAATAATCTGGGTGCTTTGTATCTTTCGATGGAGCGCTGGGACCAGGCCATCGAGTACTTCAACGAGGCTGCCGGTAACCTGCTTTTCATGCGTTCCGAACTGGCGTTGATGGGTAAAGGGTATGCGTATTACCGAAAGGGTGACTACCCGGCGGCGCTGCAGGCTTATCGGGATGCCGAAACGATTGCGCCGCGCCTGGCTTCACTGCATTTTCATGTGGGTGAAACCTATGCCGCTCTCGGGCGGGAGAAACTTGCCAAAGCCTCTTATGAAAAGGCGATTTTCTTCGCCCCGGCTTATGCCGAGGCGCGTTATCAACTGGCGATTCTGTTGCTCAAGGAACAGCAGATTGACGCTGCCAAAGAGCAGTTGTCAAAAATTGTCGAGCAGAGCACTCTCTCTGACTGGGGACTCAGGGCTGCTGATTTTCTCAAGACACTGAAGTAAATTGTGGGGACTGGCTGGACAGAACGCAGAAAATGAATATTCTTTAAATGATACTGCGTTCTGTTTCATTTTTTACATCTCTTGTCTCTTTCAGGAATGATCGACTGACATGATTATCCAGTGCCCGGAATGTTCCTCTCGTTATCGCATCAAGGATATGCCTCCTGGCCATCCCGGCGCTCAACTCAAGTGCCCAAAATGCAGCTGTTTCTTTTCCCTTCTTGCTCCATCGTCAGCAGGGCAGCCGCCGACAATTGAACCTGGTGCAAAAGTTCTGATTGTTGACGATGCACGATTCTTCAGAGAAATGCTGGCAGATCTGCTGCAGCCCCTGAACCTGAATTTAACGTCGGCGGCCACTGCTGCGGAAGCTTTTGTGCGGTTGTGTAGTGAGTCTCCTGATCTGTTACTGCTTGATTTGAATCTGCCGGACAAGAATGGGCTGGAACTTATCACCCAGTTGCGTGGAGATAAGCGGTTTGAAAAAATTGTTATTCTGGCCATGAGCGGGGTTTATCGCCGTGAGGATGATGCCATGGAGGCAATTCGTGCCGGTGCCGATGCCTTTATTAACAAATCATTTCGGCCCGATGACCTTCGTGCCAGAGTCAAGAAGTTGCTTGCCTGATGCGGTCACAGGAATTGCTGGATAATTCGCTGCAGATACTTCAACAGCGCTGTGGAGATTTCAACCCGGAGATTGCGGTTATTCTCGGTTCCGGGTTCGGGCAGCTCGGCGAGTTCCTGCAGAATCCGACCCGGATTTCCTATGCGGATATTCCGCTGCTCCCGCAAATGCGAGTCGAGGGTCACCAGTCAGAACTTCTGCTCGGTGAGCTTTTCGGTTTCAGGGTTATGCTGTTTTGTGGACGTTTTCATGTTTATCAGGGTTTGACCTCTTTGGAAACGACAGTGCCGGTGCAACTGGCTGCCGGTGCGGGTTGTCGAGCAATTCTGCTCAGTTGTGCTGTCGGTAGTGTTGGACGGGGAATCGAGCCGGGTGATTTTTTTCTGGTCACAGACCATTTGAACTTCAGTGGGCTCAGTCCGTTGCAGGGAAGCAGCCCGCCAGCCTTCATTGATCTTCATGATTGTTATCGCCATGATTTTTTCACATCACTGAAAACTGTTGCCGCAGAATTTGAAAGAAACCTGCACTCAGGAATTCTGGCCTATATGGTCGGTCCGAGCTATGAGACTCCAGCCGAGATAGCAGCCTTGCGCTCCTTGGGTGCGTCCGCGGTCAGTATGTCGACCATCCCGGAGGCGATTATGGCTCGTGCACTCGGCTTGGAGGTTGCTGCATTGGCACTGGTGACCAATATGGCCGGTGGCAGTGCTCAGGAGGTCCTTTCTCATCAGGATGTGCTCGCCTGCTCAGCCGCCGCCAGTGTCCCTTTCAGTCGGCTTGTCAGTTGTCTCCTGAACGCATTGTCCGATTAGCAGAAATCCCGCAATTATAATTAAAATTTCAGTAAAAACAGTATGTTAATGAAGTTGTCAGGCGCTTGACAGCCCCTGAATGCGTGTTAGACTTTCTGCACTTCACCGCAACCTGGAGGGCAGTTTGGGGCAATTGATGAAAAAAATTCTGATCGTTGATGATGAAGAAAATGCGCGCATAGGTTTGAGTAAATTACTCAGCCAGGAGGGGTATCAGGTCAGTGCGGTGGCGAATGGTCATGAAGCGCTGAATTATCTGGGTCGTGAGCGAGTCAGCCTGGTGATAACAGATATCAATATGCCGGAGATGGATGGACTGGTCTTCCTGCGTGAATTGAACCGGGAATTCCCGAGTACTGATGTTATCATGATTACAGCTTATGGCGGAGTCGAGTCCTATCTGGAAGCAATGAATCTCGGTGCGTTTGAATACCTGAACAAACCCATAAAACTTGACGAGTTGAAATCGGTTATGAACAAGATTTTTCATAGCCGGAATTGTGCTTGAAACGCTCATTTTCTGAAAGGATCAAGCGATGAAAAAACTGGATACCATTCTGGTCGCCATCGATTTTTCCGACAGTTCTGACAAAGCATTTCAGACCGCGCTTTTTATGGCGCAGAAATTTTCTGCCCGGCTTGTGCTGATCCATGTTGTTAATGAACCGATCGACCTGCGCGGTTTTTACGTTCCGCATATTTCGTTCGACAAGCTGGAAGAAGAGATCACCGCCGGTGCGGAGAAAATGATGGAACAGTTCTGTCGTAATCACTTTGATGGATTTGATGCTTATGAGTCGCTGATACAACCGGGAATTCCCTATCAGGAAATTATTTCTGTGGCCCGGGAAAAAAAAGCCGATATGATCGTGCTGGGGACACATGGTCGGACCGGACTGGATCATGTTCTTTTTGGCAGCACTGCTGAAAAAGTGGTGCGAAAGTCGTCACTGCCGGTATTGACGGTTCGCCTGAACGGCGAATAGCCTTTGTCTGGGCGCTCTTGAGTAGTGGTAAGGACAGCGATATTGCTGTCCTTTTTTCTTGCGTGATCATCTTGTCATTGCGACTCTGATCGGGCTATTCTCAGATCTCTTTTAATCACCGGGGATATCGATGTTGAAGGAACGAACCAGTCAGTTTGCCGGAGAAAAAATCCTGGTAGTCGACGATGAGGAGGTCATTGTCGAACTGACGGCATTGCTGTTGCGAGGTCGAGGTTTTGAGGTATTGACTGCGTATAACGGTGAAGAATGCCTCGACTTGGTTACCAAAGAGCAACCGGCGTTGGTCCTTCTCGATTATATGATGCCGGTGATGGACGGTGAGACGGCACTGAAAAAGATTATCCAGCATTACCCCGATACCTACGTCATCATGTTTACCGGTAAGGGCAGCGAAGAGGTAGCTGTGCGCCTGATGAAAGCCGGTGCCGCCGATTATCTGCAGAAACCCTTTGTCAATAGCAGCCTGCTGGAGAGGATCGATACGGTTCTGCAGATCCGTCTGGTTGAACTGGCCAATCGCGAGTTGATGCGTGAAAAGGACCTGTTGCAACGGGAAATAGAGGCCTGGAACTTACATCTTGAGCGACGGGTTGACGAAAAATCCCAGGAACTTGAGCTGGCCCATCGTGAGATACTTCAAGCCGAAAAACTGGCGGCACTTGGACATATCAGCGCCGGGATGGCTCATGAAATTCGCAACCCCCTGAATGCGATCAACCTGTTTGCCCAGATTCTCAGCGGTGCCTATGGTGATGATGCTGAAAACAGTGGGTACATCAGGAAAATCAGTGAAGAAGTGGAGCGGATCGATGGGATTCTGGTCAAAATGCTTGCCGCCAGCCGGGGGACGGCTGCCCCGCGCAGCGACGTCAGGCTCGACCAGGTGGCCAGAAAGGTCCTGGCACATTCAGAGGTTCAGTGTCGCTCGCAAAAGGTTGTCGTCGATTTTTCCGTTGGAGAGAAGATTCCACCCATTGTTGCTGATCCCACAGAAATTGAGCAGATTTTTACCAATCTTGTCACCAACGCCCTGTTTGAAATGTCACAGGGAGGTCGGCTCGGTGTCAGCCTGTCCCCCGATGAAGGTTTTATCCGTCTGGAGATATCCGATACCGGTCGCGGGATTCCTCAGGAACATCAGAGCCAGATATTCGACCCTTTCTTCACGACCAAGGAGAAAGGAACAGGTTTCGGACTGTCAGTTGTCCTCCGGATCGTACGTGGTTATGGGGGGCTGATCAAGGTCGAAAGTGAGGTCGGACGCGGTACGACCTTTATCGTCAACCTCCCGGTCGGCAAGCCTGCAGTGAAATAATCAATGGCTCTACGTTTACGAGAAATCAAGCTTCAACTCGATGAGGATGAAGCGCTGTTGCCTGAGCGGATAGCACAACAGCTCGGCCTTGAAGTAACGGACCTGCTGGAGGTGAAGCTGGTTCGTAAAGGAATCGATGCACGGCGTAAATCTGCAATTCTGAAGGTCTATACGGTTGAATTTGAGGTTGCAGCTGAAGAAGAGTTGCTCCAGCAGCAGGCGGGGAATCCCTGTTTGGGCCTTGCTGAACCGCCACAGACCTTCACCCCGCTGGTCTTCAAAAAAAAGCACCGGGTGGTTGTTGTCGGGATGGGACCCGCCGGACTTTTTGCCGCCATGACGTTGCGTGCCGGTGGTGCTGAAGTGCTGCTGATTGAACGGGGCAAGCCAGTTGCTGAACGGCTGAAAGATGTGCAGTCATTCTGGCAGGGTGGACCTTTGAACCCCCACAGTAATATTCAATTTGGAGAAGGGGGCGCAGGAACTTTTTCCGATGGCAAGCTGACAACCCGAATCAATCATCCCCTGGTGCAACAGGTTTTGCGACGTTTGGTCGATTTCGGTGCCCCTGCTGAAATCTGCTGGCAGGCCAAACCTCATATCGGTTCCGACCGGTTGCGGAGGGTCCTGGTCGGTTTGCGCAAACAATTGCAGGCCGATGGTGTAGAAATACGCTTTTCGACTTGCCTGACCGGTCTTGTGTGTGCGGCCGGTCAGCTGTCCGGGGCAATTCTGGATAGCGATCAGCTTGAGCCTTGTGATAGTCTGGTGCTGGCTGTCGGCCACAGTGCCCGTGACAGCTACAGGATGTTGCAGGAGCAGGGGATCACCCTCGAAAGCAAGGCGTTCGCAATTGGCTTGCGGGTTGAACATCCTCTGGAGCAGATCAACAGGATTCAATACGGGATAAAGGCTCATCCGCAACTCGGAGCTGCAGATTATGCGCTCAGTTGGCAGGATAAAGAGGCCGGTCGCGGGGTCTACTCATTTTGTATGTGTCCGGGTGGCGTGATTGTGAATGCGTCCTCGGAGGTCGGTGGCGTTGTGGTGAACGGCATGAGTGACTTCAGGCGTGATGCTGCCTGGTCGAACAGTGCGCTGGTAGTTTCGGTCGGTCGTGATGATTTTTCTGCCGATCCGCTGGGCGGAGTTGTTTTTCAACGGCACTGGGAGGAACAGGCTTTTATTGCCGCCGGTTCGACTGGCGCCGCACCTGGTCAGCCGTTACTCGGTTTTTTAGACGGCACCAGTGGTGACTTGAATTCGAGCTGTCGCCCTGCAGCGGTCCCGGCCGATCTTGCATCAGTTCTGCCTGCGGTGGTGACGCAATCACTACGCCGTGCTCTGCCGCAATTCGAGCGGCGGATGCGCGGTTTTGTCGGGCCGGATGCGATGCTGGTCGGAGTCGAAACCAGGACCAGTGCACCGCTGCGGATCTTGCGCGGCGAAGACGGTTGTTCGGTCAGCCTGCCGGGGCTCTTTCCGGCCGGTGAAGGGGCGGGTTATGCCGGGGGGATCATGAGCGCCGCTATTGACGGGATAAAAAGCGCAAATCAGGTTGCGTGCTATTTAAACTCATTCTGACAGGACCAGACCTTTGAAGCAGACCTACGTCAACCAGATCGGAGAACGTGACCCGGTCGAAGATGTTTTTCTGGTACGTGATCGTACCCAGGCGATGGCGCGTAACGGCAAACCCTATATGACGCTCAAACTGATGGATTGCACCGGCGAGATTGAGGCGCGGGTCTGGGATCGTGTCGATGAGCTGGCGCGTCTTTTTGACAAGGATGATTTCATCCATGTCAGTGGGCGTGGCAATCTTTACATGGGCAAAATGCAGCTGGTGGTCCAACAACTGCGCAAGGTGAATGAAGAGGATATTGACCTCGCTGATTTTCTGCCGGTCTCGAAACGCCCGCTTGAGGAAATGCGTACCGAACTCGATCAGTTGCTTGCTTCGATGAGCGCAGGTCCGATCGCACAACTGGTGCGGGAATTTTTCGCGGATCAGGATTTCTTTCGTCGCTACAGTCGGGCGCCGGCAGCCAAGGGCATGCACCATGTTTTTATCGGCGGGTTGCTCGAACATTCGCTGGCGGTTGCTGCTCTGGCCTGCGACGTCGCGCAGCGCTATGTACAGGTTGATCGCGATCTGTTGATTGCCGGGGCCTTGCTGCACGATGTCGGCAAGATTGCTGAACTGAGCTATGAACGTTCCTTCGATTACACTGACGAGGGAAAGCTTGTCGGTCATATCGTCATGGGGGTTGAGATGATCGAGGAACGTTCGCGGACGATCCCGAACTTTCCCCGTCAGCAGCTGATGTTGCTCAAACATCTGCTGCTCTCTCATCACGGCCAGTACGAATACGGTTCTCCCAAGCGCCCCAAGGTTCTCGAGGCGGTGATTCTCAACTTTATTGATGATCTGGATTCGAAAATCAACGGCATTCAGACCCATATCGATAAGGAACCGGCGCGCGAGGGAGACTGGACCAGCTATCATCGGCTCTATGATCGATATTTTTATGCACCGCAGGAATCGCCGCCTGCGTCAGCTCCCCCGGTGGCTGAACCTGCTGTGCAAAAGACGGTGCCGTCAAAAGCACGGCGTTCCCGTAACGAGCCGCTCGGCTTTACACTGGGGGAGCAACTGGCCGGACAGAATCTCAGTCTTTTCAATAATGAAAATGATAAAAAGGATAAGTCATGATCGTAGAAGTATTTCCGGTCGGAGCTCTGCAGGTTAACTGTGTTGTCCTTGGTTGTCCGACCAGCCGCAAAGCGGTGGTTATTGATCCCGGCGCCGATATCCAGAAGATTGAAGCTGTTTTAAGTAAGCAGAATTTGACGGTTGAACTGATTCTCAATACTCACGGCCATTTTGACCACATCGGGGCCAATGCGGCTCTCAAAAAGTTGACTGCAGCGCCTCTACTGATCCATCGGGATGACGTCAATCTCCTGCAACTGGCCAGTGCCCAGGCCTCGGCTTATGGGGTCTCGGCAGAAGATTCACCCCTGCCGGATACTGAGTTGTCGGGCGGCGAGACCCTTGAGTTCGGTGAGCAGAGTCTAGATGTTCTGCACACCCCGGGACATTCGCCAGGCTGCGTCTGTTTTTATCGTGAGGGCCTGCTGGTTTCGGGTGATACCCTTTTTGCCGGTTCTGTCGGCCGCACCGATCTGCCGGGTGGTAATCACCAACAGTTGCTGCAGAGTATTCAGCAGCAGCTGGCCGGTCTGCCGCCGCAGACCAGGGTCTTGCCCGGTCATGGGCCCCTGAGTACGATCGAGCAGGAACTGAAGTACAATCCTTTTCTGGCCGGATAAAGAGGCGCGTATGCTGCAGGGTAAGACAGTTGTCCTGGGTGTCAGTGGCGGCATCGCCGTCTATAAGGCCGTCGAGCTGCTGCGGCTGCTGGTCAAGGCGCAGGCTGAGGTTCATGTGGTGATGACACGCAATGCTTGCGAATTTGTCACACCGCTGACATTCCAGACCCTGTCGCACAATCCGGTCCATACCGAGATGTTCAATCTCTATCAGGAGCAGGAGATCGGGCACATTTCGCTGGCGGAGCGTGCGGATCTGTTTCTGGTGGCACCGACAACTGCCAACCTGATCGGTAAGCTGGCCAACGGTCTGGCCGATGACCTGCTCTCGACCAGTTTGATGGCGACCAGGGCACCGGTGCTGCTTTGCCCGGCGATGAATACCAACATGTATGAAAGTCCGGGCTGTCTGCGCAATCAGCGTCGCCTGATTGAGGATGGTTATCATCTGCTTGACCCGGTTAGCGGTGATCTGGCTTGCGGTTGGCAGGGCAAGGGGAAACTTCCCGATCCCCAGCAGATCTTCGAGGCCGCCTGCAGTCTGCTGGTAACGGAAGACTTACGCGGCGTGCGGCTGCTGGTAACCGCCGGGCCGACCCGTGAAGAGATCGACCCGGTACGTTATCTGAGCAATCATTCTTCCGGCAAAATGGGTTACGCGATTGCCAGGGTTGCTGCCGCACGCGGTGCCGAGGTGACCCTGATTTCAGGCCCGGTCGCCCTCTGTGAACCTGCGGGAGTTGAAACCTTGCAAATTGTGACTGCCGTGCAGATGCAGCAGGCGCTTGACAGCCGTTTCGAGACCAGCGACGTAGTCTTCAAGGCGGCTGCGGTGGCCGATTATCGCCCGGTGCAAAAAGCAACGCAGAAGATCAAGAAAATGACCGAGTCACTCAGTCTGCAACTGGAGAAGAACCCGGATCTGCTGGCTGAGCTGGGTCGGCGTAAAAAACGGCAGATTCTGGTCGGTTTTGCTGCCGAAACCGAAAACCTGCTCGCCAATGCCCAGACCAAGCTGGAGCAGAAGAATCTCGATCTGATCGTTGCCAATGATGTCACGGCGGAGGGCGCTGGTTTCGGCAGTGAAACCAATCTGGTGCGACTGCTCTTTGCCGATGGTCGACAAGAGGAATTGCCGCTCTTGGCCAAGGATGAGGTTGCGTCACGTTTACTTGATCGGGTGGCGGAATTGTTGAAAAAAAGGGCGAATCAGGCCTGAATCAGCAGATCGAGCAGACTGTCCGGATCGGTAATTCCGGTTCGGAAGCGTTGCTTGAGATCACCGAGGATAATCTCGGCGTCTTCCTGATGCAGCTTGCCGTCAAGCCAGAGCAGGTTGAGATTTTTGCGAATCAGTTTGGCCGCAGTCAAGGCACGTTCTCCGGTCGGATCAGCCTGCCAGAAGGGACTGCGTTCATCAGCCATAATTCCTTCAACAGCGGTGTAGGCCAGATCAACGTATTCGTTTTGATCTGCAGGTGTGAACTCCCACTTTGAACGTTGTGAAACATTATTCAACAGTTTCTGCCACTGCTGCAGTCGGCTGACCAGCAACATCGAATTGAAGAGTCTTTTGTTGGTGCGAAACGACAGGATGGTGTCCGAAAGGACACTGCTGAGCATTTTGTCGTGACTGCGGTAATCCCCTTTGGCCAGTTCACGGGCCAGTTGCCAGGTTTCTTCTGAAACCTTGCTCTCGGCCCGTAGTTCCCAGTAGGTGTGCTTGAGCATCACTGTGTTGAAGGTGCGGGTCATCTTGAAAGGCACAAAGTAGTTGTGGGCGACCGTGTCGGCAGCCAGGTGGGCAAGGTAGCCCCAGGCACAGGCCTTATGGTGCGGACTTTCTGCATTGTCTAGAATCTTGATGCCGATCCGCCAGTTGTGACAGTGCTCCAGGTAGTGGGTGAATTTTTTGCCCAGGGTAATGTCGGCGGCCACACAGCCGTAGAGAAAATCGAATGGATAGCTGGCCAGCAAGCCTTGCAGGGCCAGGGGGAGGGCCTGCGGGGTGGCCAGAATTCGAGCACCGAGGCTCAGATGGACCCCGGCTCCCCAGGCAAAGGCGTCAGTCGGCAGCAGCAGGGCCGTCACGAGCAGAATCAGGGTGGCAAAACGTATGTTAGGTTGTTTCATGTTTTATCCGCTGACCAGAAGCGGGAATCTCCACAGGGGTTGAAGAACCATGCCGGATAAATTATATCAGGAATGCCGTGCTGTGATCAGTGGTTGTCGCGTAATTTTTGAAGATTTACGTGAGAGCGGGGTTGATGTTGTCCCCCTGCTCCCGCAAAAAAAGGTTGTGCACGATTCTCGTGAGGATACGGAGCCGCCTGCGTCGGTTCCGGTTGCCGAGACACTTGCCGAGATACAGCAGGAACTGAACGATTGTCAGCGTTGTGGGCTCTGCCGCGAACGGACCCAGGTTGTTTTCGGGGTCGGCAATCCACAGGCCCGTCTGGTTCTGGTGGGGGAGGCACCTGGATTCCAGGAAGACAAAAAGGGAGAGCCCTTTGTCGGAGAAGCGGGACAACTGCTCGACCGCATTCTTTTTGCCATGAAATTACGGCGTGAAGATGTCTATATCTGCAATGTGATCAAATGTCGACCACCTAAGAACCGTGACCCCGAAAAGGCCGAAATAACTTCCTGTGAGGCGTTTCTGAAACGTCAACTGGCTGCTATCGCCCCTGAGATGATTCTCAGCCTCGGCCGTTTCGCCACCCAGACCCTGCTACAGAGCAGTGCACCGATCGGCAAGTTGCGCGGCCATTGGCAGAGCTATGAGGGTATCCCGCTGATGCCGACCTTTCATCCTGCCTACCTGTTACGCAATCCGGCCGGGAAATATCAGGTGTGGGAGGACGTGAAACAGGTGATGCACCGGCTGCAGGAGGGGACAGGGTGAGCTTGGCCTTGGCAGTGGCTGGTTTTACAACAGCACCCGTTTGAGCGCCTTATGCCAGCCCTTAAGCAGCTGTTTCCGCTCGCCGGTGTCGAGTTGCGGAGCAAAAGTATTATCCCGTCGCCAGCTCTGTTCAATCTCATCCAGGTTTTGAAACAGACCTGATTGCAGCCCCGCAAGGTAGGCCACCCCCAGGGCGGTAGTTTCGGTTACGACCGGCCGATCACCCGGCAGGTTCAGGATCCAGGCGAGAAACGCCATCAGCCAATTATTGGCGGCCATCCCGCCGTCGACGCGCAGACGCTCAATCTCAATACCGCTGTCTGACGCCATCCCCTGCAGCAGGTCGGCGGTCTGGTAGCTGATCGATTCCAGAGTGGCGCGAACGATTTCCGCTCGACCGGAGTCACGCGACAATCCCAGCAGGGCACCGCGCGCCTGTGGGTCCCAGTGCGGCGCGCCCAGCCCGGTAAATGCCGGGACCATGTAAACACCTGCGGTTGTTGTGATTCCCGCCGCCAGTTCTTCGCTCTGAGCAGCGGTGTCGATCAGACCGAGCGCATCTCGCAGCCATTGCACAGCAGAACCGGCGCTGAAAATGCTGCCTTCAAGGGCATAGCTGGTTTTGCCGTCGAGGCGATAGGCAACCGTGGTCAGGAGCCGGTTTGTGGATTTGACCGCCTTATCCCCGGTATTCATCAGGACAAAGCCGCCTGTGCCGTAGGTACTCTTAACCATTCCGGGTTGAAAACAGGCCTGACCGATGGCTGCTGCCTGCTGATCGCCGGCGATGCCGCAGATCGGGATCGGGCGATCAAATATTTCTTTCGTGGTCAGCCCGAAATCAGCGGCACAGTCTTTAACCTCCGGCAGCAGAGGTGTGGGAATATTCAGCAGCTCCAGCAACTTTTCATCCCACTGCTGGGTGTGGATATTAAAGAGCAGGGTTCGTGAGGCATTGGTGGCATCGGTTGCGTGAACCTGGCCCCCGGTCAGTTGCCAGAGCAGGAAAGAATCGACGGTACCGAAAGCCAATCGGCCCTGCTCGGCACGTCGGCGCAGTTCGGGCTCCCGGTCAAGCATCCAGGCCAGTTTGGTCCCGGAAAAATAGGGGTCGAGCAGCAGGCCGGTCCGTTCGATAAAAAACTTTTCCAGACCCTTTTCCTTGAGCTGTCGACAGCGCTCCGCGGTTCGCCGGTCCTGCCAGACAATCGCATTGCCGATTGTCCGGCCAGTCTGACGGTCCCAGAGCAGGGTTGTTTCGCGCTGGTTGGTGATGCCGACAGCCGCAATTTTGCCACCTTGCTTCTCTGCTTCCTGCAGTGCTTCGCGTGCGGTTTTCAGGGTCGTTTCCCAGATGTCTTGCGGGTTATGCTCTACCCAGCCGTCGGCGGGGAAAATCTGGCGAAACTCCTCCTGAGCGACGGCGACAATAGCGCCTGTCAGATTAAAAACGATCGCACGGCTGCTGGTTGTTCCCTGGTCGATAGCGAGAATAAACGCTTGTTCTGTCATGGTCATCCCCCTGGAGAAATGGGTCGTACTGCTGTTTGTAACAGACAGAGAATCCGCCGCTGACGTCTGTCCGTCTCCGTCCGGCTCATGATCTCGGATTTTTATGGCAAAATGACTTTTTCTGACGCAAGAGGATACTATCATAGGCTGAATCAGCGCTTCAGGTATAAAGTTGTAAGTCGGTCAAAAAAACACTAACATTCCGCTGAGATCAGATTTTCCGTGGAGGGTTGTTCAGGTGACACCATATCTTCAAAAAATCATCAGCGCGGCTGCTGACGGGGCCTTGGTCCTGACGTCCAACAAGCGTTTGTCACGTCATCTGCAGACGGCATTTGATCGGCAGATGCTTGCTGACGGACGGGCGGCCTGGAAAACTCCGCAGATCTACAGTTTTGACGGTTGGATGGGACGGATGTTTGCGGAGTTGGAGCTGGACTGGCGACTGCTTTAAAGTTACCCGCAAATGCGGCTGTGGGAGCAAATCATTGAAGAGGATTCTGTCGGGAGTGAAAAAGAGTTGTTACACCTCTCGGCGACTGCCGAAAAGGCCAGACAGGCTGCGCAACTGCTCACCGAGTACCAGGTTGAGCTCGATCCGTACTCACTGACAGAGGATCAGCGTATTTTCAATAAATGGCTACAGCGCCATCGGCAGTTGTGTGCCGAGCAGGGCTGGCAGGACCGGGTGTCGTTGGCAATTCTGGTGCTCGATGCATTGAAAACGGGAAGGCTCGCTTGTCCGGATCGGTTGTTCCTTACCGGTTTTGACCAGCAGGGTCCCCTGTTAGATCGCCTTCGGCGGCAGATAGAGGCCTGCGGTGGTCAGGTGACTGAGGTCCATACAGAGAGGGCTCCTGCAAACAGCGCATATCTCTATGCCGCAAAAGATCCTCAGCATGAAATCGTACAGGCGGCCCGCTGGACACGGGCGCTTCTCAAACAAGGCGCAGAATCGATCGGAATCGTGGTGACCGATCTGCAGGCTCGTCGCAGCCGGATAGAACGAATATTCCGAGATCAGATCGATTCGCAATCGGTTCTGCAGCTGAATGAAGAAGACGCTGCTTTCAGTCTATCGCTGGGGGCACCGTTAAGCAGTCAGGGTCCGATCCATGCTGCCTTGCAGATCCTGGGCATCGGTTATCGCGTCTCACTTGATCAGATCAGTTTTCTGCTGCGGACGCCGTATTTGCAGGCAAGTCTTGGCGAGGCCGATTCGCGTGCGGGCTTCGATAGTCGACTGCGTTCTTTTCGTCAGCAGTCCTTTCGTTTGACTCGTCTTGTCGACCTGGCGGAAACCACCAGGCAGGCTCCACAGTTCGGTAACTGTCTGAATATTCTTGCTGAACAATTAAAGTCGGCAAGACGGCGGATGCCGGGGGAATGGGCAGCGCAGTTTGATGCGACCCTGATGGCAGTCGGTTGGCCGGGCGAGCGCAGCCTTGCCAGCAGCGAGTTTCAACGCATCAAGGCCTGGCGCGACAAACTGCTTCCCGCACTGGCATCACTCGATGCGGTTTCGCGCCCGGTAGATCGTTCGCAGGCCCTGAGTTTGTTGCGGCGCCTGGCGACTGAGATTGAATTCCAGCTTGAAGCTCCGACTGGACCGGTGCAGGTGGTCGGACTGCTGGAGTCTGTCGGTCTTGAATTTGATCATCTGTGGGTAATGGGGATGACGGAAGAGACCCTGCCCGCTCCCGCCAGCCCGAACCCTTTTTTACCGGTGTCCTTGCAGGTCGCACAACAAATGCCGCATTCGAGCGCCGAACGTGAGCTCGATTTCGCCTGCCAGGTGGTGACACGTTTGAAAGCCGCGAGTTCATCGGTTATTTTCAGTTATCCACGGCGTGATGGCGATTGTGACCTGCGCTGCAGTCCACTGATTCGGGATCTGCCCTGTACCGAACCGGTTTTTGCACCAGCGGCCGATCTGTGCAGTCAGATCCTCGCAACGTCTATCCCCCTGGAAAGGCTGGTGGATTCACAAGGGCCGGCTCTTGCAACAGGGCGGGGGAAGGGGGGCACCGGCATCCTCAAGGATCAAGCACTGTGCCCATTTCGTGCGTTTGCCCGCCACCGCTTACAGGCCTACAGCTTTGACGAGGCCCAACCCGGCCTGGACGCCATGACACGGGGAAACCTGGTGCACAAAGCACTTGAATTGTTCTGGGGCGGGATCAAAACCCAGCAGCGTCTGAGTGCGCTGGCGGATGAGGAGCGGGCTGAACTGGTGCAACGGGCAGTGACTCAGGCGCTTGAAATCAATTTCAAGGAGCGTCCTGAACCCCAGCCCGGACTGCTGGAGATTGAACAGGTCCGGCTGCAGGACCTGATCGAGGAATGGCTGCTGGAGATGGAACTGGGACGAATTCCTTTTCAGGTTATTCGTGTGGAGGAAGAACGTCTCGATCAGGTCGGACCCTTGCAGATCCGGACCATTATTGATCGTATCGACCGGCTTGAAGATGGAAGCCTGGTCATTCTTGATTACAAAACCGGGACGGTAGAAGCGGAACTGTTGATCGGTGAGCGTCTGCTGGAGCCCCAGTTGCCGATTTACGCGATTACCAATACTGAGGCTGAGGCCGAGGGTGTTGCCTTTGCGCAGGTTCGCCGGGGAAGCTGCAAATTGATAGGAGTGGCACGCGAATCCGGCATGTTGCCGAAGGTTGACGGAGTGGGGAGCCATAAAAAAGCCCGTCAGCAGGAGTTGTACAGCTGGGATGAACTGCTGCGGCACTGGCGCCGTCAACTTGAATCCCTGGCGGAAGATTTTGTTGCCGGAGTCGCCAGGGTCGATCCGGTCGACGACAAGCATGCCTGTCGGTACTGTGACCTGGGTGGTTTCTGTCGGATTGCCGAAGCCGAAGAATGTGGAGAGCTGCAATGACTCAGACCATCATCGATCAAGCCGAGCGCCATGCTGCGATCGATCCTGAACGATCTTTCATCGTTCAGGCTCCGGCCGGTTCCGGGAAAACAGAACTATTGATTCAGCGTTACCTTGCGCTGCTGGCCAAGGTCGAAAGGCCGCAGCAGATTCTGGCAATCACCTTTACGCGCAAGGCCGCAACCGAAATGCGCAACCGGCTGCTCGATGCCCTGACGGCGGCGCTGCAGGACTGTCCCTCAGAAACACACAAGGCGCAAACCTGGGACCTGGCCACTCGCGCCCTGCAACGGGATCGTGATTGCAGATGGAATCTTTTGCAGAATCCGTCCCTGCTGGCGATTCAGACGATTGACAGTTTTAATAGTTCTCTGGTGCGCAAGATGCCTTGGCTGTCACGTTTTGGTGGCCTGCCAGAGATGGCGGATGATGCTTCTTCGCTCTACCAGCAAGCAACCGAACGCTTGTTTCAGCGTCTGGGTACGGAGCAGCCCGGCAGCGCGTCGCTCAAGCAATTGCTCGCGCATCTGGATAACAGTATGAACCGTCTGCAGCGGATGCTGGTTGCCATGTTGCAAAAACGTGATCAATGGTTGCGACACCTTTATGACGTCAGGCAGGCTGATCCTTGTGAGTTCCTGGAGGCTTCGCTTGCGCAGGTGATTGAAGGGGAGCTCAAACGACTGGTGGAAGCAACTCCAGAGGAATTAACGGCTGAACTCCTGGCCTGCGGACGGACTGCCGCCGCGAATCTGGCCCTCGGCAAGGAGCGGCCGTTGCTTTGTTTAACCGATCTTGAGTGGATGCCGCATGCCGAAAGTAATCATCTGCCGCTCTGGCAGGGACTGGCCGATCTGCTCCTTGCCAGCAGTGGAACACTGCGCAAAGCACGTGGGATTTCTGCGAGTTGTGGTTTTCCGGCGGATGACCCGCAACCGCGTCAACGGATGCAGAAACTTGTCGCGCGGCTCGAAGGTGCCACGGAATTTATCGAACGACTGGCAGCCTGTCGCAAGTTGCCGAATGCGCAGTATCCACAAGAACAACGCCGGATTCTGGCCTGCCTGATCGAACTTCTGCCGCTGTTGGTCGGCGAACTCTGGCTGGTTTTTCGCGGCGAGGGAAAGGCCGATTTCGCCGAGATTGCCCTGATGGCCAAAGCCGCACTGGGTTCGGTTGATGATCCGAGTGATCTGTTACTTAAACTCGACAGTCGTCTCGAACATATTCTGGTTGATGAATTTCAGGATACTTCCTGGATGCAGTTCGGTCTGCTCGAAATGCTGACCGCAGGCTGGCAGGGCGGAGACGGTCGCAGTCTCTTTCTGGTCGGTGACCCGATGCAGTCGATCTATCGTTTTCGTGAGGCCGAGGTCGGACTTTTCCTCAACGCGTTCGCAGGGCGACTCGGCGCACAGGACCCAGAACTTGAACCCTTGCAGCTGCGGTGTAATTTTCGCTCGCAACAGGGGATCGTTGACTGGGTCAACCACGCCTTTGCCGAAATATTCCCCGGCAAGGTCGATGCGAACAGCGGCGCTGTGCCGCTGGCTCCGGCCACCGCAGTGCATGATTGTCTCACCGCTCCAGCGGTGACACTGACTGCTTTTAACGGTCGCGACGACCAGAGCGAAGGCGAACGGGTTGCCGGACTTGTCGAAAAGATCCGGACGGAAAACCCGCAGCACTCGGTTGCGATTCTGGTTCGGGGGCGGAAGCATCTGCCCACAATTCTGGCCCGGTTGCGGAAAAAAAAACTGTCTTACCAGGCACAGGATATTGAATATCTCGGCAGGCAACCGGTGGCTCTTGATCTTCTGGCGCTGACACGTGCCCTGTTGCACCCCGCCGACCGGCTGTCCTGGCTGACGCTGTTGCGCGCTCCATGGTGCGGCCTGCTGCTTACCGATTTATGTGCTCTGGGCGAAGAAGCACAGGGCACGACCCTGCCCGGTATTTTGCAGAACGCCGGGC
Organism: Deltaproteobacteria bacterium; assembly: GCA_024276905.1. GTDB lineage: Bacteria > Desulfobacterota > Desulfuromonadia > Desulfuromonadales > Geopsychrobacteraceae > Geopsychrobacter. Next base: position 42,331 of record JAJRWF010000112.1, read on the forward strand.
GTTTGAAGACTCTTTCTGACGACGGGCGACAGCGGATTCGCCGTATCTGGCCGGTTCTGGAGAAAAGCATGAATTGCCGCGGGCGTTTCCCCTTACGCACCCTGCTTGAATCCTGCTGGCTCTCTCTCGGCGGTGCGGCCTGCTATGGTCCGCAGGGTGTTGAGGATGCGGCATTGGTCTTTGATCTGATCGAAAACTTGCAGCAGGGTGGTGAGATGCCGACCCACGACCTGCTTGAAGAGGGATTGACAAGACTATTTGCGGTGCCTGACCGCGAGGCTGACGGCCGGCTGCAGGTGATGACGATTCACAAGGCGAAGGGGCTCGAATTTGATCATGTGATCCTGCCCGGTCTAGGGCGCATGCCGGCTGGCAACGACAGTCCGTTATTGCGCTGGCTGGAACATCCTCAGGCCGGATTGCTGCTGGCACCGATTGCATCAGAAGGGGGCGCTCGGCAGGATCCGATCTACCGGTTTATCGGTCGTCTTGAACGTGAGAAACAGGAGCTGGAGACGACACGCCTGCTCTACGTTGCGGTAACCCGGGCGAAATTGCAGTTGTACCTGTTTGGTCACGCAAAAGAGAATAAAGAGGGTGAACTGACAGCTGCTGCGGGGTCTTTGCTGGCGAAGCTCTGGCCGGTGATTGAAGAGGACTTTTGCCGTCAGCCGCTGGTGGCTGCTGAAGAGATGCCAGCGGGGTCCGATTTGTCCTTATCCCGCCTGCCGTCTGACTGGGCGTTGCCGAAAATCCAGCCCCTCCCGATCCCCGAACCCCACCGGGTTACCCAGGCTTCTGCGCAACAAGAGGACGAACCACAACTTTTTTTCAGCGGCTGGGAACAGCAATCACGACGGCATGTCGGAACCCTGGTGCATAAAATGCTGGAGCAGATCACGCGGCAGGGGGACGACAGCTGGCTGGGGATCGAGCCGTCGCAACAAGAGCAGATGCTGAAACGCCAACTGCTCAGATTCGGTGTCCCGGCACAGGAATTGGACCCGGCGCTCAAGCGGATTCGGGATGCGGTTGACCAGACTCTGGCTAGCCGGAGAGGACAGTGGCTTCTGCAGTCTCATCCCGAGGAGGCCTGCGAACTGGAATTGTCGGGACATATTGACGGGCAGCTGCTGCATGCTGTGATCGACCGGACCTTTGTCGATGACAGCGGGATTCGCTGGATCGTCGACTACAAGACCAGTACGCCGCGGCCGGCGGAGAGCATGACAACTTTTCTGCAACGTGAAACAGAGCATTACCGGGCCCAATTGTTCGGCTATTCTCGTTTGATGACAGCGATGGAGCCCGGGCGCGAGGTTCGTTCTGCGCTTTATTTTCCGCTGCTTGATCATTTTGTTGAGGTGAACCATGACTAAGGTTAGAATTGTATTCATCCTGATTACACCTCTGCTGTTTATTTCCTGCCAGCGCACCGGGTACGAAACAATTCGGCAGCTGGGATATCAGGAATGTCTCAAGAACAGTTTGCGTCCTCAACAGGAGTGCCGGTATGCACCCGATTATGATGAGTATCAACGGCTGCGTAAAACTCGCTATCCGGAGAATACCGGTAACTAGTGTCCCGTTTGGTTAGTTGTGTCAATTAATTCTGAGTCATTTTGACTGCGGACAAGGCGCGCCGACGCAGGTCTAGCCTGAGTTAAGCCGAGGAGGAAGAACGCAGACCGCAGCCAAAAGGGCCAGAATGAGAAGGCAGAATTAACCGCACGGGACACTAGTGTCACTTCATGTGCGCGCGACAAAATTGCCCCGCCGTGGTAGCTTCACGGTTACTTGGACTCTACCCACTACAGGAGCTGCAATGAAAAAAATGGCCACCCTTGCTCTCATCCTGCTCTTTGTCATGCCTTTGACCGCGACAGCCGATGAGGCCAATCGCCGCCAGTTGGCGGAACAGTTTCTGAATGTCAACAAGGTCAAGGAACAGGTTGATATGATGTACGAGAAGATAGAAGGGATTATCTTTTCGCAACTCGACGCAGTCGATATTCCTGCATAGCGCGAAAAGAATCTCAAAGCGATGCAGAAGATTGCGCTCGATCTGCTGTTCGAGGGTTTGAGCTGGAAAAGTTTGAAAGAGGAGTATATCCAGCTTTATGCCGAGACCTTTACCGAGGAGGAGTTACAGGGAATTATCGAATTCAGCAAGAGCCCTCTCGGTAAGAAAATGGCCGAAAAGAGCCCGATCCTGATGCAGAAATCGATGGAGATCGGTCGGCAGCATGCCCAGCAGGTCATGCCACGGGTGCAGCAGGCGATCCAGGATTATATGAAGGAAAATATTGAGTCAGCAAAAGAACAGCGAAAAGAATAGGGGACAACAGACAGTTTCATCCTGGAGATGAACAGTGCGCAAAGAATCGGAACAGGGGACGCTGTGAAGCTTGAGGTCGGTTTCAGACAACTGGTTGCAGCAGCAGAGGCCCGGATAGAGACCGTCCCGGTGTCCGACCTGCTTGCGGAAGAGCAACGTCAGGGACGATTGCTGATCGATCTGCGCGATATTCGTGAATTGTGGCGTGAGGGGACCATCCCCGGCAGCAAGCATGTCCCGCGCGGGTTGCTCGAATTCTGGATTGATCCGGAGAGCCCCTATTTCAACAAGATGTTTCTTGAGCCGGTCCCGGTGGTTTTTTTCTGTAACAAGGGTTGGCGTTCGGCTCTGGCTACCGATGTTTGTCGACAGATGGGGCGGGGGAAAGTTGCTCACCTGGAGGGCGGCTTTGAGGCCTGGGTCGCGGCTGGCGGTGCGGTTGAAAAGAAGGAAAAGCGATGAGCGGAAATTTCGAAATCAGCGGTCGCTGTCACTGCGGCAATATCGGTTACACTCTACAATCTCCCATTCCCAAAACCGAACTGCCGATCCGCGGTTGCGACTGTTCCTTCTGCTCCAAACAGGGGGCAACCTATACTTCTCATCCGCAGGGAAAACTGCGTGTCAAGATTGCTGACGGTGCTTCGACTCAGTGGTACCGCTATGGCAGTGAGACCGCCGAGGTCCTGCTCTGTACCATCTGTGGCGTTTTTCCTCTGATTACCTGTGATATCGACGATCACCTCTATGCCGTACTGAATGCCAACAGTATCAATGGCCTGCATATTGACCCCGGCAAACTGTCCGTTGTGCAACGCGAAACACTCAGCCTGGTCGAGATGTTGGAAAAGAGACAGGAGAACTGGATTCCGGAGGTTGTCATAGACATCGGCTCGATGCGGAGCAGCGTCGATCCGAGTCTTCTTTAGTGGCCGGTTGATGTGTTTCTATCGTGTTCAATTACTCGGGCGCAACTTTCGACTAACCGATTCCAGTCGGCAGTTGCCTTGCACCTTTACGACCGGAATTGATTTGCATGCCGAATCTGCCGAAATGGCAGAGCGGGATGCCCTGGCTGCGTTGCGGAACCATCCGCAACTGGGGCAACGGGTCTGTAACCCGATTGACGATCCACCGTTGATCTTCAGCGAGGTTCAGGAAATACCTCCGCCATCCCAGCCGGTTGATGACACTGCTTTCCCCAGACTTGATTTCTCATTTGAGGAACCTCTGAACAGTCCTTTTGCGCTTGATGAGCTGCTCGATTAGCCCTCCCGATTTTCTCCTGCCGCCCCGGGTCGGTATAATGTAATGAATTGATTGCTATCGTCCGGGAGGCCGAGGTTGCTTTATCGCAAACTGTTTGCACATTTTTATGACCGGGCAATGCGCAGGGTTGAACATCTTTGCCTGCAACGCTGGCGTGCGGATTTACTCGCCGAACTGCAGGGGACATTGCTTGAAATCGGTGCCGGGACCGGTGCCAATCTCCCCTATTACCGTTCGACCGTAGAACGGCTGGTACTCTGTGAGCCTGACCCGGCAATGCGTAAACAGCTTGAGGCTGCTGCAGGCGGATTGGTGCTGCCTTCAATAGAGATCCGCTCTTGCGCGGCTGAACAGCTCGATCAAGAGTCCGGTAGCATTGATCACCTGGTTTCGACGTTGGTTTTATGCTCGGTTTCGGATCTCCGGCAGGCGCTATGTGAGGCGTATCGTGTGCTCAGGCCAGGTGGCAGCCTGATTCTGATGGAACATGTTGCAGCTGCCGATAAACAACTCTATTCCTGGCAGCGTTTCTGGCAGCCGGTCTGGAAGCCTCTCGCCTGCAATTGTCATCTGACACGCCAGACCGCAACAATGCTTAAAGACGCTGGTTTTCTCCTTGAGATTCGCCGGGAAGTGATGCGTGGAGCACCTGCTGTCGCCGCGCCGATGATTATCGGTCGTGCGCTACGGCCCTGATAGAGGGAGGGTGTTGTGAAGAAACGTCTGAAGGAAGTTCATCGCTACTGGTTTGGTGGTAAGAACTCAGATATTGAAATTATCCGGCAGAAAGGGAAACTCTGGTTTGCCAAGGATCCGGAAGTTGATCAGTTTATTCATCGGCAGTTTGCAGACCTGGTGGAGTTAGCAGCGACACGGCAGATCGTCAGCACCGGTCTTGACCCGCAGTTGCAACTGGCGAACATTCTGTTGCTTGATCAGTTTACACGCAATCTCTATCGTGACGACCCTCGCAGTTTTGCTTCAGACCCACTTGCACGTGCGCTGACATCTGACCTCCTGGTCGCCGGTGGCGTAGAATTGCGGCCGATAGAAAAGGTTTTTCTATATCTGCCGTTGGAGCATTCTGAAAATATCAATGACCAGCGAAAGTCTGTTACTCTTTTCCAGCAGCTGTATGAATCGGTTACGGACAATCTCAAGGAGTCTTTTGCCGGTTTTTACGCCTATGCCGTGCGTCATCATGACATCATTGCCCGTTTCGGGCGCTTCCCGCATCGCAATATCATCCTTGGCCGGCCCTCAACCGCTGAGGAATGCGAGTTTTTAGCCCAGCCCGGTTCCTCTTTTTGAAAGGAGTTTTTATGACTGGGGCTATTGTCATTTAATCTGAATGTAGATATATTACTAAAACACTCACAATTAGCTGGAGTTCTGATTCTTGGGGGAGCGAGCGATGGAAGAGTTGACTCTTTACCTTGAAAGCTGTTCGGAAGGTGTGTTGCGTTTGCTTGAAGGAGGGAAGAAGCGCGGGCTTGAAGAACTGAAAAAGGGGCATGGACTCGGGACGCGTAAAGATCTTTTTCAGGCGGTCGCCGCGTCACAGCATACCTTCTTGACTCTTCATGACCGTTGTCGGACGGCCCTGCGTTTCGCACGCAGTGATGATGTGCGTGAAACTGCCCTGGATGTCCAGTATCTGCTCTATCTCTTCAGCTGTCAGGTTTATGATCTGGCCTTCGCCACCGCCGGCGTGGAGACTGCTGTCAGCTTTCCTCCCCCCGAAGCCTACTCACGCCATTACCCGGGTTCCGGGCCTGAGGGCAAGGAGAGCAGGGCGCTCTTCTTGCGCTATTTTGGAAGTGCGGTCTATTCGAGTGATAAATCGGCCATAAACCTTGAAACAGAAATTGATCTGGCACGCAAAGAACGTCTGTCCAGCATCCTGCTGGCGTCCAGTCACGCTTGATCCCGGACGGCGGTGCTTTCTCCTCTGTACACTAAAAAAACGTATACGAATATCAGTGGTTTAAATGTGTTAACGAACATGCCAGAATACCCCCATGTCATGTAAGCGCCTCAAAATCCGTATTGCAGGAATCGTCCAGGGTGTCGGGTTTCGTCCCTTTGTTTACCGCCTGGCTGTCGAGCGCACACTGAACGGGTGGGTGCTGAATGACAGTGAAGGGGTGTTAATCGAAGTTGAAGGGCACACCGCGGCAGTGGAGAGTTTCTGCGCTGCAATAGTCTCGGAACTGCCGCCCCTTGCCAGCATCAGTCGGATGTCATCAGAGGTTCTTCCTCTGACCGGCGAACAGGGCTTTCTGATCGATACCAGTCGGCAGTCTGATCTGCGGGTTGCCCAGATCTCGCCCGATACCCATGTCTGCCCTGACTGCCTGCGCGAACTCCTCGATCCCCACGACAGGCGCTACCGCTATCCTTTTATCAACTGCACCAATTGTGGCCCACGCTACAGTATTGTGACTGCAGTGCCCTATGATCGACCCTCGACGACGATGGTTGATTTCCCGATGTGTGAACCCTGTCAACAGGAGTATGAAAATCCTGCTTCACGCCGTTTTCATGCGCAGCCGAACGCCTGCGCCGATTGTGGGCCTGCTTTGAGTCTGCACGATCAGAAGGGAACGCTTCTGCCGAGCGCTGATCCGTTGGCTGAGGCGGTGAAGTGCCTGCGGCGTGGGGACGTCCTGGCGATCAAGGGGCTGGGGGGTTTTCATCTGGCCGTTGATCCGCAAAGTTCCGAAGCGGTGGCTTGTCTGCGTCACCGCAAGCGGCGGGACGAAAAACCTTTTGCCTTGATGGTTCCTGATCTGGAAACCGCCCGACAGTTCGTAAAAATCAAGACTGCCGAAAAACGTCTGCTCGAAGCAGTTGAGCGGCCAATTGTTCTGCTCGAACAGATAACGGATCAGCAGCTGATCTCTCAACTGACTGCGCCGGGCAACCGCTATTTCGGGGTGATGCTTCCCTACACCCCCTTGCATTATCTGCTGTTGCAGGAATTCCCGGCGCTGATTATGACCAGCGGTAATCAGGGTGATGAGCCGATTGTGTTCAGTGATGATGAGGCCTTCATGCGGCTTGCGGGAATCGCTGACCTGTATCTGTGCCACAATCGCAGAATTCATATCCGGACTGATGATTCAATCGTGCGAATTCTGGCTGGGGAACCCGTCCTCATGCGGCGCTCTCGTGGTTATGTGCCGCGCGCCGTGACGTTGCCGCAGCCGCAACTCTCGGTCCTGGCGGTCGGCGCCGAACTGAAAAACTGTATCTGTCTGACGAGCGCCGACCGGGCCACCCTCAGCCATCATATCGGTGATCTGAAAAATATTTCGGTTCTCGATTCACTGCAGCAGGCAATTGATCATCTGCAACATTTGCTCGATGTTCGTCCACAGCTGGTTGCCCATGACCTGCACCCGGACTATGCGTCAACCGCCGTTGCCAGGAAAATGCCGGACATCCCTAAGCTCGCGGTTCAGCATCATCATGCGCATCTGGCCAGTTGTCTGGCCGACAACGGACGTGATGAGCAGGTGATCGGGGTTATCTTTGATGGTATCGGTTATGGCAGTGATCAGCACATCTGGGGGGGGGAATTTCTGCTTGGAGATTTTTCCGGTTTTGAGCGGGTCGGGCATCTGGCCGAATTGGCGATGCCGGGTGGAGACGCCGCAACCCGAGAACCCTGGCGGATGGCGTTCAGCCTGCTTTATACGACTTTTGGTGAAACCATACCCGAATTACCACTCTTTGACAGGGTTGCGGTTGCTGACCGGAAGTTACTCTTGCAAATGATCGCCAAGGGGATCAATTCACCTTTAACTTCCAGTTGTGGACGACTGTTCGATGCTGTCGCGGCGCTGGTCGGTCTGCGTCAGACCGTGAGTTATGAGGGCCAGGCGGCACTTGAGCTTGAAATGTATCTGGATGACAGACCGCTTTTGCCCCCTTATCATTTCGCCATTGAGGAGACGGCCGATAAACTGATTGTCGATCCGCGGACGATGACCAGAGAGTTGGTCGCCGATCTGCACCAGGGACGACCGACAGGTCAGATCAGTGCCCGTTTTCATCAGGGCCTTGCTGCCGCAATATGGGAAACCTGTTGCGCGATCCGTGTCCGTTACGGGCCGCTGCCGGTAGCACTTTCCGGGGGGGTGTTCCAGAATGCATATCTGACTGAAAAAGTCTGCCAGTTGTTGGTAAATGCGGATTTTGAAGTTCTGCGCCATCGCCAGGTGCCGCCCAATGATGGTGGCCTTGCCCTGGGACAGGCGGCGATTGCCGGACGATATTTACAGCGCTGAAACTGTTCAGACCGCCAGGTTGCTCGCCAGCTGTGGTAGTAATTTGTCGATCGGACGGATCCCGGCGGAAATTACCTCTTCGAGTGCTGTCAGGTGTATTCTGGCGTTGCCCAACCCGAGCATTTTGCCCTTTTCACCGCTCAACAGCTTCTCGACAGCCGCCTGACCGAAACGGGCCGCCAGCAGCCGATCAAAAACTGTTGGAGAGCCGCCACGCTGGTAGTGTCCCAGTACAATTGTGCGGGTTTCGAAACCGATCTTGTCCTTGATCTGTTCCGCAATCTTCTGTGCATTGCCAGCGCCCTCGGCGACCATGATGATCGAGTTACTGCGCCCCTGCTGGTAACGCCGTCGCAATTCCTGACAGATCGCTTCGAGATCGTAGGGTTCCTCTGGGATCAGGGAATATTCTGCCCCGCAGGAGATTGCTGAAACCACAGCCAGGTAACCGCAATTACGGCCCATGGTTTCAACCAGGAAGGCTCGATCATGGGATGAGGCGGTGTCCTTGATGTTGTCGACGGCCCGGGCGATATTGTTGAGTGCGGTATCGACTCCGAGGGCCATATCGGTAAAGGGGATGTCGTTATCGATCGAAGCCGGAATCCCGATCACATTGGTGCCCTGTTGCGCAAGAGCCAGTGCTCCGCTTAATGACCCGTCGCCACCGATAACGATCAATCCTTCAACCCCCATCCCGACAAGGTTTTCGGCCGCCAGTCGTTGACCGGCCTCTTCGCGCATTTCTTTGCAGCGTGCACTCTGTAAAAAGGTGCCGCCGCGTTGCAATACATTACTGACAGATTTTGTGCTCATCAGTTCGTAGTGGCGGTCGATCAGCCCCTGGAATCCTTTCTGGATACCGACCACTTCAAGTCCTGCTGCAAGGCCGGCGCGAACAACGGCACGTACGGCTGCATTCATTCCGGAACAGTCTCCGCCACTGGTTAATACGGCTATGCGTTTCATCCTTGCTACTCGCTCCATCGATTTGAGGTAAAATAGATAGATGAATGTTACCGCATATCGAAGACATTCGCTCGGGACAGGTTCTTTTACAATAAATTGAAAGTATTCGGAATGACATATGTCGGTGCGCAGCCGGGCGTGATCGGTCTTTCCGTCGGGAGATTAGAATGAGCAAAAAACAGTTGACGACCTGAGCCAATCTGCTAGGGTTTAGCTGGAACGTTAATAAACTTTTATGACTCAAGGACGAGTCTGCAACCTGCCGGAGGTGCGGGGGAACCCAAACGGACGGGTCATAAAATGCATACACAAATTCCGGATGTTCTGCCTATCTATCCCCTCAAAGAGCACATCATTTTCCCTTATATGGTGATTCCGCTCTTTTTCTCCCGAGAAGCGATTGTCGTCATTGAGGAAGCGATGCAGGGCAACCAGATGATCGGTGCCGTTTACTGCCCTGGTCCCAAAAATATCTGCACTTTTGATGAACACCCGCGGATCGGTACCGTCTGTAAAATCAATCAGTTGATCAAGTTTCCCGATGGTGGCGGCAAAGTCACCATCGAAGGTATTCAGCGTTTCATTATGCATGCTCCGGTTCAGTCCGAACCTTGCCTGAAAGCCAAAATTGAGCTGGTTATTGAAAAAGAGGAACGCGGTCTGGTCGTCGAGGCGCTGGTGCAGAGTGTTAATGCGTTGTTGAAAATTGCCCTGGCCTATGGGCGCCCCTTACCCGAAGATGTCTTGAAGATGATTGATCGTATCGAAGATCCAGGCAGATTGGCGGATCTGATTACGGTTTATCTGGGAGTCGACCCGGGGATTCAGCAGGAATTGCTGGGGATTCTCGATCCGATTGAACGCCTTAAATCGGTCTACATGCACCTGACAACTGAAGTTCAGAAGTTGCAGGTCAAAGGAGAGATTGATCAGGAGGTCAACAAGCGACTCGGAAAGTCGCAGAAAGAGCACCTGCTGCGCGAACAGATGAAGCAGATTCAGCAGGAACTTGGCGAGCAGGATCCACGTCAGGCCGAAATCGGTGAGTTGCGTAAACGGATCAGGACTGCGGATATGCCGGAAGAGGTCCTGACTGTCGCCGAGAAAGAATTACGACGTCTTGAACAGATTAATCCGGCATCGCCGGAATACACCGTGTCACGGACTTATCTCGACTATCTCTGCTCCACACCCTGGCAAAAAGGGACACAGGACAATCTGGATATAAAACAGGCCGAGCGGGTGTTGAACGAGGATCATTATGATCTGAAAGAGGTTAAGGAGCGGATTCTGGAGTATCTGGCTGTTCGTAGCCTGAAATCGAACACCAAAGGACCGATCCTCTGCTTTGTCGGTCCTCCCGGAGTTGGCAAAACCAGCCTCGGACGCTCGATTGCGCGTGCCATGGGGCGTAAATTTATCCGTGTTTCACTGGGCGGGATGAAAGACGAGGCGGAAATTCGCGGCCATCGCCGGACCTACATCGGTGCCTTGCCTGGTCGCGTATTACAGGAAATCTGTCGAGTAGAATCAAATAATCCGGTATTCATGCTTGATGAGGTCGACAAGATCGGTCAGGATTTTCGCGGTGACCCGTCGTCGGCTTTGCTCGAAGTGCTGGATCCGGAACAGAATGACAGTTTTCGTGACCACTATCTTGATGTGCCCTATGATTTGTCCAAGGTCATGTTCATCACCACCGCGAATATCATGGATCCTATCCCGAGTG
>JAJRWF010000113.1 GCA_024276905.1 Deltaproteobacteria bacterium
AGTTGTGGCCGTTTTCCATATGGTCCAGCATGGTAAAGACCTTATTCGCCGCATCTCCTGGCGGGGCGATGTCCAGATAGCGGGTCCAGGCCTCTTTGGCTTTCTCTTTATCCTGAATATCATCACGATAAACGAGGCCGAGGTTGTATAGGGATTGCGGGTGTTTGGGGTTCAGCTCGTTGGCTTTGCTGAAATTGGTAATGGCTTTATCGAACCAGCCGATGCGCCGAAACATGATGCCCTGATCGGTCAGAACGTCGGAATCGGCTCCGTTCAGTTCAAGCGCCTTGTCGTAGGCTTCGATAGCCTTCATCGGCTGGTCAGAATCAAAATAGCTGTGACCCAGTTCAACCCAGGCATTACGGTTTGCGGGGTCCTTGGCAACAATCCCGGACAATAGCTGAATTTTTTGCTGATAATTGACCCTGGGAGCCGCGGTGGCGACTTGATTCCCCGCCGGCGATTTTTTATTGCTGTTGGAGATAATCACGCCCCCCAGAATTCCAACTACCAGGGCGATGACGATCAGTAAGATCGTTTCCTTTTTCATAAAAAATATCCTTTACGGTTAGAGGGTGAAAACATCAATCGCTCTGTTCCGTGTTTGGCGACGATTATTTAGCGCCGGGAGCATAGGGCGCGGCAGTACCGGCTTCTTTGATGCTGCGTTCGATCCGGGCGATTTCCTGTTGCGCCTGGGCGACCAGCTGCATCTCCGGATTACTGGCCAGGAAGGTTCGCAACAACTCCAGAGCCTTGGCATTATCACCCTTGTGTCGACTGTAGATCAGCGCCATATTCAGCAATGATCCGCTGTGGTTCGGCTGACTCTCATAGGCGCGTTGATAGCTGGCGAGGGCCTTGTCGTACTGACCGATCTGTTGATAGAGACTGCCGAGATCGCTCAGGGCATGGACATTCCCCGGATCAAGTTCAATCGCGCGCTGAAAAAGACGAAAGGCCTCCATGGCACGACGGGTGTCAAGATAGGCGTCACCGAGCGAGAGGATCGTATTGACATCATTGGGGGCACTCTTGAGCTGTGCTTCCAGTTGAGTAATCCGTGCCTGGGTTGCCGCTGCATTCGGAGCGGCCTGAGCTTGTGGTTGTGCTTCGGGGGCAGGCCCCTTGATCAAGACTCCCAGAGTCATGGCGCCGATGGCGACGACCACCACCCAGAAGAAACCGAGGGCCGCACGCTCTCTGCGACTGACGAGGGCACTCATGAGCGTTCCTCCTGCCGTTCAAGCTGGGCACTGAGCATTTCCAGGCGTCGCGCTGTTTGCTGCTGACGGCCGGAGAGCCAGAACAGGTAGGCGGAGAGTCCGCCCCAGATAGCCATGTAGGCGATGATCAGATAGGTTGAATGTTCCATGAGTGAATCTCCTTATATGTTGAGCATCTGACAGTGGTTCGAGTCGTTAACAGGCACAGTCTTTTCTAGTGCTGCAATTGCTGTTGCAGGTCACGTAGCGCGTTCTCTTGCAGATGTTGCGAACAGCGCAGGCGAAAGAGTGCTGCCCAGAAAATCAGCATCGCGACAATGCTGACCAGCAGGGTGATCAGCATCGAGGATTCCAATCCGATCCCTTCACTGCGAATGACCGTGGGGTGGATGCTGCGCCACAGGCGGGCCGAAAGAAAGACAATTGGCACATCAACAAAACCGATAATCGCCATCACCGCCGAGTAGCTGGCTCGCTTTCCTTCCTCATCGACGGCCGAGCGCAGAATCAGGCAGGAGGCAAAGATAAACCAGAGAATCAGCGAGGTGGTCAGGCGTGGGTCCCAGGTCCACCAGGTGTTCCAGATCGGTCGTCCCCACAGGGAACCGCTGATCAGTACCAGAGTGGTCAGCACTACCCCGATCTCGACACTGGCCGCCAGGCGCGCATCCCAGATCCGTTGACGGCGCAGCAGGTACATGATCCCCGAGATACAGGCGACAAAGAAGGAGAGGAAGGCCGTCGCCGCCAGCGACAGGTGGAAATAGAAGATCTTCTGGATAATTCCCATGCTTCTTTCCAGTGGTGCATAGAAGAAGATCATCCCGATAGCCAGCGGAATCATCAGGGCCGCAAGTGCGGGCAAAAATGTGGTTCGGTTCAGAGGTGTCATGTCAGTCCTCCCTGATAGCGAATGGAAAAAGCAGATATCCGGCGGCACTGAAGATCAAGCAGAAAGCGATCATCGGCTCAAGCTGATCCATCAGTTCGGTTAAAGGACGTGCGGCCAGGGCACCGGCAGTCGCCTTAACCGCCAGTGCGGTCAAGGGCAGAATCAGTGGAAAGAGCAGGATCGGCAGCAGAACTTCATTGCGGCGCGTTCCGGCAGAGATCGCCGATATCAGAGTGCCGGTGGTTGAAAATCCCAGATTGACCAGCAGCAGAATCGGGACCAGCGCAATGGGACCGGCACTGAAATTACTGCCGAACAGGACATAAAAGACCGGGACCAGTACCAGTTGCGAAAGAAGCATCAGGCAGAAATTGACCAGCACCTTGGCGATGAAAATTTCTCCCGGAGAGATCGGGCTGAGCAACAAGGCCGCGACGCAACCATTCTCTTTTTCTCGGGCGAAAACCCGGCCCAGACCGAGCACTGAAGAGAAAATAATTGCGACCCACAAAATGCCCGCTCCGGCATCGGCGTCGACCTGTTTGCCGATCCCGGCGGCAATATTCAGAATCACTAGGATCAGGGCGCCGAAAAAGGCCATTGAGACCAGAGATTCCTTTTTGCGCAGTTCGATGCGCAAATCTTTGCCGAGCAGAAACAGAATCTGCTGCAGACTGTTCATACGGCCTCCAGGTGTTGAAAATAGAGTTCTTCAAAGGAGGCGTGATCGACCGCGCTTTTCTCCTGCAGGTAGACCAGCTCACCACGGGCGAGAATCCCCAGTCGGGTGGCCGATTCCATCCCGCGCCGCAGGTTATGTGTCACCATGATGATGGTGCGTTTGCGGTCGTGCAGCAGCTGCAGTTGATCGCGCAAAACTTTTGCCGCATGTTCATCGAGCCCGGTGTAGGGCTCATCGAGCAGCAGCAGTGCCGGGTCGTTGACCAGGGCGCGGGCGATGGTCAGGCGCTGTTGCATTCCGCGCGAGAGATGACCCGCCGGCATGTCGTAACGATCGGCCAGATTGACCTGTTCCAGCAGCGCAAGTGCGCGTTGCCGGGGGTCTTTTACCCCGTAGAGTGCGGCATAGAATTCCAGATTTTCGAGCAGGGTCAGATCCTGATAAACAAAGGACTGATGAGAGACCATCCCGAGCCGGGCGCGGTACTCCTGCGGGTTTTCATCCAGATCATAATCGAGCACCTTGACCCTGCCGCTGCTTGGTCGCAACAGGGTGGCGATGATTTTCAGCAGAGTCGACTTGCCGGCCCCGTTGGGGCCGAACAGGCAGAGGAATTCACCGCGCTGCAGTTCAAGATCGACGCCCCGCAGTGCTTCGAGGCCGCCGTAGGATTTCCGCAGTCCATCGATGCTCAGAAATGCTGATCCGTTTGTTTCAGTCATTGTTATCGTCTTGGAGCTGTTCCTGGGCGGCGATGGCGTCTGCGGCCTTGAGGCTGAAAAGCGTTCTCAGTTCCTGATGGTCATCGGCGCTGATTTTTCCGGTTGCCAGTTCAAAGTCGATATCCTTGATCGCTTGCAGGTTATTTTTCTTCTCCTGTTCCAGAATTTTACGCTGACGCTCCAGCGGGTTTTCATCCTGAATTAATGTTGCGGCAGGCTGGAGAACCGGCAGCAGGGTGTAGGCCAGCAGCAGCAGGGTGATAATCAGCAGAATCGCAATTTCCATCTGTCAATCCTCCTCGTCCAGCTTGGACAGTTCGGCTTCAATCTGTTGTTTCATTTCATCGTTAAGGGGTGTTGCTGTCCCATCGGTTGCCTCGTCGGCAGCTTGTTGGCGATTGGCGGAGCCCCAGCGGCGGATAATCAGAATCGCCACCGGGATACCGACCAGCAGGCCGACGATCGGCCCGAGATAGGCGACCAGATTAAAGCCTTTCTTGGGCACCGTGGTCAGAATGCTGTCGCCGAACTGGGCAACAAAGTAGTCGAGAATCTGTTGCTTGCTCTTGCCTTCATTTAACATACTGCTGATCGCCGAACGCATCTGATCGCCACCGCTGCAGCGGTCGATATTCAACGGTTCTCCCGGACAGGCATAGCAGATCAGGCTTTTTGACACTTCGGTTTCGGTCAGTTCTGCAATTCCCGGAGTTGGGGCCGCCAGCAACACAAGAAGCAGCAGCGATGGGACGAAAATGCGTATGGATAATTTATGCATGTTTTTTCCTCCGCGAGGGGATGATTGCCAGGACACCGCCCAGCACCATCAGACCGCTGCCGAACCAGATCCAGATCAGCAAGGGGTTGACTGCAACCTTGAGGGTAATTTCATTATTGCGGCCGATCCCCGGCATGGTCACGTAGAGATCTTCGATCAGAGTGGAACGGATTGCCACCTCGGTGGTCGGCTGCTTGGCGTTGATATAGTTGCGGCGTTCCGCCTCCAGTTCATCGATCCGCTTACCCTCTCTGAAAATGCCAAGTTTGGCGGCATAGACGGTGCGATTGTATTTTTGATAGATCCGGAAATCTTCGTACTTGAGGGTGAATTCACCGATCGCCAGAGTCTCACCCCTGTTCAGGGTCCCCTGACTTTCCAGCTTATAGGCCGAAGAGGCGGCAATCCCGACCACCATCATTGCCAGGCCGAAATGGACGATATGGCCACCGTAACGTCTCCGCATGCGCCACAGCAGTTTCAGTCCGGCCGAGGCGGAAGATTCGCCGGTCAGTTTTTTGCGTGAGCGGATGGCGGTGACATATTCCTGCACGATGGTGCCACCGACAAAGGCGGCTAAAGTGAAGGCCAGTAAGGCATAGGGCTCACGAATGCCGAAAGCGACCATGATGATTGCAGCCAGCAGGGCGGTTGCTGCCGGGCGCAGAAAGTTGCGGCGCAGATTTGACGCCGTGGCTTTGCGCCAGCCGATTAACGGGCAGATGCCGGTCAGCAAGACCAGAATCAGAAACAACGGGGTGTTTACCTGGTTAAAAAACGGCTGCCCGACGGTGAGTTTATTGCCAGTCACCGCTTCGGAGATAATCGGGAAAACCGTACCGAGCAGGGTAGCGAAAGCCAGAGCCAGCAGAATCACATTGTTGAACAAGAAGGTGCTTTCGCGTGACAGATAGGATTCAACGCTGCCGGGAGTTTTGAATTCGCCGTAACTTTCGGCCAGCAGGTAGATTCCGCCGATCAGCACTACGGCGACGAAAAAGAGGAAGTAACCGCCCAGACCGGTGGCACCGAAGTCATGCACCGATTGCAGTACGCCGCTGCGCACCAGGTAGGTGCCGAAAATACACAGGGTAAAGGTCAGCAGGATCAGGACCATGTTCCAGACTTTCATGATCCCGCGTCGTTCCTGAATGATCGCGGTGTGAATAAAAGCAGTTGAAACCAGCCAGGGGATGAAAGAGGCATTTTCAACCGGATCCCAGGCCCAGTACCCGCCCCAGCCGAGTTCGACATAGGCCCACTGTCCGCCGAGAATGATGCCGATCGAGAGGAAGATCCACGACAGTACGTTCCAGACCCGGGTTTTCCGGATCCAGTCAGCGTCGGTATTGCCGGTGATCATCGCCGCGATAGCATAGGCAAAGGGAATGGTGAAGCCGATATAGCCGAAAAAGAGTAGTGGCGGGTGAAAGACCATCCCCGGATTCTGCAACATTGGATTCAGGCCGTTGCCATCTTGCGGCATGAATCCGAGGGTGTCGAAAGGATTACTGACTGCGCAGAGCAGAAAGAGGAAAAACCCCAGGGTTGCCGCCAGGACCAGGTAGATATAGGGGGTGTTGCGGTCGTCCTGTTCTTTGCGGTTGTTGAAAATAACCAGCGTGATAAAGAGACTCAAAACCCAGGCCCAGAAAAGCAGCGAGCCTTTCTGCCCGGCCCAGAACGCGGTCAGCTTGTAAAATAACGGCAAGGCCCGGTCCGAATAGGAGGCGACATATTCGACCTGAAAATTGTCCGTCAAAAAGAGATAGCCCAGGGCGATCGATGCCAGGGTTGTGGCGGCCGTTGCGCTGAGCAGACCCCGTTTGCCCGCTTGTACCAGCCGGACATTATTGCGCCCCAGCCCGCATAACAGCAGTCCCATCGCCAGCAGGGTAAAGACCAGTGCCGCGAACTGAGCTAGAATTCCGAAAGTAATCACTGGGTATTCTCCTTCTCTGGTTTTGGTTCGGATTCATATTTTGAAGGACACTTCACCAGCAGGGTTTTCGCCTGAAAGAGATTCTGGTCCCGGTCATAAGTCCCTTCGAGCAGCGCCTCAATATCGGGTTCGAAGGCGTCGGGTCGCGCACCCTTGTAGATGGCGGTAATCGTTTGTTGTGGATTGCCTTCGTCCTTGAGGGCAAAGCGCAGCACCAGATCACGCTGGTTGTAATCGACGCTGCCGTTAATCACCAGGCCACCGACGCGCACCGCCTGATCCGGCCCGAGTTGCTGCCCCAGGGATGATGTCTTCAGTTCAGCAACCGTCATGTAGTAGACGCTGGTACTGGAGAGGCCGCGATAAATCAGGAAGCCGACTCCGATGACGATAACCAGTATGGCAATCAGCACTTTTCTGTTCGATTTTTTCATCCGTCTCCACTCTCATGATTTGGGAATGCCCACACCAGGCCGGGCGTATCAGTGAGAGACAATGAGCAGGGGTTGTGCCAGAAAGGAAGTGATGGATAAGTTGGTCCACAAGTAGATGAATTTGTTCAACTAATCAGAAGATGGAAGTCAGAAATGAAAAAGACAGAGGACAGGCCAGGCTGCGACAATAAGGGGCCATGGGACAAATTGTCGCAGTTGTTACTGTCCTAATCGTTCAGTTTGCGCTGGATGGTTTTGCGGTTAATGCCGAGGATTGCGGCGGCCTGGACCTTGTTGCCGTCACAACGTTGCAGGATGTGGTGGATATAGTCGCGTTCAACTTCGGCCAGTGGCCTGGCATCGGGCCAGTTGAAACGTTCTGCAGGGCGCAGGTCGTCCAGAAGCTCTGGTGGAAGATCGGCCAGCCGGACCTTGCCCTGCTCACAGAGATAGCTGCAACGCTCGACCAGATTCTTCAATTCCCGCACATTGCCGGGCCAGGAATAGTCGATCAGCGCGCGCAAGGCTTCGGATTCGAATTCGAGGGATTGGTCACTGCCGGAGTAACAGGCGATAAATTCCTCCAGCAGGGCCGGAATATCCTCGCGCCGCTGGCGCAGGGGGGGCAGTTCAATACTGAAGGTGGCGATCCGGTAATAGATATCTTCACGAAAACGGCCCTCGCGGGCGTCGTCGCGCAGGTTACGGTTGGTGGCGGCCAGCAGGCGCACATCAAAGCTCTGCTGCTCGGAACTGCCGATCGGGCGCACTTGCCGTTCTTGCAGGGCTCGCAATAATTTGGCCTGCAGTGTCTGGGGCATTTCTCCGATTTCATCAAGAAACAGGGTGCCACCATCAGCTTCCAGAAAGAGTCCGGTTTTTTCTTCGCTGGCACCGGTAAAGGCACCGCGCACGTGACCGAAGAGTTCACTTTCGAGAAGCTCTCCGGGCAGTGCCGCGCAGTTGACCGCAACAAAAGGCTGGTTCCGTCGTTGCGAGGTTTGGTGGATGGCGCGGGCTACCAGTTCTTTGCCGGTCCCGGTTTCTCCCTCGATTAACACCCCACCTTCGGCAGGAGCGACCTTGTCGATCAGCGTCAGTACCCTGGCCATGGCATTGCTACGGCCCACCAGTTCAGGATGTGCCGTGCCCCGGGTCAAGCGTACCTCCAGTTCGGCAACCCGGCGGCGCATGGCCAGTTCCCGTTCGGCACGTTTGACCGTTATCAGCAACTGTTCGGTTTTAAACGGTTTTATCAGGTAATCATAGGCTCCGGAATCGATCAGGCTGATCGTATCGTTGATATCGCCGAAAGCCGTAATCAGAATCACGAAAGGTGAGAATCCCTGTCCGGCCTTGACCCGCTCCAGCAGGCTGATGCCATCCATTGACGGCATGCGGATATCACTGATGATCAGTTCGAAAGATTCCTCTGTCAGCAGCTGGAGAGCCTGTTCGCCATCTGCCGCCGCCGCAACCGAGTAACCGCGTTCGCAGAGCAGCTCGCAGAGCAGCTCACGCATCTCCGGCTGGTCATCGACTACCAGAATTCGCAGCGCCAGCTGGTCAGTCATGTCACGCCTCCTTCACCCCGGAGAGGAAAGGTCATACTGAAACGAACACCGCCACCGGGACGTTCGTCGACCCGGATATCGCCGCCATGTTCTTCGACGATATTGGCGGCAATGTACAGGCCGAGTCCGGTTCCTTCACCGACATCCTTGGAGGTAAAAAAAGGATCGAAAACTTTTTCGCGCAGGGTTTCAGGGATCCCCGGCCCGTTGTCTGCAAAAATTATTTCTATGCGCTCATCGTTCAGCGCCGAAGTCACTCGAATCTGACCCTGACCTGAAACCGCCTGAATGGAATTAAGCATCAGGTTGACGAACAGCTGGCGCATGGCATTGGTATCAGCAGTCATACTTTCGACCGCCAGTTCCAGCTCCAGGTCGACGGCAAAATCACTGCGGGAGAAGCGCATGGCGCACAGGCTTAAGGACTCTCTAAGCAGCTCGGCCAGATCGACCTGTTCCCAGCACTTGATGTCCTGACGCGAAAAAGCCAGCAGGCGACTGATGAGCTCGGCAATCTGTTCGCTCTGACCGATGATCGATTCCAGTCCTTTGCGGCCTGGGTCGTCTTTGGCCATGCGACTCAGCAACTGTTCGGCGCGGCCGCTGATCACATTGAGCGGAGTGCCTATTTCGTGGGCCATCCCCGAAGTCAGCTGACCCACTGAGGCAAGTTTTTCCGCATGACGCAGGCCCCGCTCCAGCTCAATTTTCTGACGATAAAACTCTTCACGCGAATGATGCTGTTCTTCCAGACCAACGGCCATGCGGTTCAGCTCTTCGATCAGTTGATCAAGATCGGGGACGCCGCTAGGTTCAATGCGCAAGCCGAGATCACCGGCACCGAGTTGACGCGCGGCTCCAACCAGTTTCTGCAAAGGCTGGGTGATGTTCCAGCGGGTAATCAGACTGATCACCGCGCCCAGGCCGAGCAGCAAAATGAGGGTAAAGAAGAGAAAGCGGCGGGTGATTCCGGCCAGAGTCTGGTTGACTTGCTGTAAGGGGAGTACCACTTCCAGTGCTCCCTGCTGTGAATCCCCAGGGCCTCGAACCGGGATGATGATCGAAAAAAACTGTTCACGTCCGACGTCGAGAAGCTCTTCACGGCCGATCGCATCGAGAGACATCAGATCGATCCGTTTGTGGGGCAGGGAGAGCGGGTTGCACTCGGCGCAGGCGACCCCGGTCGGGGCGCCGTCACGGGCGTAGAACCTGAGCATGGGAGGAGTTTTCCATTCGCGCGGAGCGATATCGGCCAGCAGCTTGTCCAGATCGACCGCCGGGTCGCCCGGATGGTAAAGACGCAGTACCGCCGCCAGCGAACGTGCCATCAGGCGCGCTTCGGAACGCACCCCGGAGAGCAGATGCGCTCTTTCATCCTGGATCGACACGTAGCCAAGGACCGCAGAAGCGGTGGTGATGAGCGTGAATAGATAAAGAAATATCCGGGTCGCGATGCGCATTCTGGGTCGCCTGACGTTTTTCAGGGTTCACGGAACCGAAAAGGATTTCATGTTAAAGGTTTCCGAGCAAAATGTCAGCCCCATGGTCATTCAGTGCCAACCGGAGTTTTTTTCCGCGCAGACATGTGAATAGCGTTGTTGACTTACAATGAATGTCTTGTAATCTTCTGGGGTGCTTTGTTTGAAGTACGATTTTGTCATTCGAGGGAAAGGAGTTCATCTGTGGCTCAGGTTCTGATCAAAAAATCACAACTGGCTGCTCTCATCAGCTTTCTGGCCGCGCGGCGGAAGGTTGTCGGTCCGGTTTCTCTGGGACATGGTCAGTTCAAGTTCGCCGAGATCGGTACATTTGATGATCTGGCGCTTGATTATATTCCGACCATCCTGCCGCCCAAAAAATATTTCATGCCGCAGCACGAAACTCTGCTGAAATATGACCTGAGCAGGGGGCAGGAAATGCAGGCGGTGGTCGAAGTCGAAGAGCTGGTGCTGTTCGGTGTCCATACCTGCGATCTGGCTGGCATCCAGTGTCTCAATGTGGTTTTTTCGGATCGACCCAAAGATATCAACTATATGCTGCGTAAAAGCCACATCACCCTGATCGGCCTGGAGTGTAAAGATTACTGTGACAGTTACGCCAACTGCGCCATGTTGCGCAATCATCTGCCCAAGGGGGGCTACGACCTGTTTTTCTCCGAACTGAGCGACTACTATTCGGTTGATATCAACACTCGCGAGGGAGAGCTGATCGTCGAAGAATCGGGCTTGTTCACCGCTGTGACGGTGGCTGAACAAGAGGAGCTTGCGGCATTACGTCAGGCCAAAAAACAGACATTTAAAAGTGAAGTGCCGATTCGCTATCAGGATATTCCACGCCTTTTCGATGAGACGTTCGAAAGTGATGTCTGGACCAAAATCGGCGAAAAATGCCTTTCCTGCGGTAACTGCACCAACGTCTGCCCGACCTGTTACTGCTTCGATGTTATGGATGAGCCGGAACTCGACCTGACCAAGGGGCGCAGGGTCCGGGTCTGGGATTCCTGCCAGCATGAAAATTTTGCCAAGATTGCCGGGGGTGAAAGCTTTCGCGAAACCCGCGCCGACCGCAAACGGCATCGCTTCAATCGTAAATTCCGCTACCCGATGGTGCGCTACAAAAGGGTTTTCTGTACCGGCTGTGGCCGTTGCAGTCGCAGCTGCATGGCAAAAATCGATCTGAAAGAGACGATCAGTGCCTTGATGGAGGAACGGGGATAAATGGAAACGCTCACAATCAATCACTCCAGTTATCAGATCAAGCGCGGCCGGATTGTTGAAGTGACCGCGCTTACCGAGATGGAGACGCTGTTCAGTATCGTTCTGCCTGATGGTGAAACCCTCGACCATGATCCGGGGCAGTTCGTTGAAGTGTCGCTGTTCGGGGTTGGTGAGGCGCCGATCTCGATCTGTTCTTCACCGACCAGGCTCGATAGTTTTGAGCTTTGTGTGCGCAAGGCAGGCCGTTTCACCGAAAAGCTGCATCAGCTGCAAGTCGGTGACGAG
>JAJRWF010000114.1 GCA_024276905.1 Deltaproteobacteria bacterium
GGCGAATATCAGAAAAGTTTTCGGCCAGAAAACCCCACCGCTTTCATCGTTGAAATCGATGACCGGCCATGAACTCTGGATGTCGGGAGCTTCGCAGGTGGTCTACTCGACCATCATGGCGCAGCAGAAGTTCATCGCGCCAAATATCAATTATTGCGAACCGAGTGCCGAAACCGCCGGGCTGAATATAATTCAGCAGACCATACCGCAAGCCCCGACCCGGGTTTTGTGTAATTCCGCAGGTTTCGGTGGAACCAATTCCGCTCTTGTCCTGGATTTTTCCTGACCTCTATGCGATATGATGCCATCATCATCGGAGCGGGCCTTTCCGGCCTGACCAGTGCCCTGTTGCTGGCCCGCAGTGGTCGGCGGGTGCTGGTTCTTGAGCAAAACGCACAACCAGCGCCTGTGGTACGGGGTTTCTCCCGTGGCGGGCTTTATTTCGACACCGGGTTTCATTATGCGGGCGGACTGGGAGAAACCAGCCCTTTTCGGACCCTGTTTCGCCATCTGGGGCTGGAAGAGAAACTGCAACTTTTTCCGTTTGCCGAGGAAGGTTTTGATTGCCTGCAGATTTCATCAAGCGGGGAAAGGTTTTTGCTCCCGGTTGGATTTTCCGCGATCAGGGAAAAGCTTGGAGAATATTTCCCGCAGGCCCGGACCGCAATCGCGGGTTATCTCGATGAAATTGCCACCAAATGGAGCAATTTCCCCTACCTTGATCTGGATACCGCGATTGCCGATTTCGCTATGGAAACGGTGCATGGCAAGTCACTCCATGAACGCCTGCAGGAATTCACGGCCTGGCCGCAACTGCAAAGCCTGCTTTCGATGCACAGTCTGCATTACGGGGTCTCACCGGATGCGGCATCTACAACCCTGAACGCGCAGGTGGCGGGCTCCTACTATCATTCGGTGCATGGGATTGTCGGTGGCGGCCGGGGACTGGTTGATGCCCTGCTCGCATTATTGACGGAAGCTGGCGCCGAAGTTCGCTGTCGCTCAGAGGTTGCCGGTCTGCTGACCACAGCGGATGGCGTCAGTGGTGTACGTCTGACGACCGGCGAGGAGATCTTGGCCGGGAATGTCGTCGTGACCTTGAATCCGACCTTGCTGCCGCAACTCTTGCCGCCAGGGGTATTGCGCCCCGCCTATCTGAAACGCTTAAAGAATTTACGCCAGACCCCTTCTGCCTATATAGTATTTGCACAGAGCCGTAAATCACTCGAATTTCTTCGCCGGCGTAATTTGTTTATTCAACCTCGGGCCGGAATTTTTGCTGATGATACGCATAGACCGCTGGAGGAAAGGGCTTTTTATCTGGCGGCAGCCGGTCAGGGACCGGACGGTGATATCAGCGGTCTGGTCGGTATTGTTCCGACAGGTTATGCTGAGGTCGCCGCCTGGGAGGCTGACGAGCTTCGGCATTCTGCAGACTATGGGGCACAGAAACAGCAAATCGGTGAGCGATTGCTGAGGATATTTGCGCAACAATGTCCGGAACTGGCCGACCTTGAACTGATCGAATTGGCAACGCCTTTGACCTTGCGCGATTATTCTCAGGCCCCTGAAGGGGCAATCTACGGCGTCGGGCGTTTTATCGGTCAGTATAATCCCCATCCGGCGACCCGATTGCCCGGTCTGTTCCTCTCCGGGCAGGCGATTGCCGCGCCGGGCTTGCTTGGAACAGTGATTGCGGCTTACCTGACTTCCGGTTCGATTTTGGGTCATGAATATCTACGTGGAGAACTGAGAACATGTCGTTAGAATCGGTTGTTGTCACCGGAATTGGAATTATCTCCCCGCTGGGACACGGTTTTGAACCGCTGATTGCGGCACTGCTGGCCGGGGAGTCAGGGGTGCGGGAAGTTCCGGAGCTGGAAAAGGTTGGCGGTTTGCGGTCACGGCTGGCGGCAACGGTTGACGGAATCGATCCCAAGCAGATCCCGCGTAAAATTCGACGTTCTATGTCGAAAATGTCAGTTTATGCTTATCTGGCCAGCCAGCAGGCCCTGGGAATGGCGGACTATCCCGCCGAGCAGCTCGCTGGTGGGCGCACCGGTGTGGTGATCGGTTCGACTCTGGGCAGTACCGAAACCAGCGAGAAATTTTTTATTGATTACTTTCGCGACTACAGTCTTGAGCGGATGAAATCAGGATTATTTTTTCAGCTGATGGGTCATTCCTGTGCGGCCAATGTCGCCCAGTCATTGGGAATCACTGGTCGGGTTCTGGCTCCGTCGGCAGCTTGTGCAACCAGTTGTCAGGCGATCGGTTATGCCTATGAACAGATTGCTTTCGGTCGTCAAGACGCCATTCTCTGTGGAGGAGCGGAGGAATTTCATCCTCTGACGGCTGCAACATTCGACATGATGAATGCTGCTTCGACCGGATTTAACCAGCAACCGAGTGAGTCTCCGCGCCCTTTTGACCACAGGCGCGACGGTATTGTTTGTGGTGAGGGCAGCGGAATTCTGCTGTTGGAAAAAAAATCTGCCGCCGAGAAGCGGGGCGCGATTCCTCTGGCCGAAATTATTGGCTTTGCCACCACATCAGATACCTCCAGTATTGCGACTCCCGATGTTGAGGCCATGCTGGAATGCATGTGCCTGGCACTTGGGGATGCCGATGTTTCCCCAGATGAACTCGATTACATCAATGCTCACGCTACCGGAACCCTGCAAGGAGATGTTGCCGAGGCTGAGGCGATCCGTCGTCTGGTCGGTGATCGGGTTCCGGTCAGCAGTCTGAAGGGGCATTTGGGACACACCATGGCTGCCAGCGGTTCTATTGAATTATCTGCCAGTATCGGGATGATGCGCAAAGGAGAACTGGTGGCAACGCATAACCTGCAACAGATTGACGAACGTTGTGCCGGTTTGTTTCATCTGCAGCAGAACAAGAAGGTCCAGCCGAAGGTTATTTTGAAAAACAATTTTGCGATGGGTGGAATCAATTCCACCCTCATTATAAGGAGCAGCACGCATGACTGAACAGGAAGTCGTTGAACTGATCGATTCCAGCCTGGCCGAAGAGTTTGAGCTCGACCGGGCCGATATGGTTCCCGAAGCCAATATTTACGAAGACCTTGGTCTCGACAGTCTGGATACGGTCGATATGGTTATCGTTCTGGAAGGGGCGTTCGATTTCAAGATTCGTGAAGAGGAAGCGATCCGCGCAATCCGCACCCTGGCCGATATCCACCGTTTTGTGCTTGAAAAAGTTGCAGAGCAC
>JAJRWF010000115.1 GCA_024276905.1 Deltaproteobacteria bacterium
CAGCAGCCTGCAGCCTTGAACTTCAGCGCAGGACAAACCGGCCGATCTTCTATCTGTCAATCGAAAAGAGGAGGTCTACTATGTTCGAAAATGTCGATGTCCAAGAAGCGATCAAACGTTCCATCCTGGTCGAAAAGTGCGCCCGCGACTTCTACCGCCTGGGAGCAACCCACATGAAGGATGAACGGGCCAGAAAGACTTTCGAACTGCTGGCCTCAGAAGAAGAGGAGCACGCCAGGTGGTTTTACGACATTTATGAAGGGACCGACATTCCCGATTTCGATGTTTTTATGGCCGTCGATCCGAACACGGATCTCGATTGGCTGAACGACAAAGAAAAGGCCTTGATGGCAGACATGGATGAGCGCCATGCCCTGGAACTGGCGATGCACAAGTCACAGGTGCTGGAAAAATCACTCCGCGACATGGCAGACAACATTTCTGACCCGCAGGTCAGCGCGGTGTTTTTAAAGAACGCGGTCGCCACGCATCAGCACTACGAACTCATTGAATCTGAATACGCTCACCTGATGGGCATGGTGCACGAGACCGACATCGACACCTACGTCAGAGAATAACAGATTCATCAGCCCGAAGACATGGAGAGGGTCTGGCCGTTCGCGGTACTGCTGGTGTTATTGGGTGTCTTCCTGTTGCGCTTTGCCATGGCGAACCAGGGGAAAACAAAACACGCTCAGGTTCCGGTAGCGCCTTATGTTTTGCTGCGGCCATATGGGCCTGGCAGCTTTTCGGCTGGGCACCCTTGCCCTCTTTAGTGTTAAACCGCCAGATCAGGAACCTTGTCCCAGGTACGACCATCAAGAACCCGACCGTTCTCTTTTTTTCGACGTTTTATGCCGTCCGGCCCCCAGCCTCCCCACTGTTTGAAAAAGAAAGAAGCCCCTTGATCAGCGCATTGCCGCTGAATGTTGCTGGCCCATTCCGGTTGCATGGGGCGCGCCCGATGCCCTGACTCACCACCAACGATGACCCAATGGATGTTTGACAGGTCAATATCACCCAGGTCTTCCAGCAAGGGTTCCACCGAAAGAAAACGGATAGATGCAGGAATTCGGCGCAAATGATTGATGCGCGGCAAACCATATTTTTGATCTTCAACAGTGACACCCAACCAGGCATTTTTCGGTGGTGTATAGGTGGAAAAGAACTCTGCCATACGCTCGGCACGCTTGGTCAGGATCTGGTACGTGTGGTGCGGGGTCTGCTCTATCGTTGCGAACACCTTGCGGATGTAGGTGAAGGGGATTTCCTCATGGAAGAGATCGCTCATCGAATTGACAAAATAGACCGTCGGCTTCTTGCGCCTGAGTGGTTCATCCAGCCGTTCGGGAAGAATAGTCAGCTCAAAGCAGTTCTCATAACCTTTTACGCCGATTGCCTCCAGGCGACGTGCCATAACCTCAGCGTAGCAGTTCGTACACCCGGGTGAAACCTTGGTGCAGCCGACCGCCGGATTCCAGGTCTGTTCGGTCCATTCTATTTTTGATTTTGTGCTCATGTCAGAATCCAAAACCTAATTGGTCTTCACTGTATTTCCGGGCTTCTTTGAAAAACTTCCTGGCTAGTGGATGGCGACTATAGAAACCCAGACGATAAATCGTTGTCTTCTGTTTAGTATTTATTTCTGCGTCACGCCACCAAAAGATGCCGAACGGTAGCTGTCATCAGCTTCTCGCTCTGCTGCCGGGTCTGGTTGAGTTTGGCTTCGAGTTGGTCGCACAGGGCCATAAGTTGATCGACCTTGGCGACGATGCGTTTTTGTTCTTTGAGAGGGGGGACAGGGATAATCATCTCACCCACATCACCCAATCTAAAACTATTCTTTATTCCCCTCTGCGGAGCATCATACTGCAAGGTTGCTAACGGTGACCTCATCAACTCAGGGAAATATCGACTTTGACATTCCGGCATAAACCGAAGGAGACAGGTATGCTGGTTAATATAGGCTTCACCAAAGTCCTTTGTAATCAAACCAAGGTTTCCAACATCACCAGTTATCGAAATCAGAAGGTCATTTTCAACTAGTCTTGTACGAGATCCTTCGCCGGCAATCGGTGGATTAACATAGCGAATTGTCTCCATTCTTAACTTATAGTGCCCCCTTGAGAGATTGCCCATTGTTACGAAAATTGGCCCCTTGTCAGCATAATACTTAGCCCATCCCCGTGAACCAGAAGTGATCATCTCTGCCACATTCCAGACTCTGGACCATACCCAACCAACAGGTAACTCGAACCGCTTTTCCTCATCTTTGATTGCAGGCAGTTTCTTTTGCTTTTTGATCTTCCCCTCTTTAACCAACCTCTCCTTCTCAACCCGAATCCTCTCCAGCAAAACCGAAGCCGGTTCATCATTCGGATCTTGCGGCACAAGTTTGCCCTGGACGGCGAGTTGGAGGATGGCGGCGCGGAGCTTGGTGATGGTTTCGGGGTGGTCGTAGAGCAGGTCAAAGTTGTTGCAGATGCGCTGCCAGTGGTCGGCGAATTCGTCCGGTTCACGGGCGGTGAGCAGTCCGTCGAGAGCGGCGTTGTTGAGGCGCACCCGTACCTGCTGCTTTTTTTGCTGGCGGGCTTCGAGTTCGTCGCACAGGGCCATGAGTTTGTCGACCTTGGCGACGATGCGTTTTTGTTCTGGTTCAGGCGGCAAAGGAATTGGAATAGAAGACCATTTTTGCTTATTTATGATCGGAGTTGCTGATCCACTGGCTTCTTCAACTACAAAGTTTTGAAACAACCTCGTTCCCGTTGCATAAAAAATATACTTCACGGAAATACACAGGTAAGGAGTTATCGTATTTATCTGCTGATTGCATGAAATATCTTGCTCGTTAATCGCATGCTTGCCAATGCTCCCACCGATACAGACCATCAAAATCGAGTTCTTTTCGATTAATCGGCCCTTCGAAAGGCCCAGCTCTGACAAACCCTCGCCGGAATAATCGATCACGTGATCTTTAATGTTCCCCGGTCCGACAAAGGGAATATAGTTGCCACAATTTTCTTTATCTTTTTTGGGTGGTGTCGTCCCTGTTTGCGTTTCGCCAAGTTCACCTAATCGCACCCACTCCCACCCTTTGGGAAGCGGATAAAATGCTTCATCTACTGTGATTTCCGGCAGTGTTTTAGACGCCCTGGTCTTTTTCTCCCTAAGAAGACTCTCCTTCTCAGCCCGAATCCTCTCCAGAAAAACCGAAGCCGGTTCATCCTCCGCATCCTGCGGCACCAACTTCCCCTGCACCGCAAGTTGAAGAATCAACTCCCGCAATTTCTGCACCCCGTTGGGCGCATCGGCCAGATGTCCGAAATTGGTGAAGAATGTCTCGACAGTCATAAAACCAAAACCTTTTTTCTCACGCAATGTAGGGGCAACCCCCTGTGGTTGCCCGCATTTGACCCTGTGGTTGCCCGCATTTGACCCTGTGGTTGCCCGCATTTGACCTGTGGTTGCCCGGTTATTCGGTGGTTGCCGATTATGAGGGCGGCCACAGGGGGTCGCCCCTACGTTGGCTTTTGTTTGTGTTGGTTCTGGGCGGCCACGGGGGGCCGCCCCTACGACAAACGGATTGTCTGTATCCGTGGTCCATTGTGCCGGGTTGCCAGCGATATATTCACGAATACCAGACAATTCATGTTCGTCGCGAATCACCCGTTCGTAATAATTGCTTTGCCATAATTTGCCAGGGAATGCAGGCCAACCATGTTGTTTCACGCCATCGGCATATCGTTTCGTGGTCATGGTTTTGAAACGATTCACCACATCCGGCAATGACAACCCCGTAGGGGCAACCCCCCGTGGTTGCCCGTATTTGTTCTGCGGTTGCCGATTAGGGCGGCCACAGGGGGCCGCCCCTACGTTGGCGTTTGTCTGCGTTGGGGCCGCCCCTACGATTTTGATGATGCCGTGGATATGGTTGGGCATGATCATGAATGCGTCGATATCGATGCCCGGATAATAAGCCGGGATTTCATCCCAAACGGTTTGAACCATTTGTCCGGCATCATTCAAACGCATCTTGTCATCAACAATTTCGCCATATAGACATTTGCGATCTTGGGTGCAGATGGTCAAAAAATAGGCACCGGGTTGCGAATAATCATAGCCCTTGAGACGAATCGATCTCCGGTGATGAATGTCAGGATTATACCCCATCGCCTAGTCATTACTCCGATTGATCAAATTGACAATCACTTTAACAATGATCTCTTTTTCCTCGGGTCGGCTTTCGGCAATCAACAGGGTCAACGCCACCAGCGCATTGTCAGCCAGACGCTTGCTGCCATCGGGGCGATAGAGAATGCCGTTGGCCGAGAGGTAATAGATAAAAACAGCGGCGGCAATGCGTTTGTTGCCATCGGTGAAAGCGTGATTCTTAACGATAAAATAGAGCAGATTGGCGGCTTTTTCTTCGATGCTGGGATAAACATCTTTACCATCAAAGGTCTGACTGATTGCCCCAAGGGCACTTTTAAAGCCCTGATCTTTCTCCTGGCCGAACAGACCTTCAAAATCGCCCTTCATCGACTGCACCAGAGCGATTGCCTTGGCATATTCCAGCACAAAGCTGGCCGGACCACTGGTTGCCTCAACCGCCAGAGAACCATGATCGTAACGATCCAGAGTGGCCAGGGCGTAGGCATAATCGTTGATGACCTGCAGAACCTCTTTGCCGGTATCGTTAACCAGCTCCTGCCCGGCTAAAGTTCTGGTGAGCAGTTGAACCGTCTGCTGCATCTCTTTAAATTTGGCTGTCTCTTCCCGCAAGCGTTGTTCGTTGATTGTGTAACCCGTAACAATATGCTGGTGAAGGGTTCGAGTAGCCCATTGCCGGAAGCGTGTTCCCTGAATGGACTTGACTCGATAGCCAACCGAAATAATGACATCAAGATTGTAGTGTGCCGTATTGTAGGATTTTCCGTCTGCGGCAGTTGTCCGGAATTTCCGGATAACTGCTGACTCTTCCAACTCACCTTCTTTAAAGATATTTTTCAGGTGCTCATTGACGGTTCTGACATCTTTGTCGAACAGTTCAGACATTTGCTTCTGGGTCAGCCAGACCGTTTCCTGGTCGAGTTGAACCTGCAAGCCGGTTTGACCCGTATCCGTCTGAAAAATGACAACTTCATTCATTTCCCCCTCCCAGAGCATCCATCAGTTCCCGTTTCAACTTCTCACGCGTCTCGGCTACGCTGACCAGCAACGTCTTGTACTCGGCCAGCAACTCCTCAGGATCACCCAGATCATCCTCAACAGTGTTGGGGTTCTTGATGTCGAGGTTATAACCGTTGGCCTTGATCTGCTCAACCGAAACCTTCCACGCCTGTTCACTCTCTTCGCGCCCAGATCTTTTCTCACCACCCCACCAGGCTTTTTCGGGCGCGAACTCCTCGATGCGCATCGGCTTGGTCTTGTTGTAGCTCTTGGCCCCTGCGGGATAGGGGTGCTCGTAATACCAGACCTCTTTAGTTGGCTCTCCCTTGGTGAAAAACAGCAGGTTGGTCTTGATACCGGTGTAAGGGTTGAAGACGCCGTTGGGCAGACGGACCACCGTGTGCAGACTGCACTCCTCTAACAGCTTCTCCTTGATGCGGGTCTTGACCCCCTCACCGAACAGGGTACCGTCGGGCAGAACAATGGCTGCACGTCCACCCGGCTTGAGCAGGTGCATGATGAGAACAAGGAACAGGTCCGCCGTCTCACGGGTACGAAAGGTCGCCGGAAAGTTGGCCTCGATGCCGTCTTCTTCGGTGCCACCGAAGGGCGGGTTGGTGACCACCACATCGACCCGATCTTTGGGAGTATAATCACGCAGCGGGCGTGCCAGGGTGTTGTCGTGGCGGATATTGGACGGCACCTCAATGCCGTGCAACAGCATGTTGGTGGTGCAGAGCAGATGCGGCAGTGCTTTTTTCTCAACCCCGAAGACCGACTGCTGCAAGAGCTTTTCATCCTCAGCGGTCTTCACATATTTACCGCGCACATGCTCGATGGAACAGGAGAGGAAACCGCCGGTGCCGCAAGCAGGGTCAAGAATCTTTTCGCCCAGTTCGGGATCGACCATATCGACCATGAACTGGGTCACAGCTCGCGGGGTATAGAACTCCCCAGCGTTGCCCGCGCTCTGCAAGTCCTTGAGGATCTGCTCGTAAATGTCGCCAAAGGTGTGACGGTCATCAGAGCGGTTGAAGTCGATTTCGTTGATCTTGTTGACCACCTGACGGATCAGGGTGCCGTTATTCATGTAGTTGTAGGCATCCTCGAAGACTGAGCGCACCACGATGCCGCGCCCGTTGGTTCCGGCGTTCAGCTCCAGCTCCTTGAGGGTCTTGAACAGATCGTTGTTGATGAATTCGAGCAGCTCATCACCGGTGATCCCCTCGCTATCTGCCGCCCAGTTACGCCAGCGCAGCCGTTCAGGGATCGGTGAAGTGTAGTTGTCCTGAAGCAGTTCGAGTTCCTGCTCCTGATCATCGAATATTTTCAGAAAGAAGGTCCAGACAAGCTGGCCAATACGTTGTGCATCGCCGTCGACTCCGGCGTCCTTGCGCATAATGTCCTGGATCGATTTGATGGTGGTGGAAACTGACATAGTATGGAAAACTCCTGCGTATCTATCAAAATTGATGGTTTGTTGTTGCCGGTAAAGCGTCTTTTTTCACGCTCGTTCGCTGTTGCTCACTCAAGCCGCAAAGTCGCAAAGAAAATCATTGAGGTTGGTCTTGCCCCTCTTTGCGACTTGGCGGCTTTGCGTGAGATAAAGATTATCCTTCAGCCACCCGCGTAAAGCTGATTTTCAAGGTCTTTAAGTGCCTGCTCAAATTGCGGGCGACCGCCGAAATGCTTGATAATCTCGATCGGTGTGCCGAATTGATCAAGGGGCTGAATACGCAGCACCTTCATATCTTCTATGCTCTGCACTCCTTCATCCGCATACTTATCCAGCAGCGCCTCCAGCACCGCCCTGGCCTGCTCGCCATATTTGGTAAAGTAGTTCCGCTTGCGTACATTCTCGGCCCGTTCGCGACGGGTCAGGGCGGGCTGGTCGAAGGCCACATGGCAGATCAGATCAAACGGCCCGAAATCCTTGCCTACCTCTTCGGCCAGAGCATCAAGCAGAACCCCCTGCTCCTCAAGCTCACTGATGACAGCCTGCTTCTTATCTGCCGCATTCCAGTGACGTAAAAAGTCATTCAGGGTTGAAAATTCCTTGTGTACCGTCTTTTTGGTGTAGTCCTTCAACGATTCGGTAATCAGTTTGCCGTCCGGCCCATAGTATTGAACCCGTTCAGCGACAACGAAAAACGGCACATCTCCCACGACATATTTGACCCTCGGTTCGGGGCCATCATCTCCACCTGGAAGAAGTGGTGGTTCAGGCTGCTCCGGCAGCTCATCATCGTCGGGAACATCAGGAGGCAATGGCGGGTCTTCAGGGCCAGGCTCGTAAATCACCACCGGATCACCATCGAAGTCTGGATCAGCAAACAGCTCGGTCGCCTTCTTGAAATCGATGATGGTGAAATAGTATTTCCTGTAGTCTTCGTTGATGCGGGTGCCGCGTCCGATCACCTGCTTGAAGGTGGTCATTGAATTGATGGTTTGATCAAGGACAATCAGCTTGCAGGTCTGGGCATCGACACCGGTGTTCATCAGGCGCGAAGTGGTGGCAATGACCGGGTAGCGGCTTTCGGGGTCGATGAAGTTATCCAGCTCCATCTTGCCGAGCGGATCATCACCGGTGATCTTCATCACATACTTGCTGTTCTCGGCAGCAAGATCGGCATTCTGGTTGACCAGCTCTTGACGCATCCGTTCAGCGTGATCAATGTCCTCACAAAAGACGATAGTCTTGTCGAAGCGGTTGCTGGCCTTGAGAAACGCGGTCAGCTTCTGGGCCACCAACCGGGTGCGCAACTCCATCACCAGGTTGCGATCCATATCCTTCTGGTTATAGATCCGGTCCTCAATCAGGTTGCCATGCTTGTCGGTCTGCCCTTTTTCCGGGCGCCAGCCTTGCAGGTCTTTGTCGAGATCAAACCGCACAACCTTGTAGGGTGCGAGGAACCCGTCATCGATCCCCTGCCGGAGAGAATAGGTATATATCGGCTCACCGAAATAGGTGATATTGGAGACTTCCTTAGTCTCCTTAGGGGTCGCGGTCAGGCCGACGTGGGTCGCACCGGAGAAGTAATCGAGAATCTCACGCCAGGCAGAATCCTCGGCAGCACTTCCACGATGACATTCGTCGATCACGATCAGATCGAAGAAGTCAGGCGAGAACTGTTTGTAAATGTTCTGCTCCTCTTCGGTGCCGGTCACCGCCTGATACAGCGAGAGGTAGATCTCGAAGGCTTTGTTGGCCTGACGCTTGACGATCTTGGTCATCGCCGTTCCGAACGGCTTGAAGTCGTTGGTCTTGGTCTGGTCGACGAGGATATTACGGTCGGCGAGAAAGAGGATGCGTTTCTTCGTTCGTGACTTCCACAATCGCCAAATAATTTGAAATGCGGTGTAGGTCTTGCCGGTTCCGGTTGCCATCACCAGCAGCAAACGGTTCTGCCCTTTGGCGATGGCCTCGACGGTTCGGTTGATGGCAACTCGCTGGTAGTAGCGCGGCTCCTTCCCGCTGCCATCGGTGTAGTAGGGTTGCGTAACCACATTCTCGGCGGGAGGATCGATCCCTTTCCATTGCTTATAACGCTGCCAGAGTTCGGCCGGGGACGGAAACTGATCGAGAGTCCGTTCGCGTTCGACCGGCCTTGAAAGTCCGGTGCGGTCATGGAAGATAAAACCATCACCATTGGAGCTGAAGGCAAAAGGAACATCGAGGGCTTCGGCATAATCAAGCGCCTGCTGCATACCCTGACCAACCGAGTGCTTATTGTCTTTTGCTTCGATGACAGCAATGGGTTGGTTGGGTTTGTGATAGAGAACGTAGTCGGCGCGCTTGGCTTTGCCGCGCGAATGGAGCTTGCCGCGAACAATGATGCGACCGGCAGTGAAGCTGACCTCTTCACGGATTTGAGTCTGCAGATCCCAACCGGCGGATTGAACGGCCGGAGTGATAAATTTGGTACAGATGTCACGTTCTGACAGTGATTTTTTCATTACGCCAGGACCCTCCAGAACGACTACACAAAAATATCAATCACCCCATAGGGGTCAAATCTACAAAGTGCTCAAGGCCATCCATATCAAACGACAAGATCAACGTAAAAATTATTGATGTTCTGTCGCGGAACAGAGATAAAAAACTACATGTTTTCAATCGTTGAAAACATAGCCTCTATCCCAGAGATTAAGTTGTTTGATCACCTGACTTCTGCTGCAATTCAGCAGCCACCTCCGTTGCAAGCTGTTGCAGGCTGAGAGGCTTTTTCAGAAACTTTCCGGCCCCCAGTTGCTGCGCACCGTCCACATCTGCGGTCTCTGCCTGGCCACTGATAATCAGAGCCTTCTGCCCGGGGCAAAAAGCAAGAATACGGCGATAGGTCTCAAGACCGTTAATCCCCGGATCCATAATCATATCGAGCAACAGCAGATCGACTCGTTCCTGCCCCAGCATGGAAATCGCACTTTCCCCACTTGCGGCCGCTAGGGCACGATACCCCAGAGCACGAAGCATATCGCAGGCAACCTGACGCGGCACCTCCTCATCATCAATAACCATGATCGACTCTCCGCCCCCCCGCGGCAATGATACCGGAGCATCTTCATGACCCAATCCGGCCTCGTGGCTGCTTGCAGGCAGATAAACGTCAAACCTCGTCCCTGCGTGATCGGAATGCAGGTCAAAAAATCCACCATGGTCATGAACAATAGACCAGCAGATTGCCAAACCCAGCCCGGTTCCACTCTGTCCCATAACTTTTCGGGAGAAAAACGGCTCGAATATCCGCCCCTTGATCTCCGGATCGATTCCCTGACCCGAATCCCGGATTTGCACGCGGACATAGTTCCCAACCGGGATAACTTCATAACCGGACAAGGGTGCAGTCAAACGCTGCTCCAGAGTCTGAACGCCAATTATTCCCTGCGGACCGGCAGCCTCCATAGCGTTAACCAGCAAGTTCATGATCACTTTGCGCAGGTGGGTGTTCTTTCCAACGACGACAGGCAATTCGGCCGCAAGGTCAGTTTCCAGCCTGGCCTGATTCGCCTGCAGCCGCGCCTTAAATTCCGGAGAGTCAAGATACTCACCAAGGGTCCGGTTGAGATCAATCACGCCCCAACTTGCAGCACTGCTGCGGGACAGGACCTGCATATCGTTGACAACCTCTGAAATCCTGATGCCGGTTTCACGAACGGTAACAAGCTGCTCCTTCTGTCGCGACGTCAGGTCCCCCTCCTGCAGCAGCAGGTCGGGGATCCCGACCACACCGACCAGCATATTATTCAAATCGTGTGCAACGCCTCCGGCAAGCAGGCCGATCGCCTCCATTTTTTTTGCCTGGTAAAGCTTTTCTGACATATCACGTAACGACTCTTCGGCCTTCAACTGCTGGCGAAGACTCTGCTGAATTTCAATATTCTGACGCGAAAGCATTCGGGCCTGCCAGAGATGGAACAACAACAGGCTGAAGGTCAGAAGTCCCAGGCTGCCCAGAACAATCGTCTGATAAATATGCCGTTCACGGCTGACGGTATACCCAAGCAGGGCAATCACCTTGCCGTCAAAATCTCGAACCGGATAGGTAATATCGAGTGCCCCGGATTTTTTGTACTCTTCCTCCAGAAAAATAATTTCGCCGGAGGAAATCGCGACAAGGTCCTCCTCATGAGCCGGCTTGCCGATTCGGCTCGGCAAACTACTGGCGATATGAACATATCTGCCATCAGCGGCCTGAGCAATAACACTGAGCCGAACGATACGAGAATCACGACGAACCAGACGATCAATGCGTTGTTGAATCAGGGAAATCTGCAGCGCCGATCCCTGATGAAGGATGTCCGCAATCGCGACTTCAAGAACCCGACAACGGCTGAGGGCCTCAAAACGGAACCGTTCTTCATCTGCCTGCCTCAAGGTAAACAAGGCCCAGATCACAAAGGTCAGCATTCCGGAAAGAACAAAGAGTTGAAAAACTTCCTGCCGCAAAAAATTCAGTTTGCGGCCTGCCGAAGCAGAGTCTGTCATGTTACAACCCCTCCTATCGCTACAGATCTGTCCAATTTAAACATTTAGCCTCGTGTTGTTTGACTAGTGTCCCGTGCGGTTAGTTCTGCCTTCCAATTCCGGCCATTTTGGCTGCGGTCTGCGTTCCTCCTCCTCGGTTTAACTCAGGCTAGGCCTGCGTCGGCGCGCCTTGTCCGCAGCCAAAATGACTCAGAATTAATTGACACAACTAACCAAACGGGACACTAG
>JAJRWF010000006.1 GCA_024276905.1 Deltaproteobacteria bacterium
GACCTTCTAGAACAGATTCAGCAACAATGGCCAGAAATGGTCCGAATTCTTTTTACTGCATCGTTTGAAAATCCGCGGGTTCGAACCTGCCTGAAAAACGGCATCGCAGCAGAAATTATCCACAAGCCATGGGATTATGAGCATGTTTCGTCGGCGCTGGAAAAAGCCGCAGGGATGTCATGAGGAAGTCATCATCCCCTGCCTGAAAACACCGCTCTCTGGACGTTCAACCCTCTGTCGGCAACAGAACGTTGAAACAGGCCCCTCCGGTCTGAACATTTTGAATCTCAAGGCTGCCGCCATGCGCCTGAACGATCCCGTAGGAAACGGACAGCCCGAGGCCGGTCCCGTTGTCTTTGGTGGTGAAGAAAGGGTTGAAAATTTCGCCCTGAATGTCAGCGGGAATGCCGGGTCCGGTATCGCTGACCTGAACACTGAGCTGTCCGTTCTGAAAACAGGTGGAAATTGCTAAAACCCCGGTTTCCCCCATGGCCTGCAGGGCATTGATAACCAGGTTGGTGAAGACCTGACGCAGGCCTTCTCCGTCGCCATGATAGGGAGGTATCTCGTTGTCCGGGACGAAACTGACCTCTATTCCGTCGATCGAGATATGGTGCCCGACCTGGTCGAGAATTTCTTCCAGCAGTTCGTTGAGATCAAAATCCTTGCGCTTGAGATTCTTCTTGCGCGCAAACGCCAACAGGTTACCGGTAATCAGGGAAATCCGCTCAACCTGATGGAGTATTTCATCGGTCTCTTCCTGATAGTCTCCTGGCTGCCCCAATGCCGCCTGCAGAATTTCTACATTGCCCCGGATAATGGCAGTCGGATTGTTAATTTCATGGGCAACGCCGGCCGCCAGAGAACCGATCGCAGCAAGCTTTTCAGCATGGGCCAACTCTTCCTGCGTAACAATCAGCTGGCGACTTTTTTCTTCCAGCAACCGGGTCCGTTCGGCAACTTTCTGTTCCAGACCCTTGTTCAGTTCGGCCAGGGCCTGCTCCTGCTCGGCCAGACGGTCATAGTAACGGCGCAAGGTCTGTTCCGCGGCCTTGCGGTCGGAAATATCCATGAAGGTGACAACCGCCCCCTCGATCTGTTGCTGTTCATTATGCATCGGGGTGACAACACAGGCAACCGGGACCTGGCTGCCATCCCGGCGGCAGAACAGAGCCTCGTCGCTGCGGTGGCAACTGCCCTGCTGCAGTGCACGGGAAATCGGATCGAACAGATTTTGCTCAGATCCCCGGCACGCAAGAATCTGCTGATAGCTCTGGCCGACCAGATCCTGCTGCTCCCAGCCAAGCTGGCGGGCACCAGCCGGATTGATAAAAATTGTTTTCCCCTGACGATCGACGCCGAGAACCCCTTCACCGGCAGAAGAGAGAATCAACTCGTTCTGCTGGCGTAAGCGCGCCAGGGCGGCGAGTTGGTGCTGGGTCATGCGGATAATCTGCCAGCCGAGACCAAAAAAACCACCGAGGGTCAGCAGGCTGAGCATGACCAGATCGAGCGCACCATTGGCGAGGCTTCGTTCAGCTTTCCGGGCCAGTTCCTTGTTACGTTTCTGGGTCAGGCTGGCCAGCGGCGGATAGAGAGCCTCAAGCTGCTGTAGTTCGCGCAGTGCTTCGGCCTGTAACCCTTCCCGTTGCTGCAGCAGACCAAGCCGCTGCCAGGCCAGCAGGTAAAGCCCGCCCTTGCCGGGACGGATTGTCTGGTATTCTTCGTAAATGGCGTAACCGCGCCCGAACAGCGCTTCGTTGAGCTCCTGAACGACCGCTGCCGGCAGTTCCTCCGAGCGTAGCTGGCCGGCAGCCCGCAAGCGGGTCAGTTCACGGGCCAGCCGTTCCAGACTCGGTTTGAGCTGATTGTCCTTGAGGTCAGCCAGTTGATCGAGACGATCTTCCCCGGCCAGAATTTCGACCATACGCGACAGATCAACCAGTTCCGTATTGATACTGTCCAGACTGCGCCGCCAGGTTTGATTGCGGTAGCTGAGCAACTCTTCGGCCAACCGTTGTGCCTCAGCCCCTTCTGCCTCACGCCAGCTCCGGATCGTCAATGCTCCCTGCAACCGTCGGCGCCCTTCAAATATTTCCAGATCGGCGCGCAACCTTTGCAGATAGCTGCGAACCTTTCGTAAACTGTGCTTGTCGCGGTTATCAAGATAGATCGGCCGGTAATCGGCCCGCCAGGCAACCGCACGCTGCCAGATACGCCGCAGGTTATGGCTGCGTTGTCCCAGTTCATCGCTGACCAGTTTCAGCTCTGAAAGCCCAAGGGTCTTCTGGAATTCAACCTGCAACTGATCGAGAGCAGCTTCGGGAAAAGCTTCCCCCACCGGGCCGAGGTCCAGTTGCAGCATGTCACTCAAAGCCGTCTGCGCCTGGCGGCTGAGCCGTCTGAGTTGTTCGGCCCCGCGGCTGAGACGCGCCTCCTGTTCTGCCAGCTACTGCCGTTCCAGATTAAAACCATGCAGGGTCCAACCAACCAGACCGTTGGTCACCAGCACGGCCAAAAGTCCGATCATGACCAGAACCCAGACCAGCAAGGTAATTTTGCGCCCCGGCTTAAGCGGTTTCACGGGACCCTCCGGGGTGGCAGTTTTTGTACAACCCGCTCCCAACTGACAGAAACAACCTGCCCGTCCACCAGCCATGTCGGCCAGATCCGATGGCTGGCCTGGTGACTCCCTGCACTGAGGTTCAGTACGGTACCGATGCCCAGATCGAACTCTCCCAACCCTTCCAGGCCATCGATCAAATTTTCTCGCGTCAGCGGCCCGTTAACCCGTTCCATACCGGCCAACAAGGTCCGGGCAGCAACATAGCCTTCGAGACTGACAAAACTGGGAGCCTGATCGTCGATCAAAGCCAGATCATCGCGGTAAGCGCGGACCAGGGGCAGAGCACTTGCGACAGGATGAGGGACGACCTGGGTCACAACGACCCCATCTCCGTCCCTGCCGAGATCAGCAACCAGGGCGGCACTGCCGACAAAAGAGACATTGAGCAGCAGGGCATCCAGGCCCGATTTGCGTGCCAGACGAATAAACTTGGCGCAGGGTGCGTAGGCACCGACCATGATCACGGCCCGTGGCTGATGCTCGGCCAGCAACAGATCGGCGAGAGCATTTTCAACCGCCAGGGTATTACGCCGATAACGCACATGCAGCACCTGTTGTTCGCTGCGCAGTCCGTGACGTTTAAGGGCGCTGAAACCACCGACATAACCAGCATCGCCGTAACCGTCACGCTGGGTAAAAAATGCGATTTCCTCCGGTCGCAGTCCACCACGTTCGACCAGCGCATCGACCATGGCGGCAATCTCTTCCGCATAGCTGGCGCGGATATTGATAACATAGCGTTACGGTGGGTTGCGCCGCAGACCGCCGGCACCGGAAAAGGGGGCAAAAAAGAGCGTTCGCTGTTCACGGATCAGCGGCAATGACGCGATGGCAGTCGGAGTTCCGACATTGCCGATTATCGCCAACACCCGGTCTTCTTCAAGCAGTTTGTGCATGTTCGGCGCGGTCCGTGAGGGTTCGTAACCATCATCCATAGCGATCAGCCGCAGAGCTCGTCCATTGACACCACCGGCCCGGTTGGCATATTCAAGACCAGCCAGAACTCCACGGCGCATCTCCTTACCCAGTTCGGCGGCCGGGCCACTTAAGGCCGTCGACATCCCGAGCAGGATTTCTGTGCTGCCATTTTTCTCAGAATGTGCAAGCAGTGGCTGTGCAAGCAGCAGAAACAACAGAGCATACGACAGCAGGCGCTGTTTCATGGCAGCTCCTCGCGCAGGAGCTCGAAATCCCGAATCTTTTTATCGAGGGTCTTGCGTGTCACGCCGAGCAATTGCGCCGTGCGGCTCTTGTTCCAGCCGGTTTTATCCAGCGCCCGCTGCACCTGCAGTTTTTCTGCATCACGTAAACTGAAAGAGGACAGTGTCGCCGCCGTCGGCAGCAGTTCGGTTACCCGAAACTTTGCTGGCAACAGGTCAAGGGTCAGGGTCGGACCAAGGGCCAGGACCACACTGCGTTCGATGACATTCTCCAGTTCACGAACATTCCCGGGCCAATCGTGCTGGTGCAGAGCGGTCATGACCTCGTCACTGATTTTTTTACGTGGCTGATTGAGCCGTTTTGCCATCTTGTCCAGAAAGTGTTCGGCCAGCAGCGCAATATCCTCGGGCCGCTCACGCAATGGTGGCAGTTCCAGGGTAATTACGTTGAGACGATAGAACAGATCCTCGCGAAAGCGGCCCGCGACAACCTCCTGCTCAAGGTCCTTGTTGGTGGCAGAGACAAAGCGCACATCGGCCTGCTTTGTCCGCGTCGAACCGACCGGCAGATACTCACCCTGCTGCAGCACCCGCAGCAGCTTGGCCTGCAGTGCCGGGCTTAACTCCCCGACTTCGTCGAGAAACAGGGTACCACCTTCAGCTGTCGCAAGCAGTCCCGGCTGATTTTGCAGGGCGCCGGTAAAGGCGCCCTTGATATGGCCGAACAGCTGACTTTCAAGCAGGGTCTCGGTCAGGGCCGCACAATTGATGGCGAGTAAGGGCGCCTGGCTGCGTGGACTGTTGCGGTGGACAAGACGAGCGATCAACTCCTTGCCGCTGCCGCTCTCACCAAGCACCAGCAGCGGAGAATCAACCCCGGTGACGCGCAGAGCAAGATCATGAACCTCGGCGAAGGCGGGACTTTTAAATATCACCTGATCAGCACCACTTTGCTGGTGTAATTTCTGTTTCAGTATCCGGTTTTCGACCAACAATTTTTCTCGTTGCAGACTCTGTTCAACCACCGCCCGTAATTGTTCCTGGGGGAAGGGTTTGGTCAGGTAGTTCTGTGCTCCGAGCTTCATCGCCTCGACCGCCGACTCGACACTGCCGTGTCCGGTCATCATCACCACCGGCAGCTCCGGTCGACAGCCACGTACCCGGCGCAGAGTTTCCAGCCCGTCCAGTTCAGCCATCTTGATATCGAGCAGCAACAGGTCAACGGACGACGCACCTCCCTGCAGAACTTCGAGCAATGCCAGCGGGCACCTGTAGGTCTGGACCTCGGCGCCCCAGCCGCCGAGCATTTTTTTCAGATAACGCAGCATTCCGACCTCGTCGTCGCAGATATAAATTCGTCCATCCATGATTTATTGCTCCGAAGCCTTAAAGAGAATGATGGGCCAGCCCTGCCTGGATACTTTCTACCCACAAACCATACTGTTCTGGAAGAATGTATACAACAAAGAACTGGTAATCCCAGGTTGTTTTTACGCCATAAGTGCCCAACCTGCTGTTTTTGATGCAAAAATGGCCTTCATTAAAACACTGGTATACAACTTGCCTTTGAAACAGGTCTATGGCTTGCGGATTGCGCAGCCCGATCAGTCATTCTTCTCACCTGCAACTGTGGGTGTTTCGACCTGTTTCCAACGCAAGGGAGGTAAGCATCATGCAACTGAACAGACGTAACTTTCTCAAGTTTTCAGGCACAACGGTCGCCGGATCGGTTCTCGGCATCGGTCTGAAAGCCGCTGAGGCCGAGGCAGGGCCCCTGGCGATCCAATACGCCAGAGAAACCACCACCATCTGCCCCTATTGCGCGGTCGGTTGCGGATTGATCGTCCATACCCGCGGCGGCGAACTGATCAACACCGAGGGCGATCCAGACCATCCGATCAATCGTGGCACCCTCTGCAGCAAGGGAGCCTCGATCTACCAGTTGCGCCACAACGAACAGCGTATCACCGAGCCGATGTATCGCGCCAAGGGAGCCAGAGAATGGAAGACGGTTTCCTGGGACTGGGCTCTGGACCAGATCGCTGATCGCGTCAAGGCAACCCGCGATGCGACCTTCACCGAGAAAAATGCCAAGGGACAGGTTGTCAACCGGACCGAAGCGATCGCTTCGGTCGGCAGCGCGGCCCTCGACAATGAGGAATGCTACCTGCTGCAAAAGATGTTGCGCAGCTGGGGCCTGACATCTATCGAACACCAGGCGCGAATATGACACTCCGCCACGGTTGCCAGTTTGGCGACCTCATTCGGCCGCGGCGCCATGACCAATCACTGGATCGACATCCGCAACTCGGACGTTGTTCTGATAATGGGTTCAAATGCCGCTGAGAACCATCCGATTTCTTTTCGCTATGTCCTCGAAGCCAAGGAACACGGCGCCAAAATCCTGAGTGTTGACCCACGCTTCACGCGCACCAGCGCCAGATCGGATGTCTATGCGCCACTGCGCAGCGGCACCGATATCGCGTTTCTGGGCGGGATGATCAATTACATCCTGACCAACGAACTCTATCACCGGGAATATCTGCAGCTGCACACCAACGCCACCTTCCTCGTCGATCCGCGCTTCGAGATGCCGGGGGACCTGGACGGCCTGTTCTCCGGCTACAATACTGACAAACGCAGCTACGACAAAACAACCTGGAACTTCCAGCGCGACGCCAGTGGCGTGCCGAAGAGCGATTCGAGCCTGCAGGATCCTTCTTGTGTCTTCCAGCTGTTAAAGAAACATTTTTCACGCTACACCCCCGAGCTGGTCTCCGACATCACCGGCACCCCGGTCGAGAAGCTTGACGAGATCTACCGGATCTACGGCTCGACAGGCAAACCGGGCAAGGCGGCAACCATCATGTACGCCATGGGCTGGACTCAGCATACCGTGGGCACCCAGAATATTCGCACCATGGCCATTATCCAGCTGCTGCTCGGCAACATCGGCATCGCCGGTGGCGGTGTCAACGCCCTGCGTGGGGAATCGAACGTCCAGGGTTCGACCGACCATTGCCTGCTGTTCCATATCCTGCCCGGTTATCTGCCGACGCCGAAAGCGAGTCTCAAGGACCTGGCAACCTATATCAAAAAGACGACCCCGACCACCAACGACCCGCAAAGTGCCAACTGGTGGGGCAACCGCGGTAAGTACATCACCTCGTTGCTGCGTGCACATTTCGACACCAATCTGACCACCGATGATGAATTCGGCTACCAGCTGCTGCCGAAACTGGACGATGGCCAGAATGCGTCCTGGCTGATGATTTTCGACCGCATGGTTCGCGATCAGATCACAGGGTTTTTCGCCTGGGGACAGAACCCGGCCTGCAGCGGCAGTAATGCCAACAAGGTGCGTCAGGCAATGGCCAAGCTTGACTGGATGGTGACAGTCAACCTGTTCGACAATGAGACGGCTTCGTTCTGGAAGGGGCCGAAGATGGACCCGGCCAAAATCGATACCGAGGTCTTTTTTCTGCCGGTGGCCGCGTCTTTTGAAAAAGAGGGCAGCATCACCAACTCGGGCCGCTGGGCCCAGTGGCGCTACCAGGCGGTGGAACCGCTCGGCAACAGCCGCCACGATTCAGAGATCATGAATGAACTGCAGCACCGGGTCCGCAAGCGCTACGCCGCTGAGGGCGGTGCTTTTCCTGACCCGATCCTGAAATTGAGCTGGAACTACGGCTTCAAACTGCTTGACGGCCAGGTGCGCAAGATGGACATTCATGCGGTCGCCAAGGAAATCAACGGCTATTTTCTGACCGACAAGGTGGTCAAGGGCAAGACCTTCAAACGCGGCGACCTGGTGCCTTCTTTTGCCTACCTGCAAGACGACGGTTCCACCCTGTCGGGTAACTGGCTCTACTGTCAGAGCTATAATGCCGGCGGCAACAATATGGCCCGCCGCAGCCTGAAGGATCCAAGCGGTATCGGCCTCTATCCCGAGTGGGGCTGGTGCTGGCCGGTCAACCGCCGCATCCTCTATAACCGCGCCTCGGTCAACGCCGACGGGGTGCCCTGGAACAAGGAGAAACCGGTTATCTGGTGGAATGGTGCCAAGTGGAAAGGGGATGTTCCCGACGGGGGCTGGAAGCCGCTTTCACAATCCGGCACCAAAAAATCCTTCATCATGCTCCCCGACGGGGTAGCCTCGATCTTCGGCGCCAAGATGAAGGAAGGTCCCTTTCCCGAACACTATGAGCCGCTGGAGAGTCCGCTCGAAAAGAATCCGCTCTCCAAGGCCCGGATCAATCCGGCGATGAAACTGTTCTACGAGGGGAACGAGAAGCTGCCACAGGATGTCTATCATAACAGTGATCAGCGTTATCCCTTTGTCGCCACCACCTATCGGGTCACTGAACACTGGCAGACCGGAGTCATGACCCGCAACACCCCCTGGCTGCTGGAACTTCAACCTCAGCTGTTTGTCGAATTAAGCCCGGAACTGGCCAAGGATCGCGGGATAGGCCAAGGCGAACTGGTTAAAGTCAGCTCGGGCCGCGGCAGCGTCGACGCGGTGGCGATTGTCACCAAGCGTTTCCGCCCCTTCAAGGTCCAGGGCACCACCGTCCATCAGGTCGGTCTGCCCTGGTGCTTCGGCTGGAATACACCGAATGCCGGAGACAGTGCCAATTTGCTGACGCCAACTGCTGGCGACGCCAATACCATGATTCCGGAAACCAAGGCGTTTATGGTCAACGTCGAAAAGGCC
The DNA here is from genome assembly GCA_024276905.1 of Deltaproteobacteria bacterium. Lineage (GTDB taxonomy): Bacteria > Desulfobacterota > Desulfuromonadia > Desulfuromonadales > Geopsychrobacteraceae > Geopsychrobacter. Next base: position 8,504 of record JAJRWF010000006.1, read on the forward strand.
AGGGGGTGAGGATATGAAACGCAAAGCATTTATGATCGATACCACCCGCTGCACCGCCTGTCGCAGTTGTCAGGTCGCCTGCAAACAGTGGAATAAACTCGAAGCCGAAGCAACGGTCAACCGGGGCAGCTATGAAAATCCGCCCGATTTGACGCCGCAACTTTACAACCAGATTCATTTTATCGAACAGGACAAGGGTGATGATCTGCGCTGGCTGTTCATCAACCGCCGTTGTATGCATTGTGCCGACGCCGGATGCGTCAAGGTCTGCCCTGCTGCCGGTGCGCTCTATCACACCAAAGAAGGGATGGTCGCCTACGATCAGAAAAAGTGCATCGAATGTCACTACTGCGTTAACGGCTGCCCCTTTGATGTCCCACGTTATGATGAGAATCAGAAGATCACCAAATGCCATGCCTGCAGCGACCGCATCCAGAACGGGTTGGCTCCGGCCTGCGTCAAGGCCTGCCCGACCCAGACCCTGAAATTCGGCGACCGTGATCAACTGATCAGTGAAGCCAAAGCTGCGGGCAAGAAGCTCTACGGTGAAAACGATCTTGGCGGCCTCGGGGTGCTCTATGTTCTCGACGACGAGCCGGGAACCTACCGTCTGCCGAAAAATCCGGCGATTCCGGCCTCGATTTTCTTCTGGAAAGATGTTGTCAAACCACTGGGAATTCTCGGCTTCTGGGGCGCCATCGGTGTCGCAGCCCTGCATTATGTGACGGTCGGACCGAAGAAAATAGATGATTCAGAAGATGAACCGCGCAAGGGAGGTGAATGATCATGGCCAACTATATCGATCGTTTTAATGCCGCCGACCGCATTCTGCACTGGGCAGTCGCGATTTCCTTCTTCCTGCTGGTGCTGTCGGGACTTGGCCTTTTCGCCCACACCTTCTTCGACTATTTCGATCTGTTCGGTGGCCCACAGCAGGGAATCTTCGTCCACAAATGGTCCGGGGTGGTTTTCCTGGCCTGTTCGGTCCTGCTGTTCCTGCGCCATGTCGGCGAAACCTGCAGTTTCGACGAGGATGACCGAAAATGGATTGCCAAACTTGGCGGCTACCTGTCGCGCAAGGAACAGGAGATTCCGCAGGGCAAGTTCAATGCCGGGCAGAAACTGTTCGGCATCTTCGCCATCATCGCGGCGCTGATCATGGGAGCGACAGGCTTTATCATCTGGGATCCAACCGCCTTCAGCCGTGAATTGACCAAATTTTCACTGATGCTGCATGGCCTGTTTTTCACCCTGTTCATGGTCGGCATGGTCGTCCATGTTTACCTGGCCACCATCGGCAACCCGGGGACCCTTGAAGGGATGCTCTACGGTCAGGTGCGTAAGCGCTGGGCGAAAAAACATGCCAGCAAATGGTATCGGAAGGTTGTCAAGGACTGACCCGTTGCCCCGCCCTGCAGTCGCAGAGCGGGGCAGAATAAAACACATGAAAGTTCAGGAGAATATGATGCTGGAAAAACGTCTCCAACGTCTACAGGAACTGGCCACTGCGAAACCGGCCCTTAACGAGGTTTGCCGCTTCTATACCTGCCTCTACCGGTTGTTTGACAACGCTGTCCCGTTTTTGCAGGTTGAGGTCGATGACGAAATGGCGGAACCACGTCAGAAACAGGGATTCCCGCTACTCAGCGGCGATATGTTGACGTTCGATCCGGCGGCGGCACAAATCTTTTTTGCCGCTCTGTTGCAGGTGATGCACGAGCATGGGCAGCAGGGGCAGGATGAACTGCAGGCCCTGCAGACCGCCCTGCAGGCGGGCAACCTGAATCTGACGGAACTGTTACGGGCGGTTTTTGAGCGCAACCGCGAACCGATCAGCCAGGCTGCCGAAGCAACCGGGGCCCAGCCCGCTCTGCTCGAATACTGCCTGACCACCGCCCTCGGGGCGGCTCTGCAGCGTTGTCGTGCGGAAGGACTGAAAACTCAGGTCCAGAACTGGGATCAAGGCTACTGTCCGCTCTGCGGCGGCCTGCCGGCCATCGCTGAACTGAGTGGCGAAGAAGGGCAAAAACGACTGCAGTGCAGTCTCTGCAACAGCAACTGGTCGTTCCACCGCCTGACCTGCACCCATTGCGGCAATAGCGACCACGACAGTCTCGCTTATTTCACCGCCGAAGGAGAGCCCGGCTGCCGGGTCGATATCTGCCGCAAATGCAGCGGCTACCTGAAAGTCGTCGACAGCCGTGAGCGGGGGGAGGGGCTACCCCTGGAAATTGAGGATGTTGCCACCTTGCACCTTGATCTGCTGGCGGCCAAAGAAGGCTTCAGCCGCGGGAAAAAAGAGACTCCGGGAGCCTGAATATGAGCGTATTACCCATAGGACTGCCTTCCAGAGGACAACCCCTGGAAGCGTCTCTGGACCGACAACCCCTGCCGCCAACCGCCACCGACAAGATTCCGGCAACCACGGGAGTCATCCTTGCCGGTGGAGAAAGTCGGCGCATGGGCAGCGATAAATCACTGTTGCCGCTCGATGGCGAACGCTTTATTGATCGCAGCTATCAACTGCTGGCGAGCTTGTTCGAGGAGGTGTTGATCGTCACCAACTCTCCGGAGATTTACGCCGGCATTCCCTGCAACAAGGTCCCGGACTGCTATCCCGGCCGGGGCGCTCTGGCAGGCATCCATGCCGGTCTGTACCATGCGGACCAGCCGCAGATTTTTGTTGTTGCCTGCGACATGCCCTTCCTGCAACCGGATCTGATCCGTTATCTCTGCCATGACGCCCGCCGGACCGATGTTCATATTCCGCGCAATGATTCTGGTCTTGAGCCGCTGCACGCCTGCTATGCCAAAAATTGCCTGCCGGCCATGGCAGCGGTTCTGGAGAGCAGCAGTCGCCGGATCATCGACTTTTTCCCGGCGGTCAGGGTCGCCGAGGTCCCTGCAGAATCCTGGCAGCGTTACGATCCGGAGGGACTCTCGTTCCGCAACATCAACACCCCGCAAGACTACTTCACCCTGCGAGGCAGGGCAGGCATCTCCTCTTTGCCTGGGACGAAAACCTGCGCAGGCTGACCCCTGTTTCATCAATTCTGCAGAATCTCTGCGACCAGCGCCCTGAAAACAGGCAACACATCCTCTTCGAACCAGGGATTCCTGCGTAACCACAATCTGTTACGCGGTGAGGGATGCGGCAAAACAAACTGTTGCGGCAGATAATCCGCAAAGCGCCGTACCCTTGCGGTCAAATTCTCTCCTCGATGCTGGTCCAGATAATAGCGCTGGGCATACTGACCGATCAAAACCCGCAGCTGACAGTTGGGGATCGCTTCGAAAAGCGCGGCATGCCAGCGCGGCGCACACTCCGGGCGTGGTGGCAGATCACCCGAAGCGCCAGTGCCGGGGTAACAAAAGCCCATCGGTATCAGGGCGATCTGACTGCTATCGTAAAAGGCTTCTTTGTCCACTCCCATCCAGTCGCGCAGCAGATCACCGCTTGGATCGTTCCATGGAATCCCGCTCGCATGAACCTTGCGCCCCGGGGCCTGCCCGATAATGATGATTTTACTGGTACAACTGGCTGCGACAACTGGACGCGGCTCATGCGCAAGAGTCCTTTTACAGATGGCGCAAGCATTTATTGCAGCAAGAATCCGATCCATTTTCATCCCTGGCCTTCCAGATCTTCGAGGAGACATCTTCCGCAATTATGTTTTATCTCTAGCCGTCAGATCAATCCCGACGCTAACAACAAGCCCTATTTAAAGAGACCTTTATGCCCCTGCCTGCGTCCATTTTTGAGGACAGGGGCAACTTTTTGGTTCAAGAATCCATCGAGTTATCCACTTTATCCAGAGAGGGGTAAAAACCAGTGTATTTATTACTGGTTAGCGTTTTTGTCCACAGCTTACGCACACTATATATAGTGTTCTCAATGCCGTAGACACCTAAATGTAGTGTTTTTTCTTTTCATTGGCACTAAAATCATGGTAGGTTTTTATTCAAGGTGAGGGATCTGTCGCAAGAGCGTCTAACGCGACACAAAACTTTTTTCAGGGGGGATAAGTCATATGATCAATGCCATTCACAAACATGACGGCCTGCCAGGCTCTTTAGCCAAAAAGGAATCCCCCAAAGAAATTATCTCTATCTGCAGCTGTTGCCAGAAAA
>JAJRWF010000116.1 GCA_024276905.1 Deltaproteobacteria bacterium
ACGCTGGTCCCTGAAGGTCGTCATGAATTGACAACTGAGGGCGGGCTTGATGTCTCGATGATGCGTCAGTCCCTCAAACAGAAAATCGCCCTGATGCAACAGGCCGGGATCGTCGTCAGTCTTTTTGTCGAGCCGGATATCGAGCAGATCAAAGCCTGTCATCGGGTTGGGGCCGATTATATCGAAATCCATACCGGCACCTACTGCGAGATGCGGCACGAAAAAGAGCAGCGCGAACAGTTGCGGCGAATCGAAATTGCGATCAGTGCCGCCCGCAAGCTTGGTTTGGGGATCAATGCCGGTCACGGGCTGAATTATCGAAATATTGGTCCGGTAGCGGCTCTGGCAGGGATTGAAGAATTCAATATCGGACACAGTATTGTCGGTCGCGCCGCGCTGGTCGGGATGGAACGTGCGGTGCGCGAGATGCTCGAACTGCTGAAGGAGAGCTGATGGCGATTGTCGGCAGCGGCATTGATCTGGCGCAAATCCCACGTTTTCGGCGCTTTGTCGATGAGGGGAAAACCGCGCTGCTGGAGCGTTTGTTTACGCGCGCGGAACGTGACTATGCTCTGGCACACAAGGATCCCGCGTCGCATCTGGCAGTACGCTTTGCCGCCAAGGAAGCCTTTCTGAAGGCACTCGGTACCGGTCTACGCTTCGGTCTCAGTTGGCAACAGATTGAGGTCGTCCGTGATGACCTGGGGCGTCCGTCATTGAGCTTGAGCGGTCGTGCTCAGGATCTTTTGACTGAAAAAGGCGCAGTTCGAACCCATCTCTCCTACAGTCACGACGGTGACTACGGCGTGGCATCGGTTATACTTGAAAACTGAGTCCTCAACCCGTTCAGTCCACTTTTTTCAAGCAGGTGTCAGATGAAGCTGGTTACTGCCGAACAGATGCAGTTGTGTGATCACAATGCAATCGAGATTCTGGGTATCCCCGGCGCTGTGCTGATGGAAAACGCCGGGCGGGCCGCGACCGACGCGATTCTGAGTGATGCCCATGAGCTCTTTCCCGGCCCGGTTCTGGTTCTGGCCGGGCGCGGCAATAACGGCGGCGATGGTTTTGTGATTGCCCGTATTCTTTTGGATCGCGGCTGGAAAGTGCAGACTCTGGTCCTGGCGACCGAGGAGCGGATAACCGGTGATGCCGGTCTGATGCTCGGGGTCCTCCGGCAGCTGGGGGGAGATGTTCGTTTTGTCCTGGACGAGTCAACACTTGAGAGCGAGTTTAAACAGGCAGCCCCGCTGCTGCTGATTGATGCGCTGCTTGGCACCGGGCTGTCCTCTGAGGTGACCGGGCTTTATGCTGCGGCAATCGGTTTGATCAATCAGGATCCGTCCCAGGTGGTTGCGGTCGATATCCCCTCGGGGGTCTCTGGCTCAGATGGCCGGGTTCTGGGGGTTGCGGTCAAAGCTGATCTGACTCTCACTTTTGATGCCGCCAAGATAGGTCACGGCAGTCGACCGGGTGCGGATTATGTCGGTGAGATGCGGGTGCTGGAGATCGGAATCCCCCGGACACAACGGCCCCGGACCAATTTTGAATGCAGCCTGGTCGAAGCACCAGAAGCGACCAGCTTGTTGCCACTGCGACCGTCCACCGGGCACAAAGGATCTTTCGGCCATCTGGGGGTTGTTGCCGGATCAAGCGGAATGACAGGTGCGGCAGTGCTTTGCAGTGAGGCCGGTCTGCGTAGTGGCGCGGGGCTGGTAACGCTTGCCTGCCCGGCGAAACTCCATGCTATTGTTGAAGTCAAGCTGACTGAAGTGATGACCCGGGCACTTAATGGTGATCAGGATCATCTGGTCAGCGAGAATTGTTCCCTGATCGAGGAATTTGCTGCCAACTGGCAGGCTTTGATCCTCGGGCCGGGCCTGGGTCAGGACCTGCAGACGATCGAGGCGGTCCGCCGATTGGTGGTTGACTGCCCCTGTCCGCTGGTGCTTGACGCCGATGGTCTCAATGCGCTGACGGGAGCGACGGAAATTTTACAGGAATGTACTGCGCAGACCCCGGTTCTGACTCCGCATCCCGGCGAGTTTTCGCGCCTGATCGGACGGTCTGTTGCCGAGATTGAAGCCGATCGTTTCCGGCTGGCACGACAGTTCGCGCTTGATCATCGGGTTGTGTTGTTGCTGAAGGGTGCCCGGACGGTGATTGCCGACCCTGAAGGCCGGGTCCGGATCAACAGCAGTGGCAATGCCGGATTGGCCACTGCCGGTAGTGGCGATATCCTCAGCGGTCTGGTCGGTGGACTCCTTGCCCAGGGGTTGTCCGCCTTCGACGCGGCAAGTCTCGGCGCCTGGTTGCATGGCACCGCTGCCGACTTGCTTGCTGCCGAGATCGGTTATTCCGGGATGCTGGCCGGTGATCTGCTTAAATACATCCCTGTTGCACGTCATCAACTGAAAGGAGCCTGTTTATGCTGACAGCAAAAGAGATTATGACCACCGATGTGGTTTCTGTGACACCCGCAACCAGTCTTAAAGAACTGGCGGCCCAATTTGTCAAATCGAAATTCAGCAACATGCCGGTCGTCGATGATGCGGGCAAGTTGGTTGGAATTATCAGTTAAACCGATCTGGTGGAGCAGCAGAAACCGCTGCATATCCCGACGGTGATGGCCCTGTTTGACGGAGTTTTTTATCTCGACAGTGAAAAACGCTTTCGGCAGGAGGTTGACCGGGTGACAGCACAGACCGTTGGTGAACTCTGTCATCACGACCCGGTTACCTGCGGACCGGATGCGACCCTGCGCGAGATTGCCGGACTGATGAGTCGCCACAAGGCCCATCTGATTCCGGTTCTGGAGGAAGACAAGATGATTGGTGTCGTTGCGCGTCTCGATCTGATCAAGGCGGTTGAGGTTTGATCCCGTTGTGAAATTTGAAACATCCGCAGAGGGAGAAACCAGTGCCTTTGGACGTTTTCTGGGCGCGCAGCTGCAGCGGCCTGTGACAATTCTGCTGCAAGGTGATCTCGGGGCCGGTAAGTCGGTGATTGCCCGTGCTCTGGCCCGTGGTCTCGATGTGCCCGAAAATGTCCCGATCACCAGCCCCACCTTTACCCTGATGAACCAGTATTCCGCCCGTCTTGAACTCTATCATTTTGATCTCTACCGTCTGGCTGATGCCGAGGAGTTGACCGAAATCGGATTCGATGATTATGCCTACGGAAAAGGTGTGGCACTGATTGAGTGGCCTGAACGGCTGGATAATCGCGATTTCGATCATCTACTGGTACAGGTTGAACGCCTGTCTGCCGAGTGTCGTAGGATTGAACTCAGCGCCCGGGGGGAAGAGGCCCGGACCCTGCTTAAAAGTGTTGCTCAGTGGCTAACCAGGGCGGAGAAATCGATCTTTTCAGGGTCTGCGACGAAAAACGCTTTGACCCCCTGACAGGTTTCCTGCTATTAAGGTCTCTCTGGAAAAATCCGTTGAAATAATCATGGTCTAGAGCTTTTTTTACGAGCACTCCCTGAGGGTCCGTTGCTCTGGAAAAAACAAGGAGGCAGGGAAGATATGGCCCTGGTAGTTCAGAAGTACGGGGGCACATCGGTCGGAACGGTCGAGCGAATCCGCAGTGTTGCAGAGCGGATCGCCAGAACTTTTGACGATGGCAACGAGGTAGTGGTTATCGTTTCGGCGATGTCGGGCGAAACCAACCGCCTGGTGGCGTTGGCCAATGAGGTGTGCGAATTCCCCAGTGAGCGTGAATACGATGTCCTGGTTTCAACTGGTGAACAGGTGACCATCGCGCTGTTGTCAATGTGCCTGCAGTCGATGGGTTATCAGGCCAAGAGCTACCTCGGCTCACAGATCCCGATGATCACCGACAGCACCCATGCCAAGGCGCGGATCAAGAGCATCCAGGACAAAAAAATCCGTGCAGATCTGGCGCAAGAAACCATTGTCATCTGCGCCGGTTTTCAGGGTGTCGAAGAAAACGGCGCAATCACGACGCTGGGTCGCGGTGGGTCCGATACTTCGGCGGTGGCGATCGCTGCCGCACTCAAGGCGGATGTCTGCGAAATTTATACTGATGTCGACGGTGTCTACACCACTGATCCGCGGATGGTGCCTGAAGCACGCAAGATCGAAAAGATCAGCTACGAGGAAATGCTGGAAATGGCCTCACTTGGAGCCAAAGTGCTGCAGATCCGCTCGGTCGAGTTTGCCAAAAAGTACGGCGTGGTAATACACGTTCGTTCCAGTTTTGATGACAGCCAGGGAACCCTGGTGACGAAGGAGGACGAAGAGATGGAAACCGTACTGGTTTCAGGGATTGCTTTTAATAAAGATGAAGCCAAGATCAGTATTCTCGGGGTTCCGGATCAGCCGGGAATTGCCGCGCAGATCTTTTCGCCGCTGACCGAATCGAATATCACGGTCGATATGATCATCCAGAATGTTTCGAGTGAAGGCAAGACCGACATGACCTTCACGGTGCCTAAAACCGACTCTAAAATGGCGTTGCAGATCATTGAACCGGTGGCGCAGGCCATCGGGGCCAGAGGGACCAGCAGCGATACTGCGATCTCCAAAATTTCAATTATCGGGGTCGGGATGCGTTCTCATGCCGGTGTCGCCAGCCGCATGTTTGAATCCCTGTCAAAAGAAGGGATCAATATCGAGATGATCTCAACCAGCGAAATCAAAATTTCCTGCGTGATCAGCGACAAGTACACCGAACTTGCGGTGCGGGTCCTGCATGAGGCTTTCGGCCTCAACCGGGAAGAGTAGTACCTCCTCCGGTCATAGTGCCGGATTCAGGCTGAAAGGATGTTATGTCATGAATCGGATCAAGCTTTACGATACCACCCTGAGAGATGGAACCCAGTCGGAGGACATCTCTTTTCTGGTCCAGGACAAGGTCAATATTGCGCGGCGTCTGGATGAACTGGGAATTGATTACATCGAGGGTGGCTGGCCCGGATCCAATCCGAAGGATATCGCGTTTTTTGAGGCAATTCGGGATGAAAAACTAAGTCATGCCCGGATCACGGCTTTCGGTTCAACACGGCGGGCAAAATCGACTCCCGCCGAAGACGATAACATCCAGACTCTGATTGCGGCCGAACCTGATGCGGTGACCATTTTCGGCAAGACCTGGGATTTTCATGTGCGCGAAGCACTGCGGATCAGTCTGGAAGAAAACCTTGAGTTGATCAACGATTCCCTGGCCTACCTCAAGCAGCATGTTGCTGAGGTCATCTATGATGCCGAGCATTTCTTCGACGGGTACAAGGCCAATCCCGAATATGCCCTGAAAACTCTGCAGGCGGCCGCCGAGGCACAGGTTGATTGTATCGTCCTCTGTGACACCAATGGTGGGACTCTGCCGCACGAGTATGCGGCGATCATGCAGGCGGTTCAAGCTGTAATTAGTGTCCCGCTCGGAATTCATGCGCATAACGATGCCGAGTGCGCGGTTGCCAATTCCCTGATGGCCGTCGATTGTGGCGCTGTTCATGTCCAGGGAACGATCAACGGTTTTGGCGAGCGCTGCGGTAACGCCAATCTCTGTTCGATTATTCCGGCGCTCAAACTGAAAATGGGTCACGATCCGATCAGCGATCAGCAGATGGCCGGGCTGCGCAAACTGTCGCGCTATGTCTATGAACTGGCCAACCTGGTGCCGAACAAACACCAGTCCTACACGGGTAATTCGGCGTTTGCCCATAAGGGCGGTGTGCATGTTTCGGCGATCCAGCGTCACCCTGAAACCTACGAGCATATTCGTCCGGAGAAGGTCGGCAACACCACTCGGGTGCTGGTTTCAGATTTGTCCGGGCGCTCAAATATTCTGGTCAAGGCCGAAGAGTGCGGTCTGCCGCTCGACAGCAAGGATCCGGTGACCCTTGAGATTCTTGAAGAAATCAAGGAGATGGAGAACAGAGGGTATCAA
>JAJRWF010000117.1 GCA_024276905.1 Deltaproteobacteria bacterium
AGAATTTCCTGTGCAAAACCCTGACTCATGGTCATGTATTCCGGACCTGTTTCGCCTGCCAACGAAAGGGGTGCTATGCACATATTTCCGTGCGTTTTGAGTTCACCTATTTGAATCTTTTCAATATGGCTGCTGATTGTCTCTTCCATTGGGTTGCCCTCCAGTAGAAAGTGTTGGTTGCTGTGCCTGGATGGAGCAAGAGGTTTGCCAAGTTCTTAACTTACTGAAATTACAGAAAATAACTATGAGATGATATGGCGATTCGCCTGAAATGAATAAATATTGTTGTGTTGACATAAAAACATTTATATTCTTGTGAAGCCTACATCCCCGGAGGGTAAAAATGACCAGAATCCTGTTTGCCTGGGTTGGCATGCACGACATCAATGCCTCACGCGATGACAACAGCGACAACCTGGGCCCGATTGCCCGGGTTGCCCTTGAAGGCGACTACGAGCGCCTGGTTCTGCTCAACAATTACGGGGAGGAAGAGAATGTTCCCGCCTACGTTGAATGGCTCGAAGAAAAAACGACCGCCCGGATCGAGCTGGTGCCGGCCAGCCTTCCCAGTCCCATCGATTTTGCGGCCATCTATGTTGCCGCAAAGACCCAGGTTGAAAAAGCCCTCAAGGCTGCGCGGGGGCAGGCTGTTCCCGTCTTCCACCTGAGCCCCGGTACGCCGGCCATGCAGGCGGTCTGGATCATGCTCGGCAAAGGGCCGTTCGCTGAGGCGGAACTGATCCAGTCGTCTCAGCAGCAGGGCGTGCAGCAGGTGGAGATGCCCTTTAATATCTTTACCGAGTTCATCCCGGACACAAAAGCCGGTGCCGATCGCCGCCTCATGCACATGAACGTATCCGCCCCGGACTACTCGGGCAGCGGGATTGTCGGACAGTGCAAATCAATGCAACTGCTGATGTCGCAGGCCCGGCTGGTCGCGGAGCGTGATGTGCCGGTCCTGATCGAAGGGGAGACCGGTACGGGCAAGGAGCTGTTTGCGCAATTTATTCATTCATACAGCCAGCGCAGAGATCGTAAATTTCTTGCGGTCAACTGCGGGGCAATCCCTGCGGATCTGTTCGAGGCCGAATTCTTTGGCTACCAGAAAGGGGCATTCTCCGGGGCGATCAAGGATCATTCCGGTTACTTCGAGCAGGCGCACGCAGGAACGCTCTTTCTTGATGAACTTGGCGAGCTGCCGGCCGCTGCCCAGGTCAAGGTGCTGCGTGTGCTGAACGATGGGGTTGTGCGCCGTATCGGTGATACCAGAGAGCATCAGGTCGATGTGCGCATCATCGCCGCCACCAACCGCAATCTGTTAAGCGAGGTGGCGGCCGAACGCTTTCGGGCCGACCTCTTCTACCGCCTGGCCGTGGCAATCCTCAGACTCCCACCAGTTCGCGAACGCGAGGGGGATATTCACCTTCTGCTCGAACACATGCTGGGAGAGATCAACGAGAAGCTGAACAGGGAGCCGGGCTATAAAAAGAAAAAGTTTTCTATAAGCGCAAAAAATCTTATGAAGCGGCATGCCTGGCCGGGTAACGCCAGGGAGATGTACAACACGATTTTGCGCATCTGTGTCTGGTGTCAGACAGAAATCATCCAGGAGGAGGATGTCCGCATGGCACTCCTTTCTTCGACATCATCGGGCAAAGATGATATCCTGTCGCGACCCTTGGGGGATGGGTTCAACATCCATGAATTACAAGACTTTCTGACTTTGCATTACACCCAGAGGGCTCTCGATGAAAGCCACGGCAACAAGAGCAAGGCTGCCGCGCTGCTGGGGCTGAACAACTACCAGACCCTGACCAACTGGATCAAAAAATACGACATCAAAACCTGACTGGCACAGCCGTTGCTCAATAAGGGGGCATGAGCGAAGAGATCATGACATCACAGAATTTTGAATTCTTACGTGAGCAGTATCCCGAGCTGGCCGATCTGGGCGGATTTGCCGAGAAGTATCTGCATGAAGATCCGGCCAGTGCTGTGGCCAAACTGCGGCTCTTTGCCGAGCAGCTGGTTGAGCGCATCTATCAGACCCATCAACTGCAAAAACCTTATCAGGCCAAGTTCATCGACCTGCTCACCGGCGGTGCTTTTACTTCGATGGTACCGCAGGTCATCCTCGACAAAATCCACCTGCTGCGCAAAATCGGTAACCGGGGTGTGCATGGCGAGGTTGTTCCGGGTAAGGATGCGGTGCAGACCTTAAGTGATGCTTTTGATCTGGCTCGCTGGTTCCATCTCTTTATTGCCCAGGGTGAGCGTCAGGGCTTGCCGACTTTTAAGCCGATTCTCCTAACTCCCGAAGACAGTAAAGGCAAACTCAAAAAAGAGAAGAAAGCGGCGCTGCAGCAGCTCAAAGTTCAGGAAGAGCGGATGCAGCAACTGCTGGTCGAACTTGAAGAGCAGCGTGCCGCAATCGAAACCGCCGAGAAAAAAGCCGAGGAGTTGGCCGCACTGCTCAGCACCGGTCAACAGGTCGCTGATGCGTTGGAGTTTGATGAAGAGACCACCCGCCGTCGCCTGATCGATCTGACATTGGCCGAAGCCGGTTGGGATATCGGTGCCAAAGGCGCAAGCACCGCCGAGGTGGTACAGGAAGAAGAGGTCCCCTATCAGCCGACCGACAGCGGCATCGGCTATGCTGATTATGTGCTGCGTGAGGATAACGGCAAGGCGTTGGCGGTGATCGAGGCCAAACGTGCTTCCAAAAGCCCGGAACAGGGGCGCAAGCAGGCCCAGCTCTACGCCGATGGGATTGAGAAAAAAGAAGGCCAGCGCCCGCTGATCTTCTACACCAACGGCTACCAGACCTGGTTGTGGGATGATTCCCTCAACTATCCGCCGCGTCAGGTCTACGGCTTCTACTCTAAGGACAGTTTGCAATACCTGCTGCAACAGCGCGGGCTGCGTAAGAAGCTGACCGGTCTGCTGCCGAAAAAAGAGATCACCACCTGGCTCCACCAGATTGAGGCGATCAAGCGGGTCTGCGAGCGTTTTGATCAGGGGCATCGCATGGGGTTGGTCGTTCAGGCCACCGGCACCGGCAAGACCCGGGTCGCCGTTGCCCTGACCGATCTGCTGATTCAGGCCGGTTGGGTCAAGCGCGTACTCTTCCTCTGTGACCGGCGTGAACTTCGCAAGCAGGCCAAGAACGCCTTTGACGATTTTATCGGCGAGCCGACCACCTACGTCTCCCGCCGTACCGCCAACGACCGCAGCAAACGGGTCTATTTCGGCACCTACCCGGCGATGCAGAAGATCTTCGAGACCTTTGATGTCGGTTTCTTCGACCTGATCATCGCCGATGAATCGCACCGCAGCATCTACAACCGCTACCGTGAGCTGTTCCTCTATTTCGACTGTCTGCAGGTCGGCCTCACTGCCACCCCGGTCGATTTTATCGCTCGCAACACCTTTGCCCTGTTTGGCTGCGAGGAGCAGAACCCGACCGCCTACTACCCGTTGGAACAGGCGATTGCCGAAGGTCACCTGGTCCCCTACGAGGTTTTTACCCATACCACCAAGTTTCTGCGCAAGGGGATCAAGTATGCCCAGTTGAGCGATGAGCAGAAAAAGCAGCTTGAAGAAGATGGTGAAAATCCCGAAAGTTGCGACATCGAATCGAAGGATGTCGACCGGCAGATCTTCAACAAGGAGACCAACCGGGCGATTCTGCGCAACCTGATGGAAAACGGCATCCGTGAGACGACCGGTCAGCAGCCGGGCAAGACCATCATCTTCGCCCGCAGCCACAACCACGCCGTGCTGCTCGGCCAACTGTTTGACGAGATGTATCCGCAGTACGGCGGTGAATTCTGCAAGGTGATCGATAACTACGATCCGCGCGCCGAACAGCTGATCGACGATTTCAAGGCGAATGACGGCAGCAAGGAATTGACCATCGCTATCTCGGTCGACATGCTCGACACCGGCATCGACGTGCCCG
>JAJRWF010000118.1 GCA_024276905.1 Deltaproteobacteria bacterium
ATGGCGGATCAATTGCCGCTCCGACTGCTGCAGCAGATTGCCGCTCCAATCTTCTATCCGCCGAATAATCTGCGGCTGCAGGACATCACCGCGGTTGGCCAGGGCTGCCGTCATAACCGCCAGCTGAATTGGTGTCGTCAGGACATAGCCCTGGCCGATGGACGCAATAACGGTCTCGCCACCATACCAGGGCTGGTTGAAACGCTGTCGCTTCCAGCTGCGCGAAGGAATCACTCCCGACTTTTCCCCGGCCATCGGAAACCCGACCGGCGCCCCCAGCCCGAATTCACGCGCAGCCTCTTCAAGCTTGTCGATCCCCAGTTCGAGACCGATCTGATAAAACCAGACATCGCAACTCTCGCGCAGCGCTTTCTTCAGCTTGGTTTTTCCGTGGCCCTCTTTTTTCCAACAGCGGAACCTGGCTTCGCCCAGGCTGAAACTGCCCTCACAATCGACAACACGGCGCCGATTGACCGTTCCCTCACGCAGCGCCGCCAGCGCAACGATCATCTTGAACGTCGATGCCGGTGAATAGAGTCCGGAAAGGACTTTGTTCTGCAGCGGATGTCGGGAATCCTTGAGCAGCTGTGCCCAGTCTTCACTTTCGATACCGCGTGCAAAAAGAGCGGGATCAAAAGTCGGGCGACTGAGCATTGCCAGGACTTCTCCGTTCCTGACATCAAGTGCCACTGCGGCTCCGGACTGGTCGCCGAAAGCCTGATCCGCAGCACGCTGGATCTCGCGCGATATGGTCAGAAATATCTTATTGCCGGGGGTTGAAGGGCTAACTTCAAGCTGTTTCAGCAGCTTGCCCTTGACATCGACTTCGACCAGCCTGCGCCCCTTTTCACCACGCAAATAGCTTTCGTAAGCCTTTTCCAGAGCAAGTTTCCCAACATAATCGCCCGGTTGCAAACCGTCAAATGGATCCTGACTGAGTTCATTTTCGGTGACTTCGCCAAGATAGCCGACCAAGTGCGCCTCGGAACCCTTCTCCAGATAATCCCGCACCGGACGCACTTCGACCAGAACCCCCGGCAGAGCAGTACTGTGCTCCAGAACCCGCTCCATCACCGGACGCGGAACATCTTCCGCCAGCGGAACCGGCCGATAGATCGGAAAGCGACTTCCCCGTTCCCAACGTTCCTCCAGGGTCGCAACATCGGTTTCCAGAAGCTGGGCCAACTGCTGCAACAGTGCCTCGCGGTTGTCGACATCCTGGCGCATGACCGAAATCCCGAAAGCCGGACGATTATCAACCAGCAGAATGCCATCACGATCAAAGATCGGTCCCCGCGGTGCCGCCAGGGAAAGAACCCGGGTCCGGTTACGCAGTGACCGCTCGGTGTAACGGTCATAACTGATCACCTGCAGATACCAGAGACGCAAGGCGAGCAGAAAAAACAGGCAGGCCGCTGCGACCGAGAAGAGCAGCAACCGCTGGCGAACGACCGGCAATTCTATCCAGCGAACATTAAGCGCCATGATGCTTACTCTGGTGGGAAAGTCCGGCCATTCCCTGGCGGGTTCCAAGCAAGGGTTGCAGTTTCAGCAGAAAAACCAGCAAACCCCAGCCAGCCAGCAGGTTGAAGATAACCTGAAACGGCAGATCGGCCAGCAGGATACCAAGCACAGATCCGGCTTCGGCAAAAGTTGTCAACAGGAAGCCAAGCAACAAGGACTGCAAAATCGTTCCGACACCGACCAGTCCCAGCAGCAGCGGGCGACTTTCAATATTGAGATGATCCGAAAAGAGCCGCACCAGTAAAAAAATTGTCAGCTGAACCGTGGCATAAAGACCAAGGGTCGAGCCGCTGAAGACATCCTGCAGTACGCCGAGCAACAGGGTCAGAAAAGCGGCGCGCAAAAAGGATTCGCTCAACCCGAGATAGATGACCAGAATCAGCAACAGGTTGGGACGCATTTCGGGGAGCAGAAGATGAGGAAAAATCGTGGTTTGAAACAGCATGAAAATCAGGCCGCAAAGCAGATGCAGAAACAGGCCCTTCATGGTTCAGGCTCCAGCAGTACCAGCACTTCTTCAAGCCGGGAAAAATCGACTGCAGGGGTCAGGTCGATCTGCTGAAAGAGGCCGAAAGCATCCCGATGCACAGAGGCAACCCAACCGACAACCAGTCCTTTGGGGAAAACGCCCCCCATGCCGGAGGTCACCACCAGGTCATCCCTTTCGACCGGGTCGCTGCGCAGTGCGTATTCGAGTTTCAATTGCAGACCGTTTCCGCGTGCCACCCCGCGGGTGCGAGTCCGCTGAACCAGACCGGCAACCGAAGAAGAAGCATCCGTCACCAGCAGAACTCTGGAACTGTTGGCTGCCGCCTTGATCACCCGACCGACCACCCCTTCGGCAACCACAACCGGCAGGCCTTCGTGCACACCCTGGCTGACTCCCTTGTCGATCACGATGGTCCGCGCCCAGCTGCTGGCGTCTTCGGCGACGACCAGTGCCGGCAGCACTCGCCGCGGATCATCCTCAACAAAATCGAGTAGTTTTTTCAGGCGCCGGTTCTCCAGTTTGATTTCGTTAACAGCGACCAGCTGAGCCCGCAACTCACGGTTGAAGCGCATTACTTCGATATTCTGCTGCCGGGTATCGACCAGCGACAGATAATTATTCCAGATTCCGGTTATGCCGGAACCGAGGCGGTGAATGCCCTGCTGTAACGGCTCGGTCAACGTCATAACGGCACGTTCAAAGATGGTGGTCGTGGTTTTTTTACGCAGATTGGCGGAATAGACAAGCAGGGCCACCAGGATCAGCACCGTGATCAGCAGTGGTATTTGATGACGTTTCAAAAAATCGCGCATCAGCGAGCCCAGGCCCGGCAGTCGACAGGATCAGATCAACCGCTGTCTGCAGGCGGTACGCAAAACGGGAGGATCAAGTGATCCTCCCGCCATCGGGTTGACTTCATTCGTTCTCTAGGAAGGAACGGCGACCTGACGCAGCAGGTCGATGTGGTCAAGAACCTTTCCAGAACCGTAAACGACGCAGGACAGCGGATCTTCCGCCACGGTGACCGGCAGGCCGGTCTCTTCACGCAGCAGCAGGTCGAGGTTTTTCAGATAGGCCCCGCCGCCGGCCAGGACAATCCCCTTGTCAACAATATCGGCCGCAAGTTCTGGCGGAGTCCGTTCGAGAGTGATCCGAACCGCCTCGACAATCGTATTGATCGGCTCGGACATCGCCTCACGAATTTCGCCGGAATTGATTTCGAGGGTCTTGGGGATACCGCTGACCAGATCGCGACCCTTGACCTCCATACTCAGAACTTCATCATCCGCAGCGTAGACGTTGCCGATCCCTATTTTGACCGCCTCGGCCGTCCGTTCGCCGATCAACAAATTGTATTTACGCTTCATATACTGCACAATAGATTCATCAAGCTTGTCACCGCCGATACGGACCGACTGGGAGTAAACAACACCGGCCAGCGAGATCACCGCGACTTCCGTGGTCCCTCCGCCGATATCAACAATCATGTTGCCTGAAGCTTCGGTGATCGGCAACCCGGCGCCGATCGCGGCCGCCATTGGCTATTCAATCAGATAGACCTCACGCGCACCGGCCGACTCGGCTGATTCACGGACCGCACGTTTTTCGACCTGGGTGATTCCCGACGGAACACAAATGACAATCCGCGGCCGCACCAGATTTTTGCGGTTATGGACCTTGCGGATAAAATAGCGCAGCATCTCTTCGGTATAATCAAAATCGGCGATCACGCCGTCTTTCATCGGACGAATGGCGGTGATGCTGCCGGGAGTCCTGCCGAGCATTTCCTTGGCATCCTTGCCGACCGCCAACACCTTGCGCTGACCGGCATAACCGGTCTGTACCGCAACCACTGAAGGCTCACTGACAACTATCCCCTTCCCCTTCATAAAAACCAGGGTGTTGGCAGTCCCAAGGTCGATCGCCAGATCGTTGGAGAACATCCCCCACAAGGCATCAAAAATATTCAGCATAGCTTGTCCTGTCCCCTGCCCGAACGGGCGGCAAATTCAATCCCTGAGTTCCCCGTAGAAACCGCGCCCACTCTAGCAAACCGCCTCTCTTTGCGCAAGGGCCAAAAAGGGAAATATATATTGCATTTCAACGGATTGCTGGTCTAACATGCGTGGCTGTTTTTGAGTTCTTCTGTCTCTTGGATTCCAAGGAGTTTTTCACTGATGCTTCGCCTGATCCGCACCAAACAAAAATCGTTTATCGTCAGAATTGTTTTCTGGGTCATTATCGCGGCTTTTATCGGCACCGTCTTCCTGGTCTGGGGCCGTGGCGGCGACAAAGGTCCGACGAGCGGCAATGCCGTTCTCCAGATCAACGACTCATCAATTTCCTACGAGGAGTATCAGAGTGCCTACAGCAATCTCTACAACCTCTACCGGGGAATTTACCGCGACAGCTTTACCCCGCAGCTGGAAAAGCAGCTCAACCTGCCGCAGCAGGCCATTGAGCAGCTGATCAGCCAGGCGCTGCTGATGCAAGAGGCCGAGCGATCTGGCCTTGAGATCAGCGAAAATGAACTGGTCGCCGCAATTGCCCAGATTTCATCCTTTCAGGAAAACGGCAAATTCAGCCGTGATCGCTACGTGCAGGTCCTGAACTACGAGCGGATGAAACCCGAACAATTTGAGGCCGGACAGCGCAGACAAATGCTGGTCGACAAGTTGCGTACTCAACTGCAGCAGGGCATCAGCGTCAGCAAGGAAGAGGTTGAGGAGTCCTACCGCAAGGAAAACGACAAGATCAATCTGAACTTTGTTCGCCTGCTGCCGGCCAGCTTCGAAAACAAGGTCAAGGTCACTGAAGAGAGTCTGCAGAATTATTTTGATGCCCAGCAGGAGGATTTTCGTCAGCCGGAAAGAATTGCCCTGCGTTATCTGCAATTTGATCCCGCCCGCTACGAAAAAGAGATTACCAGCTTCAGCGACGAAGAGATCAGCCGCTACTACCGTCGCAATCTCGATCTGTTTGAGATTAAAGAGCAGGCCAAGGCCTCTCACATCCTGATCAAGGTCGACAAGGATGCGGACGACACCCAGAAAAAGGTTCGTCGCGCACTGGCGGCATCAATTCTTCAGCAGATCAACGAAGGAAAAGACTTTGCGACCCTCGCTCGTGCCAACTCCGATGATCCCGGCAGCGCTGCAAACGGCGGCGAACTGGGATATTTTGGTCGCGGCACCATGGTTGCGCCGTTCGAAAAGGCGGCCTTTGCCATGAAGCCGGGAGAGATCAGCGATATCGTTGAAACCGATTTCGGCTATCACATCATCAAACTCGAAGAATATATCGAGGCCGGAGTCAAATCCCCTGCAGAAGCTATCGACGAAGTCAAAAAGGGGTTACGGATCGAAAAAGCCCGCCAACTGGCTTACGAAAAGGCAATGGACGCCTACAATATCAACCGCAAGACAGGCGACCTTGACGCTGCCGCCAAAACCAACGATCTCGGCATCAAGGAAACCGGCCTTTTCGATCGCAGCGATGCGATCGACGGCATCGGCCGCGAAGCCGATATCACTGCCGCGGCATTCAGCCTTAAGGAGGGAGAACTGGCACGTCCGGTTCAAACGACTCAGGGTGTGTTTCTTTTCACCATCAAAGAACGACAACAGAGCCGTATCCCGGAGCTGAAAGAAGTGAGGGCAGCAGTTGAAACAGCCTATCGCAAGGCTCAAGCGGGCGATCTGGCTAAGGAAGCTGCAGACAAACTGCTGACGGCCGCACTCGATAAAAAGAGTCTGAAACGTGCCGCCAAAACTGCCGGATTCCAGCTCGAAGAAACCGGTCTTTTCAGCAGCAGCTACGGGGCATTCGTACCGCGGATCGGCTCATCCCAGGAACTCGCCGCTGCCGCCTTTGCCCTGGAGAGCGAAAAACCTCTGGGTAAAGTCGTTTTCCGGCAAGGCGAAAGCTACATCCTGATCAGTCTCAAACAAACCGAAAAAGCCGATCTGGAAAAACTCGATGTCACCGAGCGCAAGAAGATCGAGGACCGGTTACTGTCCCAGAAAAAAGAAACCGTCGTCAACGACCTGCTGAAGAAACTGCGCGACACGGCACAGATCACCATTGATCCGTCTCTCGACAGTGAACTGGCCCGGAGGTAAAACATGCACAAAATCGTAACCCGGACTGACTGTCCCGACCTGAAGCTGATCAACCAGGGAAAAGTCCGTGATCTCTATGATCTCGGTGAACACTTGCTGATCGTCACCAGTGATCGGATCTCGGCATTCGACGTCATTATGGACGAAGGGATTCCACAGAAAGGCTATGTTCTGACCCAGGTCTCGAAGTTCTGGTTCGAAATGATGGACGACATCATCCCCAACCACCTGATTTCCACCGAAGTCGATGATTTCCCGGCGATTACCCACCAGTACCGCGACCAGCTCGAAGGTCGCAGCATGCTGACCAAAAAGGCCGCGCCGTTACCCGTCGAATGTATCGTCCGTGGCTACCTGTCTGGTAGCGGCTGGAAAGAATATCAGCAGAGAGGCGCGGTCTGTGGCATCAACCTGCCGACCGACATGCGCGAAAGCGGCAAGCTGCCTGAACCGATTTTCACCCCGTCAACCAAAGCCGAACTGGGCGAACACGACGAAAATATTTCTTTTGCGCAAGCCGCAGAACTCTGCGGAGAAGACCTGGCCCACAAGGTCAGCGACGTCAGCCTGAAAATCTATCAACGCGCCCGTGAATATGCCGCCGGCAAGGGGATCATCATTGCCGACACCAAGTTTGAATTCGGCACCATCGGCGATCAGCTGATCTGGATAGATGAAGCGCTGACACCGGACTCTTCACGCTTCTGGCCAAGTGATCAATACGAAGCAGGGAGACCGCAACCCAGCTTCGACAAACAATTTCTGCGCGATTACCTGGAAACCCTCGACTGGGACAAAACGGCTCCGGCCCCTGTCCTCCCGGAGGAAATCGTGCGCAAAACCAGTGAAAAATATCTTGAGGCCCTCAAACGTCTCACCAGTTGAGAACACGAAATAAACGGCGGTCGGATATCGCATTCGGCCGCCGTTTCGATTGTGCCTGAAACGGTGAAGAACTCGCCTGTTTCAGGTTATACTCAATCCATAGCGACAATCCCCCGGTCTGGAGACATTCAATGCGTCTGCTCTGCACCCTGAGTCTGCTTCTGTGGCTGTCGGCTTGTGCACCAGCTCCCGACACGAGCGGCCTGTCGGCCGAACAGCACCGCCAACAAGCACAGAAACTGCTGGAAGTCCGCGATTTCCCGGCGGCCATCGAAGAACTGCGCCTGGCCCTGGTCGGCAATCCGAATATCGAAGATGCCCTCCTCTACGCTGACCTGCTCGAATCTACAGGTGCCTTCAAGAAAGCGCGGCGCAGCTATAAAAAAGCCGCCAGATATCCAGCCAGTGAAGCACAGAAACGGACTTTGATCTACCGCCGGGCGTTACTGGAGGCAACCAAATTCGACAACCTGAAAACAGCCGGTAAACTCGCAAAGTCTCTGCCCGCATCCGACAGTCGTTTTTTCGATCTGGAATCGATCCAGTACTTCAAACAAGGGCAGTACAAACAGGCCCTGCAGAAAAGTCAGCAGGCACTGGTCAAAGCACAGAACAACGAGGAGAAAGGCTGGGCCTATTTTCACATGGCACAGATCTATTATGAGCTGCGTATCAAGCGCGACACCTTCCGCGCCCTCTTCCAGGCAATCAACAATGGTCGTGGCTATCACCTGGTAACAGGTATCACCGATTACTGGGAAGCCAGGCGTCACATCCCTTTTCCCGGGGAATGACCCATTACAGAGGTTGAGATGTCTCCACGATCAAAATACTGGTTTTTCCTCTTTGCGATTGTCTTTGCTACCTTCACGGTTATCATTGCCAGCTTTGCCGGTTCATGGCACAGTCTGGCCTCGGAAGAGAAGACCTACATTGCACACCTTATCGGCAAGCTGCTGCCTTTCCCGCTTATCGGGGCTGCTGTTCTCTGCCTGATTATCGGTGGGCTGGTCAGTCTGCTCTTTCACAATTACATCATTCCGATCCTGCAGTTCAGCGAAGAAACGCGTTTGATTTCGACCGCCAATTCGGACTACCGCGTGGTTCCCAAGGGCGCCAAGGAGCTGGTCCGCCTTGCTGAGGTCATCAACGAATCTGCCGACATGTTCACCCGCATGCAGAAGGATATCGACACCCATGTAGCCCTGTCGAAATCACAGATCCAGGAAGAACGTAACCGTCTGGCGGCACTGATGTCGGAGATGCCGCACGCCGTTCTGGTGTGCAACAGTGATGGCCAGATTCTGCTCTACAATACCAAAGCCAAAACTCTCTTTGATTCCGAGCTCGCCAATGACTACGGGGAGCAACAACCCCAGGGCCTGATCGGACTGGGCCGTTCGGTCTTCGGCCTGCTTGAACGTGACCCCCTGGTCCATGCACTCGAACTCCTGCAACACGCCCTGTCTCGCGGGCAGGCGGCACCGATCAGCAACTTCATGATGTCGCATCTCGGCGGAACCTACCTGCGGGTCAATATGGCCCCGGTTCTGGCAGACAGAGACGGAACCGAGAAAATGACCGGTTTTGTCCTGACCCTCGAAGATATGACCACCCAGATTGCCGCCGACACCCGACGCGACACCCTGATTCGGACCCTGACCGACGATCTGCAGGGTGCCCTGGGCAAAATCCGTGACTCAATTACCGAAATTCTCAACAATCCGGAGATGAACCGTGACCAATTGCAGGAGAAACGTCGGATCATAGATCAGGCCTCTCAACGACTGGTCGACAAACTGAATCAGGCGCGCGACAACTACGCCAGTCACCTGCATGAACAAAGCAAGGTGGAAGACATTCCGGGGGAAAGCGTGCTTGAGGTCCTGGCCAAAAATATCACTGACCGCTTCAAATGCAAGGTCAGTTTCCACAGTGATGCCGGGCTCTGGCTCAAACTTGACAGTTACTCCTTTGTTCAAACCATGTCTCACCTGGCGGGGATGCTCAACGACCGCCATAAGATCGCCCGCTACAATTTCACCCTCAGTGAACAACAGGACTATCTGTGCCTGAAGATCGATTGGCAACAGGGCGTTGACCCTGAATTGCTCGACAGTTGGCGTAATTCTCCCCTGATCAGCAACAGCCGTGGCGACACCTTCAGCTTTGCCGAACTGCTCAAAAAAATGTCCGGCACAATGGAATATCTACCCACCGATGAGAAAACAGGTTATCGCGGGATGTTGATAAATTACATGAAGCAGGAGGTCCCGCAGCCCAAACCTCTGACCCCGTTCTCCCAGATCGAACACCGTCCAGTCTCCTACGAATTCGATCTCTTTGAGCAACGTGGCGGCGCCGAAATGGCCAAGACGCCGTTACGCAAACTGACTTTCGTTGTTTTTGATACCGAAACCACCGGATTGAACCCTTCAGAAGGTGACGAAATCATCCAGCTCGGCGCCATCCGGATTGTAAACGGTCAGATCCTGCATCACGAAACCATCGATCAGCTGATCGACCCCAAACGTCATGTCCCGGCGACATCGGTCGCCATCCACGGCATTGACCCGGCACTCCTGGTCGGACAGCCGACCATCGACAAGGTTCTCCCCCACCTTCACCATTTTGCCGAAGGAGCGATTCTGGTTGCACACAATGCGGCCTTCGACATGCGGTTTCTGCAACTCAAAGAAGAAAAGACCGGCATCCACTTCGACAATCCGGTGCTCGACACCCTGCTGCTCTCCTCGATCATCCATCCCAACCTCAAAGGCCACGGCCTGGAAGGGATCGCCGAACGTCTCAACATCACTATTGTCGGCCGCCATACCGCCCTGGGAGATTCCATTGTTACCGCTGAAGTTCTGCTCAAACTGATTCCGCTACTGGAAGCCCAGGGAATTGTGACTCTGGAAGATGCACAACTCGCATCGAAGAAGTCGGCGTTTGCCAAGATAGGTTATTGAAGCGGGAAGCGGGAAGCGGGAAAAAGCTACTTCAGGAACCGAAAAAAGGACAGTTTACGTTTTATTCTGAACCAGAGACCTGTCAACTGGCCAGCCTGACGGGTTAGACTTGAGATATTACGACCACTGAAGAGGGCAAAAATAACCACCGCTCCGACCAGCAGCAACTCCCATAGACCAAACCCGAACATACAACTTCGCCTTTCGTAACGCCCGCGCAAATTCAGTGCGCCCACACAAAATATCTCTCCCATGACGACTGGCGGCCAGGAGATCACCCCTGTCCTGAAACGGGAAGGTTCCAGGCAACGCGAGAATCGCCCTGTCGCCGGGTATACTTGCAAGCATCAAAATATTCAAGGAGCGCCTGAGCCAACTTGCGCCCGCCACCGATCAGATCCCGATACTGCGCCAGGGTCAGCTCCTCTTCAACCGCAAAATACTCACACAGAGATGAAAGGGCCTGCCTGTAAGCCGCTTTGGCCAACAGGTTTTCACTGTTGAGCTTTACCAGCTCACCTTCGTCAAGCAGATAAGTAATCAAGGGTTCAGCTTCGGTCGGGTTGAGGCGCAGATCCTCAAGCACCTGGTTTCGATTGGCAACCTGCAATCCCTGCTGCTCAAACCGCTGGCGGATGCGTTGTAACAGTTCATCCTGCCTGGCACTGACCTGCGGTTTCCAGTCCGGCAACGCCAGCAGATCCCCCCTGGCCTGCAGACGACCTTCTCGCTGCAGATCGTTGAGTAACAGGTCGAAACTGCGCAATGCCAGGGCCTGCGGCAAACCCTCTTTCAATGTCGCGCGCGCGATCCCGTGAGCCAGAGGATTCTCGGCCAACAGCTCAGCGCAGCGCTCGACCAGCTGATCGAGCCAAGCCTTATGCAGGCGTTTTTCAACCCACTGTTCACCCAGCTTGCAGAGTTCACCATTCGCTGTCAGATCCGTCAGATTCTGCTGCAACATCTCCCGCGACAGACCGGTCACGCGCTCCAGATCACGCAGACGAGCAGCCTGAAGTTGTTCGGTCGCGTGCAATACTGCGCCGGTGCTCCCGTTTTCAAGCTGCTGAATACGTTCCAGTACCCCGGGGCGAAAACGGCGATGTTTCGGCGCTGCGGCATCGAGAACCCGCCCGCCACCGATGGTGGTCACTGGTGAATAACTGCGGATAACGAAGGGATCACCGCGCCATGCGGCCAGCGGTCGATCCAGAACAATCTGGGCCAGAGTGCTGTTCCCCGGCTCCAGACTATCGGCTTCGAGCAGGACAACCCGACCGACTGCCCGCGCGGTGCCCAGATGGATATGTACCGGATCACGAAACTTCAGAGGCCTGGGAGCCTCCGCCAACAGCTGTAAACGAACATCGATCCGCTCGGTAACGGCAAAACGATGCGGGCTGGCGACCAGTGCGCCGCTGGAAAACCAGCCACGCTCGGCACCTGCAAGGTTGATCGCCAGCCGTTGCCCGGCTTCGGCCGCGTCTACCCGTTGCCCATGAACCTGCAGCTCACGTACCCGTGCCTGCTTACCTCGCGGCAGAATTTCGAGCCGCTCGCCGGTCCTGACCGTCCCCGAAACCAGGGTCCCTGTGACCACGGTTCCGAAACCGCTGATACTGAAGCAGCGATCAACCGGCAGGCGCACCGGGCCCGCGCTGTCACGCGCTGGCAGGTCAGTCGCAGTTTCTGCCAACACCTCCAACAGCCGCTCAAGCCCCAGTTCTTTACGCGCGGAAACCCGACAGCAGGGCGCAGCGGCAAGAAACGTTCCGGCGACCTGCTCACGAATCTCCTCTTCAACGATATCGAGCCAGTCTTCTTCAACCAGATCGATCTTGTTAATTACCAGAATTCCACGTTTAATTTCGAGCAGTTGCAAAATTTGCAGATGTTCCAGAGTCTGCGGCATCACCCCTTCACCGGCATCCACCACCAGCAACACCAGGTCGATACTTGCTGCTCCGGCCAGCATCTGCGGAATGAATTTTTCATGCCCCGGCACATCAACCACCCCAGCGGGACGACCATCCGGCAGTTGCAATGGGGCGAAGCCAAGCTCGATAGAGATGCCGCGTTCCTTCTCCTGCTTTAAACGGTCAGTATCGACCCCGGTCAGAGCCTGGATCAGAGAGGTTTTCCCATGGTCAACGTGACCGGCGGTGCCAACAATGACTGGTCGCAAATGAGTCGCTTTCATGCGTCCTCACCTGCGCTGACAGCGGATCCCTGCAAAGCAGTTTTGATCTGTTCGGCAATCAACGGATCGTCGGTCGGATCAACAGTGCGCAAATTGAGCAACAACCTGTCGTTATGAATTCTGGCAACCACGGGTGTTTCGGCCGTACGCAGGGCGGCAGCGAATCGATCCAGCGACAGATTTTTCGGCCGCAGGGCCAGTGCAGGGCCCGGAATCTGTGCTTCAGGCATTGCTCCACCACCAACCATCGCCGCATCGTCAATCGTCTCAACCGCTAAACCGGGCAGCTCAAGCTTCTCTGCAAGGACACGACTGCGGACGACAAGTTCCTGCTGGGTGCGGGCAAAAAATCCCAGCAGCGGAATCTTGAGATCATCACCCTGCAGATAAAGGCGCAGTGTGACATCGAGTGCCGCCAGCGAAAGCTTGTCAATCCGGAGCGCTCGTGCCAGCGGATGACGACGCAGCTTTGCGACCAACTCACGACGCCCGAAGATCAATCCCGCCTGGGGTCCCCCCAGCAGTTTGTCACCACTGCAGGTCAACAAATCAACCCCGCTGGCGACTGCAGCGGCAATCGTAGGTTCTTCCGGCAGAGCGGCATTCGGCAAGGATCTGAGCAGCCCGCTGCCGAGATCTTCGAGCAGCGGCAACCGGTGCTCTTGCGCCAGCGGGACCAGCTCGGAGGCAGTCACACTGCTGGTAAAGCCGACGATCTTGTAGTTGCTGGTATGGACCTTGAGCAGCAGTGCAGTCTGCGGACCGATGGCTTGCTGATAATCGCGCAGATGGGTACGATTTGAACTGCCGACCTCGCGCAGAACAACACCGCCAGCCTCCATCACTTAGGGGATGCGAAAGGAACCACCGATCTCAACCAGTTCACCGCGTGAGACAATCGCTTCTTTGCCCCTGGCCAGTGCTGTCAGGGCCAGCAAAACCGCACCGGCGTTGTTATTGACCACCATGGCCGCCTCGGCACCGCTCAGACGACAGAGAACCTCTTCGACATGAGCATGGCGCGACCCGCGCCGGCCAGTCGTCAGTTCGATTTCCAGATTACTGTACCCGGCAGCGACCTGTTGAATCTGTTGCAGCGCTTCCGCGGCCAATGGCGCACGACCCAGGTTGGTATGCAGCAGAATACCGCTGGC
>JAJRWF010000119.1 GCA_024276905.1 Deltaproteobacteria bacterium
CTCCCTGGCCCAGGACCGCCAGTGGTTGATCGATCTCTTTACCGAGATGGCGCCTCTAAAGAAAAAATGGGTTTCACATCCGATCCTCGATGATGACAAAGTTCTCAAGCTGGCGGCTGATGCCGGGGCCTGGTATGTCTATCAGGCGGTGTTCGATACCTCGGACGTAATCCGCAATCGCATAAAGCGCCTCAAGGATCATGGTATCGGCGTCGAAGGGACCATTCTGCTCGGTACCGATGATCAGAGTGAGGACGATATTAAGCGGCTGGTCGATTTTCTGCTTGAGGTTGAACTCGATGTCGCCGAATTCACAATTATGACCCCGTTCATGCACTCGCCGATTCGCGCCCAGCTGGAGAAAGAGCAACGGATTCTGAGTAATAACTGGACCGAGTACAATGCGGGACAGGTGGTTTTTCAGCCCAAACAGATGACCCCGGAGAAGTTGCAGGAGATGTATCATTACGCCTGGGATACCTTCAATGCCGAGGGTGGTCATGCGCTGAAGATGGGCAAGCTGTTTGAACGGGTTATTCGCCGTGAAATAGAAGACGGCACCTACCGACGTTTCGAGCCACGCAAGAAGCGTCAGTTCAAGCGGACCAACAAGGCATGAGCAAGGTTTTTCTGCTCTCGACCAACTATACGACCGAACCCTATCCGGTCTATCCGCTGGGCATGGCGATCATCGCCGGGGCCCTTGAGGCGGGCGGCCACACGACCAGACAGTGTGATTTTCTGGTCAGCGGCAAGTCCTGTGCGGCGGTCGCGGCAGCGGTGAACGAGTTTCAGCCCGATGTGATCAGCCTGTCGTTGCGCAATATCGACAATGCCGACTCCTTTACCCAGGAGAGCTCCTGGTATCTGGCGCAGGCGTTGGAACTGGTCAAGTTGCTGCGTTCGTGCAGCAAGGCCCCAATCATTGTCGGCGGTTCGGCATTTACGATCATGCCGGAAGAGATCCTTGGATATCTTGGCTGCGACTATGGGGTGAGCGGCGAGGGCGAAGGGCTGATCTGTTCTCTGGTTGAGCGGCTGGCGGCGGGGCAAAAGGTCGCGCGGCTGAGTCATGGAGACGCGGCACCCTTGACCGGCGGGGCCATCGGCTCCCCCCTCTATCTCAAGGAACTGGTCGATTTTTATCTGGGCGAAAGTGGCCAGATCAATCTGCAGACCAAGCGCGGCTGCCCCCATCGCTGTGTCTACTGCACCTATCCGGGCATCGAGGGCAACCGCTTTCGTCCCCTTGAAGCCGAGCGGGCGGTTGATGAGATTGCCGCCGCCCAGCGTGATTTCGGGGTCAACAGCTTCTTCTTTGTTGATTCGATCTTCAATGATGAACAGGGGCATTATCTGCAGTTTGCCCGCGAGCTGGAACGGCGTAATCTGGGGATCAGCTGGACCGGTTTTTTCCGCCCCAAGGGGCTGGGCCGTGAAGAGTTACAGCTGTTGAAGCGTTCGGGGCTGACCGCTCTGGAACTGGGAACCGATGCGGCCAGTGATACCACCCTGGCCGGATTAAAGAAGGATTTCACCATCGCTGACGTGTTGGCGGTCAATGCCGCCTGTGTCGCCGAAAAGCTCCCCGCCGCCCACTACATCATGTTCGGCGGCCCGGACGAAACCGAGCAGACGGTGCGCGAGGGGTTGCGCAATATCGAGCAGATCGAAGCCAGCGTGGTCTTTGCCTTCTCCGGTCTGCGTATCTTAAGCGGCACCGAATTACATACGCGGGCGATTGCCGATGGCGTCATCCCCGCAGACCAGAAACTCTTGATGCCGGCCTATTATTTTTCGCCCGCAGTCGATCCGCAACAGATGAATGGGTTGATCCTGAAAACCTTTCGTCAGCGGCGCGAATGGATCTTCCCGCCTGAAGAGGGTCAAAAGAGGTTGGTGGTGATGCGCCGCTTCGGTTTTCGCGGTCTGCTCTGGGATCAACTGGTCTCTTTTGAAAAAGGGCAGAGGAGGCAGCAGCGATGATCCTTGATGCACAGAGAATCCTGCTGGTTCATCCCTTGGGCTACAAGGCGGCAGCCGCCAAAAGTGATATTTCACGAACGGCGAATATCATGCCGCCTCTGGGGCTGGCCAGTCTGGCGGCCTATCTGGAACGTGAAGAGCTCAAGGTCGATATTATCGATTGCTACGCCCACCCCGACTCAGATGCCCGAATTCAGGAATATCTGCAGCAGCAGCGCCCGGCCTGGATCGGTTTCAGTTGTACGACCTCCTCCTTTTTAGATGCAGTCCGACTTTCCGAACTGGCCAAAAAGTGCTTGCCCGGCATCTGTGCCGTATTAGGCGGCGCGCATGTCTCGGCGCTGAAAGAACAGTTGGTCAACGATTATGCCGCAGTCGATATTGCGGTGATCGGTGAGGGAGAAGAGACCCTGCATGAACTGATGATCGCCGGCTTTGCCCAGGCCGCAAGCGTCGCCGGGCTGGTGTGGCGCAATGCCGCAGGAGAAGCGCAATTCAGTGGCTACCGTAAGAGCGGACTGGAACTCGACAGCTTGCCCTTTCCGGCCTATGAGAAACTGGCGGGTTATCCCGAAGCCTACAGCCTGCCGATCTTCAATTATCCGAAAGTGCCGAGTACCAGTTGCATTTCGAGTCGCGGCTGTCCCTATGCCTGCAGTTATTGTGACCGCTCGGTTTTTCAGCGGACCTTTCGGCATAATTCAGCAGACTATCTCTATCGGCATCTCGCTTATCTCCAGCAGCGTTTCGGCATCCGCCATATCAATTTTTATGATGATCAGTTCACCTTCAAGCGTCAGCGGGTTGAAGAGTTCTGCCAGATGATGATCGATAAGCCGTTGGGGATGACCTTCAACTGTGCGGTGCGGGCCGAGCATATCGATTTCGAACTGCTCAAATTGATGAAAGCGGCCGGCTGCTGGATGGTCAGCCTGGGGATCGAGACCGGCGATGAAGAATTGCTGGCCCAGCACCGTCAAAATGCGAACCTGGGGATGCTGGCGGAGAAAATCCGTCTGATAAAAAAAGCTGGAATCCGCACCAAGGGTCTGTTGATGATGGGCCTGCCGGGCGAGAATGAAGCGAGTATCCGCCGCAGTATGGATTATGTCTTCTCCTTGCCGATCGATGATTTTAACCTGGCAAAATTCACCCCCTTTCCCGGTTCGCCGATCTACGAAAAGATCCATGATCTCGGTGAGTTTGACGAGGATTGGGCCAAGATGGATTGCATGCGTTTTCAGTTCGTACCCCATGGCATGACCAAAGAGCGCCTCGAAGAGCTCTTCATCCTCTTTTATAAAAGTCACTTCCGGCGGCCGAAGGTGTTGTGGGGCTATGTGAGCATGTTGTGGAAGTCGCCCGATAGCTGGCTGCGGTTTATCGGCAATCTGGGTAACTTTCTACGTTTTATCAGAAGCAACCGTCGTCTGGACGAGGGGGAAGATCGATGACGGCTGGCGGTTTGAAGGCGCTGGTGGTGATTCCCCTCTACAACCATGCATCGACCCTGCGCGCACTGGTGGAGCAGACGTTGGCCTTGCATGATCAACTGCTGGTGGTTGACGATGGCAGCAGTGATGGCGGTGTGGCGGTGCTTGAGGGGTTGGATGTACGGATTCTGCGCCATGAAAAGAACCGGGGCAAGGGGGCGGCCCTGCAGACCGCATTTGCCGAGGCGGCTCGGCTCGGGTTCAGCCATATTGTGACCCTTGACGCCGACGGTCAGCATGATCCCGCCGACCTGCCATTGTTTTTGGCCGCGCTACAGGAGTCTCCCAACGCGATTCTGGTCGGTAAACGTGACTTCGAGCAGCCTGGTATCCCCGGGTCCTCGCGTTTCGGCCGCGTCTTTTCCAACTTCTGGCTGCGGGTACAGACCGGTAAATCACTGGCGGATACCCAGAGTGGCTTTCGTGCCTACCCGGTGAAAATTGTTCAGGGGCTCAAGCTCGTCGAGACGCGCTATTCCTTCGAAATTGAGGTGCTGGTCCGCGCGGCCTGGGCCGGAGTTGAACTGCGGGATATTGATATCCGTGTCTACTATCCACCTGCGGCAGAACGGATCTCCCATTTTCACGGTTTCATGGATAACCTGCGCCTGACCCTGCTCAATACCAAACTGACCTTTCGTTCGGTGGCGCCCTGGCCGCATCGCAAACTGATTGCGCCCGATGAGGTGGAGCAGAAGATCACCCTGTTGCATCCGCTGCGTTCGTTACGCAGCCTGTTGACCGAAAATGTGACGCCGAGACAGCTGGCCGCTGCCGGAGCGGTCGGTATGGTCCTCGGGACGGTTCCCTTATTGGCCGCACACACCATCGCCATATTGCTGGTGGCCGGGTTTTTACGTCTGAACAAAGTCGCGGCGGTCGGAGTCAGCCAGTTGTGCATGCCCCCTCTGGTGCCGGGGCTGTGTATCGAAACCGGCTATTTTATGCGTAATGGGCATTTTTTGACCGAGCTGTCGCTTGAGACCCTCGGTTATCAGGCCCTGGATCGACTCTATGAATGGTTGCTCGGCTCATTGCTGGTTGCGCCGCTGCTGGCAAGTCTGGTTGCCTTGCTCATCTATCTGGCCGCAACGGCGATCCGCCGCGAAGAAAAGGAGGTCACAGGTGCCGTCGAGTGACCCCCGTTCAGAGCAGGAATCCCGTCGCGAATGGACCAGTCGCAGCATCGGCAGTTCCTGGCAGCATCAGATTTTTTATCTGCTGATCCGCTGCGGTGGCCGCCGTGCCGCCTACCTGCTCCTTTCACTGGTGGTCTTTTATTATGTGCTGTTGCCGTCGGTGCGGGTTAAATGTCATCATTATCTGGCTCGGCGTTTCCCGCAGGCGGGCCGCTGGGCGCAGTTTAAGAACAGCTATCGCCTGACCCTCGGCCTGGGCAAGGTGTTGGTTGATCGCGCTCTGGTCGGTATTCTCGGCCCTGGACAGATCAAGGGGAAGCTGCATGACAAGCAGGCCTTGCTTGATCTGCTGGCAGAGAACAAAGGGCTGATTCTGATCAATGCTCATGTTGGCTGCTGGCAGGTGGCGATGTCGGCCCTCGGAGGGATGGAGACCCCGATCAATCTGTTGATGCAGCGCGAAGAAGGGGATATCGATCGTCATTACTTTGAGCATGCCGGCATCGAATGTCCCTATCGGATTATCGATCCGCGAGGGTTTCTGGGCGGGGCGCTGGAGATGGTCGAGGTTTTAAAGCGGGGTGAAGTCCTGTCGGTCATGGGTGATCGCATGCTTGGTAACGACCGAAATGGGGTTGATGTCGATTTTCTGGGCGGCAAGGTGCGCATGCCGTTTAGTGCCTATAAACTGGCTTCGGCAACCGGTGCACCGATCCTGGTGCTCTTTTCGTATAAAACCGGAGCCGATACCTACGAGCTGAGACCCTGGCGAACGATTCATGTTCCGGGCGGACTGGGACGAGGCAAGGATGTTTTTGTCCCCTACGTTGATGAATTTGCTAAGGCGCTGGAAACCTTTTGTCGTGAGCATCCGTTTCAGTTTTTTAATTTTTTCGATATGTGGCAAAATGGCGCTATTGAATCTGACCCTGAACCTGATCCCATAACATAGTAAGGAGTTTGTCCTGATGAGCGTGAAAGAAAAGCTCAAGCGAGTACTGATTGAAGATCTGAATCTGGAAGATGTCGAACCGGATGAAATCACCGATGACATGGCATTGTTCGGGGATGGCCTGGGCTTAGATTCTCTTGATGCCGTCGAGCTGGTGGTGATTGTGCAGAAGCATTTCGGGGTTGAAATCAAGGATATGGAAGAGGGTCGTCCGGCCCTGCAGACGATCAGTACCCTGGCGAAGTTTATTGAGGAACGGCTGGCCTGATGAGCAGGCTCGCGCCGATTGCCATTACTGGTCTGGGGTGCCTTTCCGGTGCGGGGGTGAATCTCGCCGAATCGATGCAGACCCTGTTTAGCAATCAACGCAACCCTCAGCCATCACGGCGCTTTACCACCGGGCATCCGCATTGCTATCCGGTACTGGAGTTGCCGGCCGAATTCACATTGCCGCTCGATAATCAGGAGAAGGTCTACGCCCGTAGTTGTCAGCTGGCCCTGGTTGCTGCACGTGAAGCGCTCACCGATGCGGGCTGGGATGAACGCAGTCTGCGGGGTAAACGGGTTGGTGTTTGTATCGGCACAACAATCGGTTGTGCGCTGAACTGTGATGATTTCTATCGTGCGTACAAAGAGGATGATAATCCGGATATCGGAATCATCAAACGTTATTTATACAGTAATCCAGCGGCAGTCATCGCGCAGCAATTCAGACTTGATGGTCCGACGCAGACCATTGCCAATGCCTGCTCTTCTGGAACCGATGCCATCGGTATCGGCAGTTCATGGTTGCGTGCCGGGGCCTGTGACATTGTGATTGCTGGTGGTGCCGATGAGTTGGCACGGGTGACCTATTCCGGATTCAGTTCATTAATGATCACCGATCCCGAGCCCTGCAAGCCGTTTGACCTTAAGCGCAAGGGGCTGAACCTTGGCGAGGGTGCGGGCATGCTGGTGCTTGAACACGAAGAGGTACGGCAGGAGAAAAAGGTCCGTGGCTATGTCCTTGGTTATGGTACGGCTTGTGATGCCTATCACCTGACAGCACCACGGCCGGATGGTGCAGGCCTCAAGCAGGCTTTGGCCGAAGCTTTTGCCACCGCCGGGGTAAGCGCAAAACAGATTTCGTTTACCAACGCTCATGGCACTGGAACCCCGGATAATGATCGGGTCGAAAGTCGGGTATTGAACGAGATATTGCCAGGAGTGCCCTTTGTTTCAACCAAGGGCTATACCGGGCACACCCTGGGCGCGGCGGGTGGTATTGAGGCGGTGTTTACCCTCGCCTGTTTACAGCGGAAAGAGATCCCGGCCAATATCGGTTTCTCAGAAGCAGATCCTGAACTTCCCGCGACACCGGTCCAGGAAAACACCCGGATAGAGGGCGATATTGCCCTTTCTGAATCCTTGGCGTTTGGTGGCAACAATGCGGCTTTGATTCTCGCCAGAGGGGATGCCTGATATGCGCATGGCAATTCAGGGGATCGGGATCTGCGGTGGTTTCGGGCAGGGGGTCGCAGCCTTGCGGGCGGCACTGCAAACTGGCAGGGTTGAACCACAAGAGGTTTGTATAGAACATAAGGGGATGACGGATCGTCTTCCAGTTTACCAGGCTGCAGTTGATGGGTTGACCGAGTTTATCCCGAAACGTGCATTGCGTCGCATCGACCACTTTTCAAAAATGACTCTGCTCGGCGCTTGTCTGGCGCTTAAGGACGCCGATTTGTTAGAGGCGGATCGTTCACGAACCGGTGTGGTGATTGCAACCGGTTACGGTACGTTGAAAACGACCTTCGATTTCCTCGATTCCTATCTCGACTTCGGTTATTCGTGCAGTTCACCGACCCATTTTTCAAACTCGGTGCATAACGCTGCTGCGGCCCATGTATCGATGCAGTTCAAGGCAACGGCGCCGAGTTTGACCCTAACCCAGTTTGAAATGTCGGTCTCTTCGGCACTGTTGACAGCTCAAATCTGGTTGGCCGAAAATCGGGTAGATCAGGTGCTGTTCGGTGCGGTCGATGAATCCTGTGAGGTTCTGCACTTCTGGCGTAAAAAGTTTTTCGCCGAGGGAGAACAGGGTCCGATCAGGCCTTTTGCCCTTGAGACCCAAAGTGCTGTTGTCGGCGAAGGCGTCAGCTTTCTGCTTCTGACCAGGGCAGAGCAGGATGCCGCATACGCTTTTATCGACAGGGTTAAACTTGGGAACCATGACGTCTGTTCACTCAGACTTCCCCAGGACGTACGACTGATTGTCGGTGCGGATGGCCATAAAGAGACCGGGCCCTGGTACGCTCAGGTGCTCAAAGATCGAACGGCAACCGCCTATGCGCCACTCTATGGGAGTTTTCCGGCCGCTGCCGGATTCGATCTGGCCGTTGCCGCGCTCATGTTGCGTGAGCGTAAACTGTATCTTCTGGAGGATCAGGGGGTCCCCGAGACGACTGATCTGCAGGCAACTGAAGAAAAACTGGCCTGCCTTAAATTCGGCCCAGCAGGCGATTATGGCCTGATCCAGCTCTCGAACTGAAAACCATATGCGTGTGTTGCGGATTCTCTTCACGGTTGTTTGCTGGCTGCTTATGCTGCTGCCGGTCAGGGCACAGGAAAGAGAGGCCGCCGTCACTGAATATGCTGCGCCTCGTTATGGCGCGGCGCTTTTGGTCGGGAGTGTCTACAACCCGGAAGAAATTGGGCTGGTTATCGTACAGGGCCAGATGCTGGTCGATTATGGAAGTATTTTCTGGCATCGCGCACCAGAGGGGTTGAAACTCAAGTTTGAACTGAATGCCGGGCTGACCACCACCGGTCGGCGACGTGGCCTGCTGGCTGTCAACATGCTGGCCCTGCGCTATCTCGACAAGTATGGATCGGGGCGTTGGACCCCCTACATTGAAGCTGGAATCGGGTTGATCTATACCGACTTTCGCGTTGAGGGTCAGGGCTTGAGGTTCAATTTCAACCCACAACTTGGAGCAGGGCTTGAATATGACCTGTCGGATACCAGGGCGATGACTTTCAGCTTGCGATTGCATCACATTTCAAATGGTAATATTTACAAGGAAAATCGCGGGCTCAATTCGGCTCTGCTGCAGATTGGATATTTATTCTGATTATGAAAAAAGAAGATGTTCCCCAGCAGGGCGGCCTGAATGCAGGTTGTCGCGAAGTCAATTATGCCGTCGATAGTGACGGACGCTATACCCTTGAACAGAGTGTCGGCTGGGAAGCAAAGAATATCGCGTTGAGGCAGGCCTGGACAGCAATTGTTGCTCAGTTACACGCGGTAATTACTGAAATCAAGGCGGGGAAAAAGAGTGCTCTGGCCTATCATATGGTCAGAAAACAGATGGATTCACACCTGCTCTCACAGTATACAGGCCTCGCCCACTGGCGGGTGAAGCGTCATTTGAAACCGGCGGTATTTGCCCGGCTCGACCGTACCGCCCTGGTTCCCTACGCGGAACTGTTTGGTCTCAGTGTCGATGCGTTGCGCAAGGTGCCGGATGAACCCGATTTGCCGTTGCCAGAGTTTGACCAGGCTGAAGGGGAATAATCCGTGAAAATCGACTTTTCCCATCGTCAGTTTGCGCATTGTGAAAGTGGCGTGACAGCCAACCTGCTGAACCATCATGGTTTTCCATGCTCGGAAGCACTGGTTTTCGGTATCGGTGCGGGGCTGTTTTTTGCTTATGTCCCCTTTATAAGAATCAACAAGATGCCATTGACCACCTACCGGATCGGTCCTGGCAGCATCTTCAAAAAAGCAACCCGTCGACTCGGAATAGAGGTTCGCAAGCAGAAATTCAACAACCCGGCAGCCGCGGAAAAAGAGTTGGATCGCTTGCTGGTCGCCGGCCGTCCGGTCGGTGCACAGACCGGGGTGTTCTGGTTGCCCTTTTTTCCTCCGGCCTATCGTTTTCATTTTAATGGCCATAATCTGGTGGTTATCGGTAAGGATGAAGACGATTATCTGATCAGTGATCCGATTTTTGAAGAGCCGGTGCGTTGTCCGGCGAGTGACCTGCGCAAGGCACGTTTTGCCCAGGGGGCACCGGCTCCCAAGGGGAAAATCTATTACATCGAAAAGATGCCGACAGAGTTCGATTTACCCGGTGCGGTCACGGCGGGCATTCGTGATGTCTGCCGGGTCATGTTGAAAACTCCGGTGCCGTTGGTCGGAGTACGTGGTATCAGGCTGTTGTCGCGACAGCTGGCAAACTGGCCGACCAAACTTGATGAAGAGCAAACTATTCTCCATCTGGGTCATGTGATTCGGATGCAGGAAGAGATCGGGACCGGCGGCGGTGGGTTTCGTTTTATCTACGCCGCTTTTTTGCAGGAAGCGGCCGAATTGCTGGAGAACGACAGGCTGCTCGATCTGGCCGGTCATTGTACGGACATTGGTGACTTGTGGCGCGATTTTGCTCTGCTTGCATCACGGGTCTGTCGCGGTCGCGCGGCGGTTCAGGATTCATTCAATGATTTAGCCGAACTCTTGCGCCAATGTGCCGCTGAAGAAGAGAAATTCTATCGACAGTTACAGGCGGCAATCTGCCGCTGATTTGACGCTGAGAAGTCAGAATTCGATAAAAGGGGACGAGATGAAGAATTGGATTGCGGTATTGCTCATCACTTTGTGTTTATCTGCAACAAGTTTTGCCCAGGCGGATCGAAGTGCCGAGGTGGAAACATTGCTCGCGGGATTGAATTCTCCCAGCAGCACCCAGCGGATCAAGGCGGCAAAAATTATCAGCCGTTCAGGTTTGATTGATCCGGGTTTGTATGAAAAGGTAGCTGACCTTTTGAAAGCGGGTTATCTTGCCGGGAGTGACAGTCTCCATATTGATGAAATGTCCTGGCTTTGCAAGGCCCTGGCGGCTTCCGGAGACAAGCAGTATCGCCCTTTGTTTGCAGAGATCGTCAGTAAATCTCCCAGCGGCAAACTGAAACGTTATGCCAAGCAAAGCAGTGATCTGTTGGCTGAATATGCACAACGTAGCCGGGTTCTGAATACACGTGACAATTGGGACGACCATTTAACCCCGGAGGAAAATCGCCTGGTTGCAATGCTTAAATCGGACGATGTCGGCTTAAAGAGAGATGCGGCCAAGATGCTGGCTCGTCGCTTGAAGACTGCGGAGAAGGTTTTTGCTGTCGCCGCAGAAGCTCTGCTGGAGATGGTTGCAAATAGCAGGGTCGACAATCGCGCCATTGATACCATGAGCTGGTTGTGCAAGGCCCTGGCGGCTTCCGGGAATGCCGAATTCATCAAAACCCTTGAGAAGGTCAAAGCCGGAACCGACAATTACAAGTTGAAAAATTATGCGACAAAAGCAATTAACGCGTTGTAAAGCGAGCACTGATGACGCGATCTGATACCGACTCTCTGCTGACAACTGAGAATCTGACCAAGGTTTATCCAGGAGCCGACAGGCCGGCACTCGATGGTTTGAACCTCAGGGTTAAGACCGGGAGTATTTTCGGCCTGCTTGGGCCGAATGGTGCCGGGAAAACGACTCTGATTTCGATTCTTTGTACCTTGTTGCGTCCATCCTCCGGGCGTATCAGTGTTCTGGGTCGAGATGTTGTTACGCAGGCAGATGAGGTGCGGCGTCTGATTGGTCTTGTGCCGCAGGATCTTGCGCTCTATCCGAGCTTGAGCGCACGTGAAAATCTGCGTTACTTTGCGCGAATTCTACGCATTTCGCGACAGCAGATCGAGTCCCGGATTGACGAATGCCTTGATCTGGTCGGGTTGCTCGACTGCGCAAACCAGCGAATCTCGACCTATTCCGGCGGGATGAAGCGACGCGCCAATCTGGCGGTGGGGATTCTCCATGAGCCGGAAATTCTTTTTCTGGATGAGCCGACGGTCGGCATCGATGCCCAATCGCGCAATCTGATTCTTGAACGGCTTGCTGAATTGAACCGGGCGGGGATGTCGCTTCTCTATACCACCCACTACATGGAAGAAGCGCAGCAACTCTGCGATGAAATCGCGATTATCGATGCCGGCAAGGTGCTCGCCCGAGGTACGCCGAAGCAGCTGGTTGGAGATGCGGACAATTGTGAGAATCTGGAAGAGCTGTTTCTGGCACTGACCGGCAAGCAATTACGCGACTGAAACGGATTTTTATGTTACTGCTGGCGAACATCAAAAAAGAACTTCTGCTCCTGAGTCGTGATCGTGGCGGTCTGCTGGTCCTTTTCGTCATGCCGATGATGTTGGTCCTGGTTTTGTCGCTGATTCAGGACAACCTCTTCCGCGCCAGCGGCGAAACGGCAACCCCAGCGCTCTTTGTCAATCTGGATGAAGGATCGTTGGGGACGGAGTTTAGGCAGCAACTCGAAGCGACCGGAACGCTTGAGCTGGTAACGGAATCTGATGGGGCAAAGCTGGATACAGCAAGTGCCCGCCAAAGAGTTCTTAGTGGTGACTACCAGTTCGCAATTATTGTCCCGGCAGAATTCAGCGCAATAATCAATGCCGCCGCCGAGGAGGCCGTCCGCTCGGCATTTCGTCAAGAACAGAGCAGCCCTCCCTCTGGTCAGTTGACGATCTTTTTTGATCCGACCGTACGCGGTGTTTATCGTACGGCCGTTACCAATGCCCTGGCGCGCGGTATTCTCGGACTGGAAATTGCCCTCAAAAGCGCGGCTCTCGGCCGTCAGTTACCTGTAGAATTAAGGCGCAGCCTCGAAGAACAATTTGGTGCCGACGAAGTTGGAAGCGTCCAGCTGGAGATCCCCCGACTCTCCGCTAGCTGGTCACGCCAGTCCTTGATCGCCTTGCGAGAGGAATCCGCATATCCCGAAAAATATGCAACCCTGCCGACCTCCGTTCAGCAAAACGTTCCGGCCTGGACTCTGTTCGGGATGTTTTTTATTGTCATCCCACTCGCCGGAACCCTGATCCGTGAACGCCAGGAGGGGACGATGACCCGACTGATGACAATGCCGGTGAGCAACAGCAGTCTGCTGCTGGGCAAGGTTCTCGCCTATCTGATTATCTGTCTGATTCAGTTTGTCCTGATGCTGATGACCGGCAAATTTGTTCTGCCGCTTCTGGGCACACCGGTTCTGGAAATTGGCTCTGCACCACTGGCATTGATTTTGGTCGCAGTGAGTGCCGCCCTGGCGGCTTGTGGGTATGGGATTCTGGTCGGGGTACTGGTGCGGAGTTACGAGCAGGCATCAACGTTCGGGGCTGTTTCCGTGGTGATTGCCGCCGCTCTTGGTGGCGTGATGGTTCCGGTTTACGTGATGCCGCGGGTGATGCAGGATTTGAGTGTTATTTCCCCTCTCGGCTGGGGGCTCGAAGCGTTTCTGGAAATTTTTGTCCGCGATGGCGGCCTGGTCAGTGTCATGCCGCGTATCGCCGCACTGGGTGGATTCTTTATCCTCTGTCTCTGCTTTGCCCTGTTTGTTTTTCGACGTTGGCGACGCGGCGTTTAACGATTGCGGCTGATCGGATCTTCGGAGTAAACAATTATGAACGATAATTTGGAACGTGAGTTGGTGGAGATGATCATCGATCTCTGTAATGTTGAGGACATTTGTCCAGACGACGTCCCTGTGGACGCGCCTCTGATTGGGCCTGAATCTCCATTGGGACTGGATTCTCTGGATGCGGTAGAGGTGGTGGTGGCTGTGCAGAAAACCCAGGGGGTACGAATCGGGGGAGAAGATTCCGGCCGCGAGATTCTCCAGACGGTTGCGACTCTGGCCGCGTTTATTCGTCAGAAAAAACAGGCCGCCGGATGATGATCCTGGCGCTGGTCCCGCCTGTTTACAGACGAGGTGTCAGGGTGTGGATTTCCTCGCGGGGAGAAGGCGCATGAAATGGCCAAGACTCTTCGAAATTGAAGACCAAAGATGGCTTCCGCAGATGTTGCGCAACCAGATGACAGATGCGCTTCGGTATCTGATCATGGAGATGAAAGCCTATGATCCGATTATTCCTGAGTTCCTTTGGGTCATGCAACAGTCAAAAACCAGAAAGGTGCTTGATCTGTGCTCGGGGGGGACCGGACCCTGGGAGTATCTTGTCGGTCAGGGTTCCCACATTGAAGAGAGTGTTGAGTGTATTACGCTGACAGATTTGTATCCGAATAAAAATGCCTTGAAAGCGATAGCCGAGAGCCATCCGATTTTCAACTATGAAGCCGAGCCGGTCAATGCGCTGAATATTGATGAGAAACTGACCGGGGTCCGCACGCTCTTCTCCAGTTTTCACCATTTTGACAAAGCACAGGCAACATCGATTCTTCAGGATGCGGTTAACAAACAAATGCCGATCTGTGTTTTTGAGTTTACCGCGAGACGGGCGGTAAATTTTTTGGCGACGCCGGTTTCGATGCTGGTATTGTTTGCCAGATTACTGGTTGCAAAGCCGTTAACCTTTTCGAGGCTGCTGTTCTCCTATTTGATTCCCATCGTTCCGTTAATCTATCTGTGGGACAGTACGGTTTCTCATTTGCGCAGTTATTCTCAGGAGGAATTAAGAGATATTCTTGACAATGTGCACCATTCTGAATCTTATGACTGGGAGATTGGTGAAAGCACTTCTCCCCGGACGACTTTAAAAAATACCTATTTGATAGGTTATCCAAAAAACTGACAGCTGGTGTCTTCTGGTCTCAGCAGCAATGTCCTTCACTCGCCGTTTTTTTGCTTTTATCACGACTCATGCGGCTCATCAACGCCAGCAGCAGACCGAGGGTAATAAAGGCCCCGGGCGGCAGGATCATCAAAATAATCGGCTGGAAAGAAGCGCCGAAGAGGTTGAATCCGAGGATTGCTCCGGAACCGAAAATTTCACGCACCGAACCGAGAATAAACAGGCCGAGGGTAAAACCGATTCCCATCCCCATTCCGTCAGCGACAGATGAAACGACCGGGTTTTTCGAAGCGAAAGCTTCGGCGCGACCAAGGATCAGACAGTTGACCACGATCAACGGGATGGAGATCCCCAGCGCCTGGTAGAGGTCGTAGACCCAGGCTTCCATACACAACTGGACCACGGTGACGAAAGTCGCGATAATGATGATGAAAGCCGGGATGCGCACTCCCGAAGGAATGACCTTGCGCATCAGGGCGACAACGATATTGGAGCAGACCAGCACAAAGGTGGTTGCCAGTCCCATTCCCAGGCCATTTTCGGCACTGGTTGTGACCGCCAGGACCGGGCACATACCGAGCAGCAGCTTGAAGACCGCGTTTTCTTTCCAGATCCCTTTGCTGAAGTCTTTGGCCAGACTCATTTTGTCACTCCTTCGGCAGTGATTTCCGCTTTGTGCTCACGGTAAAATTCCAGCCCTTTTTTCACCGCGCCAACGACAGCGCGTGGCGAAATTGTTGCCCCGGTGATCTGGTCAAATTCACCGCCATCCTTCTTGACCCGCCAGTCCACGTTGTCGAGACTCCTGCCCTTGAACTGATCCTTGAATCCGCTCTCGCTGATCTTGCTTCCAAGACCGGGCGTTTCAGCGTGGGTCAGTATCTCGATCCCGATGATCTTGTCATCGGGAGCAACCCCGACCATGACATTGATATTGCCACTGTAACCATCCGGAGCAACCACTTTGAATGCAGTACCAACCAGCTGTCCGGCACTACGCCCGCGATAGAAAACGACTTCGACCGGGCGATCCTTTTTATCCACACCATTTTGCTGGGTGATCGTGTCGGTATCGGGGCTGTTGTCGAATGCAGGCAGCACGGCACTCAACGCTTTGAGCATCTGCAGGCGACGCTGCTCTTTGATCGGCTCGCGGGTGGCATTTTCAACCTGCGAAAGGATCAGACCGGCGCCGGCGGCAATCAGGGTCAGGGCCAGCAGAAGACGGATCATCTCTTTCATATTTTAACCCTCGACTTCGACCTGCCCGTAGATTTTTGGGCGGCAGAAGCGGTCAATAAGCGGGGTTGCTGCGTTCATCAGCAAGATGGCAAAGGAAACCCCTTCCGGGTAGCCGCCGAAGAGGCGGATCAGCACCGTCAACAGGCCGCACCCGAAACCGAAGATCAGCATTCCCTTGCCGGTGACTGGTGAGGTGACCATGTCGGTTGCCATGAAAAGGGCACCCAGCAGCAGTCCACCGGTCAGCAGGTGGAAGAGTGGATTGGGATATTTGTCAGGTGAGATTGCCCAGAAGAGACCGCCGATCACCAGTACGCTGCCAATAAACGCAACCGGGATATGCCAGCTGATAATCCGTTTCCATAACAGGTAAAAGCCGCCGAGCAGCAGGGCAATAGCTGAAACCTCACCGAGGCTGCCGGCCATGTTTCCGACCAGATAGTTGCCGAAGCCGCTGTGGGCCAGTTCCGGCAGCTTGCCGGTCAGCATCACCGCCGTCTTCATCGCTCCCAGTGGGGTTGCAGTAGTTACCGCATCGATCCCCGAACCGAGCGGTGCCGTACTTGTCCAACGGGTCATCTGAACCGGAAAGGAAATCAGCAACACCACTCGTGCGACCAGTGCCGGATTAAAAGGGTTGTAGCCGAGACCGCCGTAGACCTGCTTGCCGATCAGAATTGCAATCGCAGCACCGAACAGGGCCAGCCACCAGGGCGATGAGGGTGGCAGGTTGAGCCCGAGCAGGATGCCGGTCAGGGCCGCACTGCCATCACTCAGGGTCATGCTGCGGCCCTGGAGTTTGCAACTGAGTGCTTCTGCAGCCACACAGCCCAGGGTGCAGAGCAGCAGGACCATCAGGGCCGGCAGGCCGAAGAAATAGACGGCGACGGCACAGGCCGGCAGCAGGGCGTAGATGACCTTGCGCATCACCTTGTCGGTGGTTTCGCCACTGTGAATATGAGGCGACGACGACAGATAGAGCTGGTTTTCCACGTCAGAGCGTCCTTTTTTTCGCCATGATGGCGGCTTTGGCATAACGGATCGATTGCACCAGCGGCAGGGTTGCCGGGCAAATGTAGGTACAGCAACCGCACTCAATACAATCAAGCGGATGATATTCTGCCGCTTCGTCAAACAGATCAAGACGTGCGTAGGCGGCGATGGTTGTCGGTTGCAGATGGATCGGACAGGCGCCGATGCAACGACCGCAGCGGATGCAGGGCCCCGCTTCGAGGCGGGGCAGGTCTTGTTCGCGGAAGATTAACAGTCCCGAGGTGCCACGGATTGCCGGCGGTTCGAGCGATAGCTGGGTCTGACCCATCATCGGACCGCCCATGATGATTTTGGCTGCTTCGCCGTTAAGACCCTCGCAGTAATCAACCAGAAACTGCAGAGAGGTGCCGATACGGACCAGCAGGTTTTTGGGGTTT
The DNA here is from genome assembly GCA_024276905.1 of Deltaproteobacteria bacterium. Classification (GTDB taxonomy): domain Bacteria; phylum Desulfobacterota; class Desulfuromonadia; order Desulfuromonadales; family Geopsychrobacteraceae; genus Geopsychrobacter. The sequence goes on from JAJRWF010000119.1 coordinate 16,866, forward strand.
TTGATCCCGGGCCCGGTGATGCTGACGACCCGTTCGACCAGGGGGCGTCCGAGACGTATCGCATCGCTGATTGCCGCCGCAGTGCCGACGTTGTGAACCACCACGCCAACTTCCATCGGCAGGGTTCCGGAAGGAACCTGGCGCCCGGTAATCGCATCGATCAGCTGTTTTTCTGCGCCTTGCGGGTACTTGACCTCCAGCGCCTGGACCTCAATGTTGCGTGCTGCTGCTTCCCGACTCATCTTCTCGATTGCGTCAGGCTTGTTGGCCTCGATACCGATGATCGCGCGCTCGATACCAAGGACTTTGCACAGGATATCAATTCCGTCGAGAATCCGCTCGGTTTCTTCAAGCATCATCCGATGGTCGGCGGTCAGATAAGGCTCGCACTCGACGCCATTGAGAATCAGGGTGTCGATCTGTTTCTCCGGCGGCGGCGACAGCTTGACGTGGGCCGGAAAGGTGGCGCCACCCATGCCGACGATCCCGGCGGCCAGAATCCGGTCTTTCAGATCATCGGCACTCAATTCGTCCGGGTCTGCTCCGCTCAGGTTTTCATCCCAGCGATCTTCACCGTCCGGCTTAATGACAATTGCCGGCAACGCCTTGCCCATCGGGTGCAGGCGGGGTTCGATGGCAATAACTTCACCTGAAGTGGAGGCGTGAATCGGTACCGAGACAAAACCCCTGGCGGTGGCAATCAGGGTGCCTTTTTTAACCAGGGTGCCGACTTCGACACAGGCTTCGGCCGGGGCGCCGATATGCTGGGCCAACGGAATGACCAACTCTTCGGACAGGGGGCAGATTTCGATCGCTTTGGCAGCGGAGTAGTGTTTTCCGTCAGGCGGATGCAGGCCGCCCTTGAAGGTTTTCAGGTTCATCGCTTTAACGCCCATCCTTTCAAGCCGCCTGTTCCGGTTTTTTTGTCGGCACCGTCGGCGCAGCAAAACTGCTGCCTCGGGGTAACCGGTGGAAAAATCGCGGATACATTTGGTCGGACACTTTTCCACTGCAACCTCGGCGTCTTTTGCCGTTTCGTAATCGACCCGTGCGAGGAAGTTTTCGATCAGGTAGGATTCGGGAGCGGCCTTTTTGCAGATCTGACAGCCGATACAGCCGACCTGACAGTACTTGCGCACCACACCGCCCTTGTCAGTGCTGTTGCACAGCACATGGGTCGTGGCGGTCAGCGGGGTCATTTTGATGACACTGCGCGGACAGCTGGCAACGCACTTCTGGCAGCCGGTACACTTCTGACGGTTGATAACCGCCAACCCTTCAACCGTAATTTCGATGGCATCAAAGGGGCAGGCACGCACGCAGGAGCCAAGGCCCAGGCAGCCGCCGGGGCAGGTCTTGGGCCCGTCGGCAATCTTTTGCGCCGCATTGCAGTCTTCAAAACCGAGGTAACGGTATTTCAGACCGGCCTTGTTGTTATCCCCCTGGCAGCAGACCACGGCGACCTGGGGATCGGTACTGATCGCTTCGACGCCCATGATATGCGCAATTTTCTCGATACATTCCGTGCCGCCGGGGGTGCAGAGATTTGGCGACATCGAGCCATCGACGATGGCCTTGGCGTAACCGCCGCAACCGGGCAATCCGCAAGCACCGCAGTTGGCACCGGGCAGAACCTCTAGAATTGCCAGTTCACGTGGGTCAACCTCGACAGCAAATTTTTTTGCTGCGATGCCGAGAGCTACGGCGGCAAACAGGCCGATGCCTCCGAGGGTCAGTACTGATGCTAACATGCGTTTTTCTCCAAGAACGAGGACTCAGGAATCAGACTTCAGGTTCCGGAAAATCTTCTCCTGTCGTCGCATCCTGTATCCTGCTTCCTTTGTTTAACCTTTAACCAGGCCGGCAAAGCCCATGAATGCCAAGGACAGCAGCCCGGCGGTGACCAGCGCAATTGCCGTACCCTGAAAACTTTTCGGCACCGGGCTGAGGTCGATTCGTTCACGCAGTCCGGCGAAGAGAACCATCGCCAGGGTGAAACCGAGGCCGGCTCCCATTGAAAAGACCACCGATTGCAGAAAAGTGTAATCTTTCTGGATGTTGAGTACTGCCACCCCGAGGACCGCACAGTTGGTAGTAATCAGCGGCAGGAAAATGCCGAGTGACTGATAAAGGACCGGGCTGGTCTTCTGGATCACCATCTCGACCAGCTGGACCAGCGAGGCAATGACCAGGATAAAAGCAATGGTCTGCAGGTATTCAATGCCGAAGGGAATCAGGATCAAGTACTGGATGAACCAGGTGACAACCGAGGCCACGGTCATAACAAAGATGACCGCCATCCCCATACCGAGAGCGGTTTCAACCTTTTTGGAAACCCCCAGGAAGGGGCAGATGCCGAGGAAGCGGGCCAGAACGAAGTTATTGACAAAAACCGCGCTGACCAGAATCACGAAAAGTTCAACCATAGGGAACTCCCGAATGTGGATACAAATGGTAAGACCAGTTGTTTTAAGACAGAGGGCGCCTTGTTGTCAATTGATTTGTTTCTCGTCAGGACAGGGCTTTTGCACAGCGAAACTGGTTGGGACGGCTCCGGTAAAATAGTTCACCGGAGCCGTTGTCATCAGCTGTCTTTGCCGAACGCGCCCAGAAAAGATTTAAGCGCTTCCGGGTTGTTCGATTTGATCGCACCGGAGAGAAAATCCTTGATTCCCGGACGATAGCCATCATTCCAGATTTGGGCAAAGAAGTCAGCGCTGGTCTTGCAGACACAATCGGCCGCTTCGGTTGCTTTACCCTCTTCGACCCGGCAATTTTGTGGGTCGAGAAAGACGGTTTTTTTCACATCATCAATCGAGAAGTAGTAACTCAGGGGTTTACTGATGCTCCCCACCTGAAACTCTGCGGTCATTCCCTTGAAAATTGATTCAATCATTTTGAACTCATTCCTTTCAGTGTCTCTGTTTCCCTCTCCATGCGGGAGAAGGAAACCCGAAGATTCGAGGGTTTTTCACCTTACTCCTGCCCCCTCACCTCTCACGATTTCAGCCTTCCAGTTTGGCGGTCAACGCCGGGGCGAACTGCTTGATATCGGCGACCACCAGCACATCGGCGACCTCGTTGATCGGCGCGTCCTTGTCGGTGTTGATCGCCAGCACGAACTCCGATTTTTTCATCCCGGCCA
>JAJRWF010000120.1 GCA_024276905.1 Deltaproteobacteria bacterium
CCAGGGCCAGAGAATAACGGGTGACCCGTTCGGAGTGGCCACGGGTATAGGGATCGCTTGCTTCAATTGCCGAGACCAGCGCATGGACAGTGCTCAGATAGGTGCTCTGCTGTTCTTCATAAAGACGGGCATTTTTGATTGTGACACTGGCCTGGGCGGCTATGGTCGAGAGCATTTCCAGATCTTCATCGTTGAATGTGGCTCCGTCCGGGCGATTGGCGATGGTCAGGGTGCCGAATATCTCGTCGTGTACGAACAGGGGCGCGCAGAGAATGGTTTCACGGGCAAAGCCGAGGCGACTCATGCGTGAAAATTCGCGCGTATCTTCTATTTTACGGATCAGGATCGGTTCGCGGTTTTCAATCACCCAGTTGGAAACCCCGCCCCGGGTCAGGTCGATAATCATTGAACGATCAAAGTCGGGATTCTGCAGCCCGACGACATCGCCAATACGCAGGGTATGACTGTTTTTGTCCAGCAGCAGGATGTAGCCGATACTGGCATTCAGTGAGCTGGTTGCCTTGTGCAGCAGCAGGTTGAAGAGTTGCCCCAGATCCATGGTCGAGTTGACTGCCAATCCCATTTTGTAGAGAGCGGACAGGCGATGGACCGCACTGGCCAGGTTGGTATTCCGGTCTTCGAGGTCGCCGGCAAGATCGGCAATCTTGAAGTTCGCCTCCTCGACCTCTTCGATGCGTTCTTCAAGGGTAATGTTCAGATATTCGATTTCGCGCAGCCGGTCTTCAAGAGTGACATTCATGCGCTCGATTTTGGACTGATGGGTGAGCTTTTCGCGATGGACTGCGGTTTCACGCTCATAGGAAACAGTTGAGTCGATTAACGACTGCAGTCGGCTGACCATACTGTTGAATTTGTTGGAGAGGGTCGACATTTCACGTGAACTCGTAATGTCGGTCGATGCTTTGTCAAATTCCCCGTTTTCGAGCTTGGTCATTGCCTCTACCATCTGTCGGATCGGGGAGTCAACATAGTAGAGAATGAAGAACGTAATTGAGAAGATCATGATCGCGATGATCGTGGCCGAAGAGATCAGATTGGCTTCACGCCCTTTGCGTTGCACTGCTTTTATACCGTCCAGTGAAAGGTGGACGTTGAGAATTCCGAGAACCTTGTTCTGCTTGCTGTGGCAACGGTGACAGTCCTTACCGTTGAATATCGGCAGAGTGGAGATGAAAATATTTCCTTCGGAGGGCATGAACGAAAATCCATCGGGAGAGCGTCGATAGGACATAAGGTCCATGGCGGGAACCAGCTGGCCGGTCTCGGTTTCATCTGCAGAAAGCAGAATCTTACCGTTCGGGTCGATCACCCGGACATTTGAGATGGTGGATTCTTCGGCAATTTCCATCAGGATGCTACGAACATCGTCGTTGCGTCCGACTGACATCGAGGTGCGGATACTGTTGCGGATTGTGCTGGAAAGGAGACGGCTGTCGTGGGCGGCGATCCGTTCAATCATTGCGGACTGGGTACGCAGGTTATGCCAGGTTGCCAGCAGTACGGCAGCGATTGTGATGCCGATGGTCAAACCCAGAATTTTGATCTTGAGGGAATTCATTTTAATGAACTTTACCCATTCCGTCTAAAAGCTGTCTTGACTCGCTAAAAGCCCGAAAAAATAACCCCTCCACCCGTATTGCTCGCACTATCAAACGCCGTTGATCAATGACCACTGTTGCAGGGTATTGCGGCTGGCGTGTTTTCGACAGCCCGTTTGTTGATTCAGTAACTTGTGCTGCTGTCGTTGCAAGCTGTGATCTGCAAAATTTCTGCCAGACTGAAACTTCTTGAGTCGGCAGTTTCCGAACAGGAAAATTGAAGGAAAGATGTGAATGTGATTGCGTGGAAAATGGATTTGACTTTGCACCCCAACTATGATTTTCTAAGTCGCTGGTTTGCCCGGCAAGAGGGTGTAGACAAGCGGATTCTATGCAGTTGACAGATTTTGATTATACCCTGCCGGACGCGTTGATCGCACAGCATCCGGCAGAGAGCAGAGACGCATCGCGATTGATGTGTCTCGAACGACAAGCACAGAAAATATCCTGTGGCCTGTTCCCGGAGATTGTCGATTCTTTCGTCGCGGGTGACCTGCTGGTTGTGAATGATACACGGGTCCGACCGGCCCGTTTGCTGGGAATGAAGGAAACAGGGGGGCAGGTTGAGCTGCTGCTGTTGCGTCGGCTTCCGGGAGAGACGGAAGACTGGACCTGCCTGAGCCGTAGTTCACGACCGCTACGAGCAGGAACTGCTCTGGAATTTGCCCGCGGCTTGCGGGCAGACATCCTGCCCGGGGGTGAGGGACAGCAAAAGGTCGTTCGATTCAGGAGCGATGCAGATTTTGAAACCCTGCTCGAAGAGATCGGTCATCTTCCCCTGCCGCCTTACATCAGGCGTGAAGATTATCGTGCAGATCGTGAGCGTTACCAGACGGTTTTCGCTCGCAACATAGGGGCCGTTGCCGCTCCGACTGCCGGGTTGCACTTCACTGCAACCTTGTTGCAGCAATTGCGTGACAAGGGGGTCGAGATTGTCCCCCTGACTCTGCATGTCGGCATCGGGACTTTTCTGCCGGTACGGGTTGATGACATCCGTGAGCATCGGATGCACGGCGAGTTATTTGATGTGCCCGAGGAAACAGCTGCCGCTGTTAATCTAGCCAGGCAGCAGGGCCGGCGGGTGATCGCTTTGGGGACAACCGCTGCCCGGACTCTTGAAACGGCTGTTGACGATCAGGGCCGATTAATCGCAGGAAGCGGGGAGAGTGAAATTTTCATTTTCCCCGGGTTCCGGTTTCAAATAGTCGATGGTCTGGTGACCAATTTTCACCTGCCGAAATCGACATTGTTGATGCTGGTCAGTGCCTTGGCCGGGCGTGATTTTGTTCTCGAAGCTTACCGACGAGCGATTGCCGAACGTTTTCGTTTTTTCAGTTATGGCGATTGTATGCTGATTATTTAGGATCGGTGCAGAGTTTGACACCTTTTAAATTTGATCTTTTACAACAGGACGGCGCAGCTCGTTGCGGACGAATTCAGACTTCGCGTGGCGAGATTGAGACCCCGGTCTTTATGCCGGTCGGTACGCAGGGGACAGTCAAGGGGCTGTTGCCGGAAGCACTGGAAGAAATCGGTGCACAGATTCTTCTGGCGAACACCTATCATCTTTATCTGCGGCCCGGGCACGATCTGGTGCGACAACTCGGGGGACTGCACCGCTTCATGAACTGGTCGAAACCGATTCTGACCGACAGTGGCGGGTTCCAGGTTTTCAGTCTCGGTGATCTGTGCAAGATAACTGAAGAGGGAACAGTTTTTCAGTCGCATCTGGATGGCAGCAGGTATCAACTGACGCCGGAGTTGTCAATCGAGATCAAGCGGGCACTTGGCTCCGATATTGTTATGGTGTTTGATGAGTGTATCCCTTATCCTGCCGAGCGTGACTATGTTGCGGTCTCAACCGCTCGTTCGGCGCGCTGGGCCGCGCGTTGTCGTAACGTTCTGCCTGCGGGTGGCGAAACGGCTCTGTTCGGTATTGTCCAGGGGGGAATGCACGAGGATCTGCGGCGTCAAAGTGCTGAAGAATTGATCGATATCGGGTTTGAGGGCTATGCTCTCGGTGGTCTTTCGGTTGGCGAGGAAGCTAGTCTGATGTACCAGATGATGGAGTCTTCATTGCCGTTGTTGCCGGTGGAGAAACCGCGTTACGTGATGGGAGTCGGTACGCCGGAGAATTTGATTGAAGGTGTGGCTCGCGGCTGCGATATGTTTGACTGTGTGATGCCGACGCGCAACGCCAGAAACGGTGTGCTTTTTACCAGCTTCGGCAAGTTGAGTATCAAGCAGGCTCGCTTTCGTGATGATCCGCAGCCACTTGATCCGGTCTGCAGCTGTTACGTCTGCCGCAATTACAGTCGGGCGTATCTGCGACATTTGTTTCAAAGTAATGAGATCCTTTCATCGGTTCTCAATACGCATCACAATCTGCACTATTATCAACAGCTGATGGCGGGCGCGCGCAAGGCGATTGCTGCCAGCTGTTTTACGGCCTATCGGGATGATTTCTATCGTGCTCGGCAGGCTTAGGGTTGTTTTTATGATGAATCATTATTCAACAAAAGGAGATTGAATCGATGGTGTCAGAAGCATTTGCCATGGCTGGCAGCGGCTCGCAAGGTGGACAGCAGGGTTACGAAGGACTGATCATGCTGGTCCTGATGTTTGCTATTTTTTACTTTCTGCTGATTCGTCCGCAGCAAAAGCGGGCCAAGCAACATCGTGAACTGGTCAGTGCCCTGAAAACCGGCGACCAGGTTGTCACTGCTGGCGGGATCTACGGAAAGGTTGCTGCAGTTGAGGAAACTACGGTGACCGTCGAAGTGGCAACCGGAGTCAAAATTAAATTGAATCGTGTGTCAATCACCGAGGTGAAGGGCGACGCCTGAGGCGACCGGCCTCATATTTTCAGGATGTCCGTCCGAAAGGAGTGACGACAATTATGTCGGAGAGTATCAAGATTCGGGGTCTGGTGGTTCTGGTCTGCCTGGTTCTGGCCCTGTTCTCGCTGGCGCCGACTGTTATGCAGGAGAGTCTACCGGATTGGTGGCAGAAAGCGGTAGATCCGATTCATCGCGGGCTCGATCTGCAGGGGGGGATGCATCTGGTTCTCGGGGTCGATGTTGACAAGGCCGTTGAAAGCAGGGTCGATTCACTGAGTGATCAGGTCGATGCCCTGTTGCGTGAAAAGGACGTTGTGTTCAAGCGCATTGAGCGTCGTCAGGGTGGTCGGTTGGTTGTCATCGTCTACGATGCTGATGCCGGTGCCCAGATTGATACCCTGATGGCGGACAGTTTCCCCGGTCTTGAAGGGGAAACCTTGCCGGCCACTGGTGGTTATATCGAGAAGCACTATCGTCTCAGTCAGCAGGAAGCGGAAAATATCGCCGACTACGCCGTGCGTCAGGCTCTTGAGACCATGCGCAACCGGGTTGACGAGTTCGGCGTCAGCGAACCGACCCTGCAGCGACAGTCTGATAACCGTATTCTGATTCAGCTGCCGGGAATCAAAGATCCTGATCGGGCGATTTCGTTGATCGGGAAAACGGCACGTCTCGACTTCAAAATGGTTGCCGAGACAGCGGATATCGCTGAAGCCCAGAAGGGGAACCTTCCCGCCGGGACTCAATTGCTTTTCGAGCGGAATACCAACAAGAGCACCGGAGTTGTCACCGAAACCCCGATCGTGGTCTACACCAAGACATCGTTGACCGGTGATCTGCTCGAAGATGCCAATGTGCGGATCGATACCCGCTATAACGAGCCTTATGTCTCGATTGATTTCAATCGTGTCGGCGCCAAGCGCTTCGATCAGCTTACGGCGGCAAATATCGGCAAGCGGATGGCAATTGTTCTGGATGATACGGTTTATTCCGCTCCGGTGATCCGCGAGCGGATCTCGGGCGGCAGTGCACAGATTTCCGGGTCATTTACCTCTCAGGAGGCGACCGACCTGGCGATCGTGTTGCGTGCCGGTTCTTTGCCGGCACCGGTCAAGATCCTCGAAAATCGAACTGTCGGACCGTCCCTGGGGCATGATTCAATCAGCAAGGGGATCAAGTCGATTATCGTCGGCAGCCTGCTGGTGGTCTGTGCAATGATTATCTATTACAGCTTCTCGGGACTGGTAGCGGTTATTGCTCTGGTACTCAATGTGATTTTCATCGGCGCCATGCTCTCGTTGTTCGGCGCGACCCTGACCCTGCCGGGGATTGCCGGTATCGTACTGACCGTCGGTATGGCGGTCGATGCCAACGTGCTGATTTTCGAGCGTATTCGTGAAGAGTTACGACTCGGCAAAGCGCCAAAAGTGGCGCTTGATCTCGGTTATGGCAAAGCGTTTATGACCATCATGGACGCCAACCTGACCACCCTGCTTGCAGCACTGGTGTTGTTCCAGTTCGGCACCGGCCCGGTCAAGGGCTTTGCCGTCACTCTGTCGATCGGCATCGTGGCTTCGCTCTTTACCGCGATTTTTGTGTCGCGGGTTATTTTTGACTTTTTCCTGAACCGCCGGCAAGTGCGGCGGCTGAGCATTTAAAGGGAGGTTCCGGAAATGCAGTTGATTAAACCGGATACCAATATCGATTTTGTCGGCAAGCGAAAAATCGCCCTCGTGGTTTCGCTGTTGCTGCTAGTGGTTGGTATCGTTTCATTGATAAGTAAAGGTGGCCCCGATTACGGTATCGACTTTGCCGGCGGAACCCTGGTTCAGGTGCGCTTCACTGAAGCAACCGGAGCTGCGCAGATCAAAAAAGCGCTTGAGGGTATGAACCTCGGCAGTCTGGTGGTTCAGCAGTTCGGTGACGACAAGAATGAATTCATGATCCGGATGGAGAATTCTTCGGCTGAGCTTAAAGGACTCGCTCAAGGGGTGCAGGAGCAGTTGACCGCAACCTATGGTGCCGACAAAGTTGATGTTCGTCGTACCGAGATGGTCGGCCCTCAGGTTGGAAAGGACCTGCGTCTCAAGGGACTCAAGGCGATCCTCTATGCGATGCTGGGGATTCTGGCCTATATTTCCTGGCGCTTTGAGTTTCGTTTTGCTGTCGGGGCAATTATTGCGCTGATTCACGATGTCGCGATTACCCTCGGGGCGTTCAGTCTCTTCGGCAAAGAGATCGACCTGCCGATCATCGCGGCTTTTCTGGCCATTATCGGTTATTCACTGAACGATACGATCATTGTCTATGACCGTATTCTAGAGAATCTCGGTCGCTACAATAAGGAGAGTTTTTCCTTTATTGTTAATCGCAGTATCAACGATACCCTGTCGCGGACACTCTTGACTTCAGGGACCACCATGTTGGTAATCCTGGCACTGTTTGTTCTGGGCGGTGGGGTTATTCACAACTTTGCGTTTGCCATGCTGATCGGGGTTTTGGTCGGTACCTACTCCTCGGTTTTCGTTGCCAGTCCGATTCTGATATCCTGGGAGCAACGCAAGGCGAAAAAAAGCAAATAAGATGTCAAGGAGATCAGGATGAAAAAAGAAACCATTCTTTTTGCGGTTGTTGCGCTGGTCGTCGGCGTGCTGGTCGGGGTGATTTTCACCAATGCCCGTAAGGATGACCGCAACATCCCGTCTGCTCCGGTGGCCTCGGCCCCTGCGGTCAATGCCGGTCAACAGATTTCGATGCTTGAGGGCATCGTGGCCAAGGAGCCGGGCAACCGTAACGCCTGGGTGCAGTTGGGCAATGCTTATTTCGATTCGAATCAGCCGATGAAGTCAATCGATGCTTATGACAAGGCGCTGGCGATCAGTGGTAATGATCCAAATGTCTTGACTGACCAGGGTGTCATGTTCCGCAAAGTCGGCTGGTTTGACAAGGCTCTTGCCAATTTCGAGCAGGCTTCTAAAATCGATGCGAACCATATCCAGAGCTTGTTTAACCTGGGGATTGTCTATCGCTACGACCTGCAGGATTTTGCCAAGGCCGGGGATGCCTGGGAGCGATACCTGAAGATCAACCCTTCCGGCCCCGGTTCGGATCAGGTGCGAGCCGAACTCGAATTTGTCAAAAGTCGCCCGGCGCCTGGTGGCAACTGATTGTTCCCGTTGTGAACGGCCAGCCTGTACAATGGGCTGGCCGTTTTTTTTTCTTCATCATTTCACTTTATGGATCCTCATCGATCATGCTGCGTTTATTTTGTTTCCTGATGCTGTTGTTCGGCCCTGTTTCCTGTCTTCCGGCGCCACATCCGAGCGATCTGGTGCTTCGCGGGCAGATTTACTGGCGGGGAGAGGTCCATATTCGTGGAGACGTTGTCCTTGAAAAGACAGCGGTTCTGACCATTGCCCCCGGGACCCGGGTCATATTCGATCCGCCGCGTAGCGGGGAAGATCTTTATCAGGAACATCCTTATTTCCCCGGCAGTGAATTGATTGTTCGCGGGCGGTTGATTGCCGCGGGGACAGTTGAGGAACCGATTGTTTTTACAACGGCCGATCCGAATGGTGCCGCGGGCAGCTGGGGGGGGATCAATATTGAGGACGCCCCGGAAGTTTCCTTTACTTACTGTCGTTTCGAGCAGGCGGACAGTGCCATTCATGCCCGTAATTCGCAGGTCAGGGTGGAATATTCGACCTTCAGGAAGAATCATGTCGGTGTCCGTTTCCACGATACAACTTTACTGGTTGACACGAATCTGTTTGAAAACAATGGCACCGCGATCCGTTTTCATTTCGGTTCCCCGGTGATCAGGAATAATGTCATTCGTCAGAACGGCACAGGCCTTTTCATTTCCGCAGAGCCACGGGATTATCGGATAGAAAACAACAACTTTATGGATAATCGTCCCTATCAGGTCAGTCTTGGAGAGGGGGTCCGCCAGGCGGTTGATTTACGTAATAATTATTGGAGTGAAGCGCCCGGCAGTCCGCTGGAAACCTTCATTTTTGATGGTCGGGTTGACGACTGGCTTGGGCGGGTTGAGTATCTGCCGGTGCGCAGCCGACCGATCAATCTCGAGCTTTCCCGATGACCGTCACGGAGAAGCGCTGGATTGAGCGGTTATCGGCTAAGGGGCAGGTCGAGACGCTGGCAACCGCACTCGGAATCATGCCTTTGACCGCCAGAGTGCTGGCCAATCGTGGTTTGGCTCAACCTGAGGTTGCCCGCGATTTTTTCCATGCCAAACTGAGTTCCCTGCCTGACCCGGATCTGTTGCCTGATATGGAACTTGCTGTCTCCAGGCTGGAAGCGGCGTTAAGCAAAGGCGAAAAAATTACGGTTCACGGTGATTATGATGTCGATGGCATCACCGGCACTGCCTTGCTGGTCGAATCACTGCGTGCGTTTGGCGCTGAGGTTGACTACCACATCCCATTGCGCATGAAGGATGGTTACGGTCTGTCGGCTGAAGCGATCACGCGTGCATCGGAGGTGGGTTGTTCCCTGATCCTGTCGGTTGACTGCGGGGTTTCTGCTCTGACGGAAGCCGCGCTTGCGGCCGAGCTTAAGCTTGATCTGATTGTCACCGATCATCATCAGCCGCCGTAACAACTGCCGAATTGCCTGGCGCTGGTTAATCCACATCTGCCGAACAATAGATTTCCCTGGCCCGATCTGGCCGGGGTCGGTGTTGCCTTCTTCCTGTTACTGGGTCTGCGCCGCCGGTTACGTGAAAACGGCTGGTTCGACCAGCGCGTTGAGCCCGATTTGCGCAACAGCCTTGATCTGGTTGCTCTCGGGACCATTGCCGATATGGTGCCACTCGGAGGCGTTAACCGCATGCTGGTGCGTTTCGGTCTGCAGTTGCTCGAATCCGGACGCAGACCGGGGATCAGGGCGCTCAAACAGGTTGCGGAAGTGAAAAAGGTCAGCTGTGGCAGTGTGGGTTTTCGTCTTGCCCCGCGCCTGAATGCGGCCGGTCGTCTGGAAGATGCCGCGCTTGGAGTTCAGTTGTTGCTTGACCAGGGAGGCAGATCGGTCGCCGAGCTTGCCTCACATCTGGATCGCTGTAATCGTGAACGCCAGCAGATTGAGGCCCAGACTCTGGAACAGGCAATTGCCGCTGTTGAAGAAGGTGCCGGTGGTGACTTCAGTCTGGTATTGGCTGCCGAGGATTGGCATCCGGGGGTGATTGGTATCGTTGCCAGTCGTCTGGTTGAACGCTACTATCGACCGACTGTTTTGATTGCTCTCGCCGATGGCGCGGGTAAAGGCTCGGCACGCTCGATTCACGGTTTTCATCTCTTTTCGGCGCTGGGCCGTGCGGCAGATACTCTCAGCAGTTACGGTGGGCATGCCGCCGCCGCCGGACTTTCATTGCCCGCCGAACAGGTCGCTGATTTTCGCCGCGATTTCGAACAGGTCGCCGCCGCTGAGCTGACGGCTGAAGATCTGATTCCACGGCTGGAGCATGATGGTGAAGTGGCTCTGACGGATTTGACAAAATCAGCAGTGGAGCAGCTGGCAGAGCTGGCTCCTTTCGGAATCGGAAACCCGCAGCCATCCTTTGTCTGCCGTAATCTTGAGGTGTTGTTCCCACAGGTTGTCGGCGAAAAGCACCTGCGGTTCAGTGTTGCTGTGCAGGGTAAGAGGGTCGGCTGTATTGCTTTTGGCATGGCGGAGCGTTTCGACCAGCTGCAGGGACATGTTGATCTGCTGTTTAAACCGGAAATTAACAGTTTCCGGGGTAACGACGCGGTTCAGTTGCAGGTCATCGATTTTTATCCGTGCCGAAATTGACTCTTCAAGAAGCGCTGTTGAAGACGCATGCAGCTGGATTTCAGGCAATTGTGTCGAGAAGGGTTCCGCGAGAGTTTACGGGGAATGGGGTCATTTGCTGGTATTTTGCTGCCGCGTAGCGGATGTTGGTTGCTGACGGCGGCTGGAACTCCATTGAGGGAACCCTGGTTAGGGGCCTGGCTGATACCTGCGAAGAGACCCCTGGCCCATAGACGGGCCGCCACTCCGCTTCGATGATCTGTTCTTTGCGACCCCTGTCTTGCGCCAGATCCACCGCAGGCTGCTCCCTGTGTCCCTTGATAGCATGGGGCCGGGCATATGCTTGCGGCAGATAGCCGGTGACAGAATTCACGTCAATTCCTTTGCTCGGGTTCATGCCGCGTACAGGCGGCTCCGCAGAAAATAAGCGGTTACTGATTAAATCATATCCTTGAACTTAAATGATTGCAAGCTGCAACCATAATTATCATAATTACTGATAATTATGTATAACTTCTGGTTCTGACGGTAGAGGATTCAGTCTTGCCGCTTTAAACCAACTTCCTCAGCCAGCTTCTGCCAGGCGTCTAAACTGCGCTCGATCATCTCATCTTCCACACAGTAAGCGATGCGGAAATAACCGGGTGCTCCGAACCCGGATCCGGGGACCAGCAGGATCAGGTGTTGCTGGGCGAGACGGATAAATTCCATTTCATCTGCGATCGGCGATTGTGGAAAGAGGTAGAAACCACCGCCCGGCTTGACCATCTTGAAGCCTAACGAAGTCAAATATTCATAGAGGCTGTCACGCTTTTTCCGATACTCGCCGACATCGACACTGCAACGTTGCAGACCGGTGACCAGCCGTTGCATCAACGCCGGGGCATTGACGAAGCCAAGGACCCGGTTACAGAAAATCGCGCCCTGAATGAACAGCTCAACTTGCGGCATCGCCGGATTGGCGGCCAGGTAGCCGATCCGTTCACCCGGTAAGGCCAGATCCTTGGAGTGGGAGGTGACGATCACCGCGTTCTTGATAGAATCAAAAATATTGGGCACCGGCTGCTCGAAGCTGATGCGTGCATAGGGTTCGTCCGAAATGACGGTCAACGGGCGGCCGAATTGTTTTTGCTTGTGCTCCAGTAATTCGCCAAGTCGATTGAGTGTCTCTGCCGGATAGATAACACCGGTTGGGTTATTCGGTGAATTGATAATGAGTGCGCGCGTTTTTCCTGTGATGGCGGACTCAATCGCGTACAGATCGGGTTGGAAATCGTCTCCGGTTGTCACCGGCACCGGGACACCGCCCTGATTATCAATATAGAATTTGTATTCGACAAAGAAAGGAGTGAGGATGATCACCTCGTCGCCCGGATCCAGAATCGTTTTCAGGGTGACATTCAGGGCCGCACCGGCCCCACAGGACATCAGGATATGTTCCGCAGCGACCGGCTGGTTACAGTTTTCCGCGATCACTTCAGCGACCGCACTGCGGGTTTCTTCGTAGCCCGCATTATTCATGTAGCGATGCATTCCGCGGACCGGATTTTCAGCCAGGCGTTTAAGTTCCTCTTTTAATTCGGCAGGCGGTTCCATGGTCGGATTGCCAAGGGTGAAATCGAAGACCTTATCCTCCCCGTATTGCTGTCTCAGGGTTGCACCTTCCTCAAACATACGGCGAATCCATGACGATTTTTCAATGCAGTCATTAATTTTGGCAGCGATGATCGACATCGGAGCTCCTTTTATCGGCAAATTTATGATGTTGATTCATTTATATCGCGGCAGTCTAGCGGTCCGGAAGGCCGCGGTCAAGGTCTCGATTGACAGGACCGGCACTGTTATTCGACAGGGTGTCTCAAGTTGCATTTTGACACCGGATAGGCTACATTTCGTGACCCGTAAATCTACGTTTTTCCAACCTGAATCAACGCCATATGCTCTCCATCATTGAGTGTTTCAATGGTTCAGGTTTCAGCGTGTGTTGGACAGGGTGTCCGTAACTGCGGGATCAATGATGGCTGGTGAGTCAGTCGCTGACAGGGGTGTTAGATGTCGAGTCCAGATCTGAAAAAACTCAGAACACGAATTGACCAGATCGACGATAAAATTCTTGATCTGCTCAACAGTCGTGCCCAGGTGGTGCTTGAGGTTGGTAAGGCCAAGGCCGGGGCAAGTCGGGAGTTTTACGTGCCCAGTCGTGAACGTGCCATTTTTGAACGTTTGCAGACGCAGAACCCGGGTCCCTTCCCCAATGACTCGGTTTGCCGGGTTTTTCGCGAGATCATCAGTGCCTCACTGTCGCTGGAATTGCCGATGAAGGTTGCCTTTTTAGGACCCCAGTCGACCTTTACCCATGTTGCGGCCATGGAGCAGTTCGGCCTGTCAGCGCAACTGGTTCCGCAGAAAAGTATCCCTTCGGTCTTCGAGGAGGTCGAACGCGGCCGGGCCTATTATGGTGTGGTCCCGGTGGAAAATTCGACCGAAGGGGTGGTGAATCATACCCTTGATATGTTTATCGGTTCGGATCTGCAGGTCATCGCCGAGGTTCTGCTGGAAATTTCCCATGACCTGCTGTCGCAAAGTGGCAAGCTGGAGCAGGTTTCCAAGGTCGTTTCTCATCCTCAGGCCCTGGCCCAGTGTCGCCGCTGGCTCGAGGAGAATCTGCCGGATACGCCGCAGATGGATCTGGCCAGTACTGCCGCTGCCGCGCAGATGGCGGCCGAGGACACTGCCGTGGCAGCCGTTGCCAGCCAGGCCGCAGCGCGCCAGTACGGTCTGCAGATTGTCAAAGCCAGAATTGAGGATAATCCGAATAATTTCACCCGTTTTCTGGTCATCGGTCGCAAAACTCCCGAGCCGAGCGGGCGTGACAAGACTTCCATCATGTTCAGTGTGCGCGATGAACCGGGGATTCTCTACCGGATGCTCGAGCCCTTCAGCAAGCGCGATATCAATCTGGTGAAGATCGAGAGTCGGCCGATGAAGCAGAAGGCCTGGGAATACATCTTTTTTCTCGATCTGGTCGGACATGTTGAGGATCAACAGATTGCAACCGCGATTGAAGAATTACGTGGCTATTGTCACTTTCTGAAGATTCTCGGTTCTTACCCGATTGCCGGTCCCGGAGAGAAGGAATGAGCCCTTTTGCCATTGAACGGATGACAGTTGTCGGTGTTGGACTGATCGGGGGCTCATTGGCTCTGGCCCTTAAAGAAGCGGGCTTTGTCGGTGAGGTGATCGGTTGTGGCCGGGGTAAACCCAATCTGGAAAAAGCTCTCGAACTGGGCATTATCGACCGCTATGAGCGAGACCCGCAAAAGGCTGTAGCCGGTGCTGATCTGGTTTTTCTGGCAACGCCGATGTTGACTCTTGCCGATCTGGTTGCGCGGATTGCTCCGGCGCTCAAGTCGGGCGCGATATTGACCGACGGCGGTAGCGTCAAGGGCGAACTGATGCGAACGATCCGTCCGCTGGTTCCCGCTCAGGTGCATTTTGTCGCCGGTCATCCGATTGCCGGGACCGAAAAAAGCGGCGCGGAAGCGGCTTTTCCCGAGCTCTATCAGGGGAAACGCTGTATTCTGACCCCGGATTCAAACACTGATGCTCACGCCTTGGCGACAGTGACGTCAATGTGGCAGGCCGCCGGTAGTGACGTTGTCTGTATGCCGTTCGAGAAGCATGACCGGATCCTGGCCGCAATCAGTCATTTGCCCCATATGGTTGCCTACTCTTTGGTTAATGCTGTCGGATCCTACGATCATTACGAGGAAAACATCCTTGAGTATTCGGCTGGCGGTTTCCGTGATTTTACCCGCATCGCTTCGTCGGATCCGATGATGTGGCGTGATATTGCTCTGACCAATCAAGGTGCGTTGCTTGAGATGATGGAGCAGTTCGAAACATTTTTCGCCGAACTGAAAGAGGATGTGCGCAAGGGAGACCTGGAACGACTCTTCGAGTTTTTCCATCGTTCCAAAGAGTTGCGCGACGCGATTCTTTAACCTCTGAATGCAGGCCCGGTCAAATCGTAATTTGCTGGTCGATCAGCAGAAAGAAATCTTGAATATGCATCAACCAGAAACCAGAACTCTCAGTCCGAGTCAGGGACTCAGAGGCGAAATCGTTGTTCCGGGTGACAAATCGATATCTCACCGTGCGATCATGTTTTCCTCGCTTGCCGAAGGCACCAGTAGGGTTCGTGGACTGCTGCGCGGGGAAGATTGTCTTTCGACCCTGGCTGCTTTTCAACAGATGGGCGTCCGGGTTGAGGATCAGGGCGGCGAGCTGTTGATCCATGGTGGCGGGATCCGTGGCTTGCAGGAGCCGGCGAATGTGATCGATTGCGGGAACTCCGGAACCACCATGCGTCTGATGAGTGGAATTCTTGCCGGACAGCCGTTTTTCTCCGTCCTGAGTGGCGATAAATATCTGCGACGCCGGCCGATGGCGCGTATTATCACGCCGCTGACGGCGATGGGGGCACAGATTTCGGGGCGTGAAAATAACACCAAGGCTCCCCTGGCGATTCAGGGTGGCCAACTGCGGGCGGGTGCGTATCGCTCCCCGGTTGCCAGTGCCCAGATCAAATCGGCAGTGCTGCTGGCCGGAATGCAGGTTGAGGGTGAAACCCGGGTTTTCGAGCCGCATCTCTCGCGCGATCATAGTGAACGGATGTTGCGCTACTTTGGTGTCGATATCCAGGTGTTTGAGGATGGTGCCCAGGTCTGCGGACCGGTCAGTCTGAAGGGGCGGGAGGTTGAGGTGCCCGGCGATATCTCTTCGGCGGCCTTTTTTCTGGTTGCGGCCTTGATCACGCCCGGATCCGAACTGTTGCTGAAGAATGTCGGCGTCAATCCGACCCGCAGCGGGATTATCGACATTCTGCAGCAGATGGGCGGCAGCATTGAATTGTTGAATCAGCGCGAGTTGTCTGGTGAGCCGGTTGCCGATCTTCTGGTACGGTACAGTGCCCTGCACGGTATCCGGATCGACGGTGAGCTTGTACCGCGGGCAATTGATGAATTCCCGGTCGTCTGTGTGGCCGCCGTCTTTGCCGAAGGGGAAACCCTGATTCGTGATGCGAAGGAGTTGCGGGTCAAGGAAACTGACCGGATCGCTGCTGTCTGCGACACTCTGGGCCGGGTCGGCGGGCAGGTTGAAGCGCTTGAGGATGGCCTTCGTGTCACAGGCAGCGGACATCTGCGGGGTGGGCGGGTCAACTCCTGCGGCGATCATCGGATTGCTATGAGCATGGCGGTTGCTGCTCTGGCCGCTGATTCTGAAGTTATCATCGAAGATACTGCCTGCACGGCGACATCTTTTCCCGGTTTCTGGGAACTGCTGGTGCAAATCAGCAGTTGATATTTCGTGTTAAAAGGAATGAGATCCTTGTCAAAACCACTGATTATTGCAATTGACGGCCCTTCGGGAGCCGGTAAGAGTACCCTCAGCAAGGCCCTTGCAACCGACCTCGGTTATATCCATATTGATACCGGTGCCATGTATCGTTCGGTTGCTTTGCTTGCGACCCGGCGACAGATTCCGCTCGATGATGCCGAGATTTTACAGCTTCTCTGTCAGCAGATGCAGCTTGAATTCAGACGTGATGGTGGAGAAACAAAGGTTTTTGTCAACGGCGAAGATGTTTCGAGCGCAATCCGTTCCCCCGAGGTGAGCCTGCTGACGTCGGAAGTGGCAGCCTGTCCAACGGTGCGCGAGGAGCTGGTGCGGATGCAGCAGCAGATGGGTGAAGGGGGAGGGGTTGTCCTCGAAGGACGTGATATCGGCACCGTGGTTTTTCCTCAGGCCGAGATCAAGTTTTTCCTTTCCGCCTCGGTTGAAGAACGAGGACGTCGTCGTTTTGAAGAGTTGCAGGCCAGGGGAGTTCAGGTTGATCTGCGGCAGACGATTGAGGAGGTCCGGGTTCGGGATGACGCAGACAGCAGCCGCGAACATGCTCCCTTGCGTCGTGCTCCGGATGCGATTGATATCGACTCGACCGCGTTGAATATCGAGCAGGTTGAGGCATTGATGCTTGAAGTGGTGCGCGAAAGACTGGCTCAAGGGTGAGGGGCAGCTACAGGAGTACCGATTGATGGAAATACTGCTCGCAAAAAGTGCCGGTTTCTGCTTTGGGGTGAAACGTGCGACCCAGATGGCCTTTGATGCTGCTGACCAGTATCAGTCATTGCAGTCCCTCGGTCCGTTGATTCATTCACCGCAGATGGTCAGGAAACTTGAAGAGCGGGGCATCCGTGTCTGTCGACAGGTCGACGACGCCGATGGTGATGCGATTGTTGTGCGTTCACATGGCGTGACTGCCGAGGAGCTTGCCGCCCTCAGGGATTGTGGCAAGACGATCATTGATGCGACCTGTCCCTTTGTGACCAGGGCGCAGGAGTTTGCCGCCGAATTAAGCCGCGAAGGTTATCTGCTGGTGCTGGTCGGTGAGGCCCACCATCCGGAGGTTCAGGGGATCGTCTCTTACGCCACCGGGGCTGTTGTGGTTGTTGCCAGCCCGGAAGAGGCGCGGGAGCTGCCGAAAAGCCGCATGATCGGGATCATTGCCCAGACCACGCAGTCGATTGAAAATTTCCGAACAATTGTTGGTGTCTGCCTGGAAAAGACTCACAAGCTGAAGATTTACAACACGATCTGTGATGCAACTTCAGTGCGCCAGGAAGAGGCCGTCAATATTGCCACCAAGGTCGATCTGATGCTGGTGGTCGGAGGGTACAACAGCGCCAATACGACGCGGCTGGCGGATCTTTGCCGGGAACAGGGAACTTCAACCTACCATGTCGAAACAGCGGATGAAATTTCTTCCGCCTGGTTCAAGGGGGCGAAGAGAGTCGGAGTGACCGCCGGAGCATCGACACCGCAGTTTTTGATCGACGAAATTGTTGCGAAGATCAGCAGTCTTTGACCTTCTGTCGTGGTTTGTCGTTCCTGGAATTGGAGCCGCTGAGAACGACTAACCTGCTGTAAAATATTGCTTTGTTTTTTCTTTTGGGCTGTGATACTGTGCGCAGTCTCGAAAGAGTCCGCCGTCGCGAGGCGTCGGGAAATACGTAAGGGGGTTTTATCCCAATGGTTGAAGAAAAAGAAATGTTTGAAGAAGATGTAGAAGAGATGGACGCTGAGTCCGGAGAAGAGAGCTTTGAGGCGCTGCTCAATGAGTATGAGCAGGGCGGCCTTGAGCTCAAGCGTAACGATGTTGTCGAAGGAACTGTGGTTCAGGTGAATCCTGATTCGGTTGTTGTCGATGTCGGTTACAAGTCGGAAGGTGTGATTCCGCTGCGTGAGTTCGCTGATGAAAATGGCGAAATCAATGTCAACGTGGGTGATGTCTACGATGTTCTGTTCGGTGGTGGCGAAAGTGACAGCGGGATGATCAACCTGTCGAAGGAAAAAGCAGATCGTCAGAAGATCTGGAATTCCCTCGAAGAGGACGCTGTTGTCGAAGGTCGGATTGTTAATCGGATCAAGGGTGGGTTGTCGGTCGATATCGGCGTCAACGCCTTTCTCCCGGGTTCTCAGGTCGATCTTCGTCCGGTGCGCAATCTCGACAAGGTTATCGGCGAGACCTTTGAATTCAAGATTATCAAGCTGAATAAGCGGCGCGGGAACATTGTCCTGTCGCGGCGTGTGCTGCTTGAAAAAGAGCGTGAGAGTCTGCGCAGCGGCACCCTCGAAACTCTGGCGGAAGATCAGATTGTCGAAGGTATCGTCAAGAACCTCACCGATTACGGTGCATTTATCGACCTCGGTGGTATCGATGGTCTGTTGCACATCACCGATATGTCCTGGGGGCGCGTCAAGCATCCTTCAGACATCATTGCTGTCGGTGACAAGATCAACGTTAAGGTCCTCAAGTTTGACCGCGAGAAAGAACGTGTCTCTCTGGGACTCAAGCAGACTGCCAACGATCCCTGGCTTGATGTTCAGTCCAAGTATCCGGTTGAAACCAAGGTCACCGGCAAAGTTGTCAGCTTGACCGATTACGGTGCATTCATCGAGCTTGAGGAAGGTGTTGAAGGCCTGATCCATGTTTCGGAGATGAGCTGGACCAAGCGGATCAAACACCCGAACAAGATTCTTAATATCGGTGATGACGTCGAGTCGATTGTGCTGGCGCTGGATACCGAGAACCGTCGTATCTCTCTCGGTCTCAAGCAGGTTGAGCCGAATCCCTGGGAAGTCATCGGCGAGAAGTTCCCGATCGGGACCATCATTGAAGGTCAAGTCAAGAATATCACCGACTTCGGTATTTTCGTTGGAGTTGATGAAGGGATTGACGGTCTGGTTCATATTTCGGACCTTTCCTGGACCAAGCGGATCAAGCATCCCTCTGAAATCTTCAAGAAGGGCGATGTCGTCAAGGCGGTTGTTCTGAATATCGATCGCGAGAACGAGCGTTTCTCGCTCGGCCTCAAGCAGCTCAACAGTGATCCCTGGGAGACTGTCCCGACCCGCTACGCATCCGGGACGATCATCAAGGGTGCTGTGACTTCGGTGACCGATTTCGGTATTTTCCTTGAGCTGGAGGAGGGGATCGAAGGTCTGATCCATGTCTCTGAACTGAGCAAGGAGAAGATTGAGGAGCCGAAAGATTTCGCCAAGGTTGGCGATCTCCTCGAGGCCGCTGTTCTTCATGTCGATACTGTTGATCGCAAGATTGCACTGTCGATCAAAAACATCGATGTTCAAAAGGAAAAAGCTCAGGTTAACGAGTTCCTTGGTGCGCAGAAGAGTGCAACCTCGAACCTCGGTGATCTGCTGCAAGGTGTTAAGGGTCGTAACGACAAACAGGACGCCTGAAACAGCTGAATCAGAAGTATCGGGACCCTGCCATACAAGGCGGGGTCCCTTTTTTTGGGGGAGTTGCGGATGAAAAAAAGCCCGATATTGCTGGCAACCCTGACGATCGCTGGAATCTTTCTGGTTTTTCTGTTGGTTGCCGTGTTGCTCGGTCGGTCCGGTTCAGGCTCTGCTCTAGTTTCGGTCGGTGAAAAGATTGGTGTGATCGAAGTTTATGGTCCGATCATGTCGTCGGATGACCTGATTGAGGATATCATCGATTTTCGCGACAATGATTCGGTCAAGGCGGTCATATTGCGGATCGATTCTCCTGGCGGTGCGGTGGGTCCTTCGCAGGAGATCTACAGCGAGGTTCTCAAGCTGCAGAAGAAAAAGCCGGTCATTGTCTCGATGGGATCGGTTACCGCCTCTGGAGGCTACTATATTGCCGCTCCGGCCAAACGCCTGTTCGCGAATCCCGGCACGATCACCGGAAGTATCGGTGTTATTATGTCATTCCCGAATTACGAAGGCCTGATGGAGAAGGTCGGTGTCTCGTCTGTGGTTGTAAAGTCCGGACGTTTTAAGGATATCGGCTCGGCAACCCGGCCGTTCAGCAAAGATGAACGCAAATTGATGCAGTCGCTGATAGATGATGTCCATTCTCAATTTGTCGAGGCCGTCAGTCTCGGGCGAGAGATGCCGGCTGAAAAGGTTATGAAAATTGCAGACGGGCGGATATTCAGCGGGCGTCAGGCCCTGGCTGTCGGCCTGGTCGATGAGCTGGGCGGCTTTCGCGCTGCCGTCGGTTACACCGCCGAGCTGGTTGGTCTGGGTGATGATCCGGATCTGCTCTATCCTGAGGTAGAGCAACCGGGACTGGTTGAGCGGATACTTAACAGTACACTGGGCAGCATTGCTTTCGAGGCCCGTCAACGCTGGAAGGTTGGTCCGCAGTATTTGTGGACTGGAATGTGATTTTTTAGATGCTTGTTTGATGCTGGAGGGTAAAATGACCAAGAGCGAATTGATAGAAAAATTGGCGATTGAACACGAATATCTCAATAAGCGTGATGCCGAGAGTGTGATCAATCTGATCTTTGACGGAATCGGCGATGCTCTCTCCCAGGGTGATCGGGTTGAGATTCGTGGTTTCGGGTCTTTTTCTGTTCGGGAACGTGGTGCTCGCGAGGCCCGCAACCCGAAAAGTGGCGAGCTGGTCAGTATCCCGAATCGTAAGACGCCGTTTTTTAAAACCGGCAAGGAATTGCGTGAGCGGGTTGACAGCTGATCCCATTGTCAGGTGGCCCATACAGAAAAGCCCCGACCTTATGGCCGGGGCTTTTCTGTTATAAAAGACAACTGGCATCCGCTGCGGCGCCAAAAACGTTGTGACGGCCTACTCATCGCCTGGAACCGGTTCGTTGAGAACCGATCTCAAACGGCTTTCAGTTGACACGGCCTGCAGAGATGCCAGGCGGGCATTGCCTGCCAGCAGTTACCAGTTGTCTCATTCTGCTCCGGGATGCCGTAAGACAGCGCCAGGTCGACCTTGCGCCTAGATTAGTCATCGAAGGTCCCTTCAGGCTTCCTGTTAGTAAGCAGGCTTGCTCACCAGAACCTCACGATATGACGGGTTAACTGAACGTTGGTCAAGAAACCGCCGTCACTGCGTACACCCCAGAGATTTCAAAGATCATCTTAGCGTTGATTTTGATATTATCACCCAGAGGTCTGGTGTCAAGTGGAAAAATTAAACGCTTTAAATGAAACGATTGGAATATTCGGGTCTTGATATGAAACAGGAAATGTATCAACGCGGTTGCAAACAACTGTTTCGCCTGACTGCAGGCTCCGCTGCCGGTGGATTGCGGCTGGATCAATGGTTGTCTGCAGAGATTCCGGGGTTTTCGCGGACAGAGGCACGCAAGGTTATCGATATCGGCGGAGTGCATCTCGATGGCCGCAGGGTGCGAACCTGCTCGACGACCGTTTGCTCCGGATCAAAAATCGAGTTGCATACAGATGGTTTTTCGCTGGATCCTTTCCGCTTGTCCGATGAGCATATTTTGTTTCGGGACAAATACCTGATCGTACTGAATAAACCAGCGGGGATCGATACCCAGCCGACACCTTCACGCTATAAGGGGACAGTTTACGAGGCATTACTGAAATTGCTCGGGCCGGTTCCTGGGCGAAAAAAACCCGAACTTGGAATGGTGCAACGACTGGATCGCGGAACTTCAGGGTTAATGGTTTTTTCGATACACCAACAGGCACATAGGGGGTTGAGTAAAATTTTTCTGGAGCATCAGGTCGATAAACGCTATCTTGCGCTGGTGCAGAATGCTCCGGACCCGCCGGCTGCAGAGATTCGCTCACTACTGGCTCGATCACGCAGACTCAATCGCGTAGTTTCGGTTCTGCGTGGCGGAAAAAATGCGATCACCCGGTTCGAAACCAGAATTTCGACTCGGGACGCTGCGTTGCTGGAAGTTGAACTTTTGACCGGCCGTTCTCACCAGATCCGGGTTCACTTATCTGAAGCCGGTTCGCCTCTCCTGGGTGATGGTCTTTATGATGGTCCTGAATGCTGTGCCGGATTATCGTTGACACGCCCGATGCTGCATGCGTTTCATCTTGAATTTGAGCATCCGCTGACGGCGGCAAGATTGAAATTTGAACTGCCTCTGCCCGGTGATATGCAAGATCTTCATCATCGACTTTTTGGTGTAAATGACCCGCGGGATATTTGAATATGCTGACTTATCCACAGTTTGACCCGGTTATTTTTCAACTCGGCCCACTTGCTGTTCGTTGGTATGGCTTGATGTATCTGGGAGGCTTTCTGTTTGCGTCTTTCTGGATAGCGCGACTGAGTAAGGGGCGTGGTCTGGCTCTGGACAAGGACAGCTTGTCCGATCTGCTTTTCTATGCCGTACTTGGAGTCATTCTGGGAGGACGTCTCGGTTATGTGCTCTTTTATAATGCCTCTTTTTTCCTGGAGTATCCGCAGAAAATTTTTGCGGTCTGGGAAGGTGGAATGAGTTTCCATGGCGGGTTGCTGGGGGTTATTGCCGCAGCTTTGTTGTTTTGCCGTAAACGAAATTATTCTGTTCTGCCGATGGGAGATGTTATCGCCGCTGCGGCCCCGGTCGGCTTGGGTTTGGGTCGTCTGGGAAATTTTATCAATGCAGAGCTCTGGGGGCGGACAACCGACGTACCCTGGGGGATGGTTTTTCCTTATGCTGGCGATTTGCCTCGCCATCCCAGCCAGCTCTATGAATTTATGCTTGAGGGTGTTCTGCTTTTTCTGATTCTCTGGTTATTGCACCATCTCAAAACGCGCATCGGGGTCCCGTTTTTCAGTTTCTTTCTGCTCTACGGGATTTTCCGTTTTCTGGTCGAATTTGTCCGCGAACCGGATGCACAACTCGGCTATTTATGGGGTGGTGCGACCATGGGACAGTTACTTTCTTTGCCGATGATTATTTTCGGGCTCATCGGTCTGTTCCAGCTAGGTCGGAGATCTGAGACATGACCGCTGTCAAGGCGCTGATCTTTGATTGCGACGGGGCTCTTTTCGACAGTCAACAGGCCAATCTGGCTTATTACAATCGCGTCTTTACTCAGTTTGGTTACCCGAGTATCAGGGATCCACTTTCTGCCGAGGCCCATATCTGTCACACTGCCAGCAGCCCGGTTGTACTGGCCAGCTTGATGGATGTGTCGGTGGTTGATGACGCACTCCTTTTTGCTCGCGGGCTTGATTACAGAGAGTTTACGCCCTTGATGATTGAGGCGCGCGGGCTTAAACAGGGCTTGACGCGCCTGGCGGACCGGATGCCATTGGCGGTAGCGACCAATCGCGGTGGCAGTATGCAGGATGTGCTGAAACAGTTTGAGTTGGAGCGGTTTTTTGAGGTCGTGGTGACCAGCAGTCATGTCAAGAAACCCAAACCGGCGCCGGATATGTTACTGCTGGCTGCTCGTCAACTCGGCGTCGGGCCGCAGCACTGCCTTTTTGTCGGCGATTCCGAACTTGACAGTCAGGCCGCAGAGGCCGCTGGTATCCCTTTTGTTTCTTACGGAGGAGGGGTTAAGGCTGCACGCAGTGTTAACTCACATGCCGAACTTGTTGCGCTGCTGCTGGACAGTTCGATAGATGTCCTCAATGGAGTTTCTTGATCATTTCCAGTACGTTACGATTGTTTGATCGGTGGTATTTGACGTTGTCCATCAGCCGATGAATGATGTGGATTCCGCGTCCGCATTCATCCGTGTCCTGCATGTCACATGCGGTGAGTTCGGCCAGGTCGAATCCTTCGCCTTCATCGAAAACCTTGATTTTCAGGCTGGTCTCAGACGCTGAAATTTGAATCTGGATCTGTTTGTCCGGATCATTCTCATTGGCATGACAAATGGCATTGGTAATCGCTTCGGTCAGTACCAGATTCAGATGGTAGGCCAACTCTTCCCGGTCGCCGGTGTAGCGACCGAGAGAGTGAACCAGATCCTCTCCAATACGACCAATCAGCCCCAGATAGCGGGTCTGGTTGGGAATGGTGATGTCGACTTCGACCTTGTCAGTCATTGTCAGCTCTACCGCCTTTAGAAACTTTCCTGCGCTTCTTCGACTGAAGCGAAAATTTCAAACACACGATGCAGCCGCGTCAACTCGAACATTGAACGCACCTGCGGTTGCAGTCCACTGAGTTTGAGGCTTCCTTCTCGAGCACTGGCATTCTTGAATCCTGAAACCAGCGCACCAAGCCCGGAAGAATCAACAAATCTGACCGCTGAAAGGTCGATGATCAGATTGCATTTCCCTTCGTCAAACAGAGCCAGCATCTGTTCCTTGAAAGTGCCGCTGTTGTGGGCGTCCATTCGTTCTTCTTCAATTTCGATCAGGACGACATCGCCGATCTCTTCAGTTTTGAGTTGCATGGATTCTCTCCTTGTGGCGGTTGATAGACATACTCAGATTATTATACCGCATTTAGTTGTCCGGTTCCGTTTGTGTTGCTGAAATTCGGGGGTTCTGATGAATGACTTTCATCACGACCAGGGAAATATCGTCGTTAAAATGCCGGTTGCCGGTAAAGAGACGAATCTGTTCAAGAATCTGGTCGATCAGTTCTTTGGCCGGGAGCTGACGGTATTCTTCGATCAGTGACTGCAGACGTGCCTCACCGAAGAACTGGCCATCGACATTCTCGGCTTCGGTAACACCATCGGTATAGAGCACCAGGATATCATCCTCCTCCAGTCTGGTTTCGCGCTGTTCGAAATCGATATCCGGCTTGATGCCGAGGATCATTCCGTCGCCGTCAAGCATTTCATAAACGCGGGACTGACTACGCCAGAGCACCGGATTGTTATGCCCGGCATTGGCGTAGAGCAGGCGCCCCGATTCCGGGTTGTACTGCAGGTAAAACATGGTGACGAACAACTCGGCTCTGGAGAGATCTTCACAGAAGAAGCGATTCAATGCATCGAGCATGGCGTAGGGCTGTTCAATCTGCCGCATTGCCTGAATGAAGGTTCGGGTTTCGGCCATGATCAGGGCTGAGCCGATGCTGTGTCCCGAAACATCACCGATAACAAGATCAAGAGTGCCGTTCGAGCGCCGGATGAAGTCGTAGTAGTCGCCGCCGACTTGGTGGGCCGGGACACAGAGACCGGCCAGATCGACATTGCTGAATTCCGGAATTCCGGTCGGCAGCAGGCTCATCTGGATGGTTTTGGCGATTTGCAGATCACGTTCCTGCTCGCGGGCATTGAGAAGCTCGATTAATTGCTGATGGTTGCGCCAGGCGATTCCGACCTGACGGGCCAGATTGTTGAACAGGGCGACAAACTCATCGGTGAAAATTCCTTTGGAAGTGCGGGAGAACGCCGAGAGGACCCCGACCGGTTCGCCTTCGACTACGATCGGGGCATGGGCGAATGACTTGATCTTCTCACGATGGATGATCTGTGAGGATTCCGGTTTGTCGAGGTATTCGGTATCGTTGACAACCGAAGCGGTGTTCGACAGGAATGCCGCACCGATGTAGGTCTCCATGTCGAGGTTGCGTTCCGATTCGCCGAAATGTTTGCTGGTCATCCCCATCTGGGCCTTGACGGCCAGAGTCATGCTTTGTTCATCGAGAAAACGGATGACACAGAGATCAAATTTAAATTGTTGCATCAGCAGCTTCAGTAGCCCATGCAGGGTTTTGTCGAGATCGCTGCTGCGGGAAACAATTTTAGCCGCTTCGTAAAGGACACTCAGCTGTTCGCGGCTCGCAGTGCGGCTCAGGGTTACGGTGCCGAAGATGTCGAAAACATCTTCCATTTCACTGCCGCGGGTCGAGAGGTAATTGTCGATGATGATCTTTGCCGGTGCCGATCCGACGTAGCCAGCCAGGGTTCGTTCGGTGAAACCCTTGAGAGCCGGGATTTCGTGGTCTGCAAGGCTGCCCCTGCTGTTGATTTCCTGACCGCTCAGGTAGGAAGAAATGGCGGCATTGGCAGGTTTCTCACCAATAAACTTCGACATCAGTTCGACAAATTCCATGATCGTCGGGGCTTTGCTGATGCGGCGACGTTGTTCCGGAATAAGGTGTTCCCCGTAAACATCGACAAAGTGGCGAGCCTGCTCCTGCTCTGTTGTTTTCTGTTTGCAGAAAAAACTCAGGAAGAGGAAAGCACCAAGATTGAAGAACATGGTCCAGAACAGGGCATTGGTCCAGATGTCAAAACCGGCCAGGCCGAACAGTTGTAGCGGCCGCAACAGGTCGATACCGAATGGACCCTGATCCAGGATACTGCTTTCCATCCAGCCCGAGAGGACGAAAGAAGGGACCAGCAGGGTATAGAACCAGAGAATGAAGCCGAGGCTCAGCCCGGCCATGGCGGCTTTCTTGTT
The DNA here is from genome assembly GCA_024276905.1 of Deltaproteobacteria bacterium. Lineage (GTDB taxonomy): Bacteria > Desulfobacterota > Desulfuromonadia > Desulfuromonadales > Geopsychrobacteraceae > Geopsychrobacter. The sequence continues at coordinate 25,965 of JAJRWF010000120.1, forward strand.
AGCGCGCTTCCAGTAAAGTCCGCCGATGACCGCCGGGGCAAACTGGGCCGCAGCCATAAAAGAAATCAGCCCCATATTAACCAGCGCGTAGGAGTCGCCGATCACCCGGTAGTAAAGGTAGCCGAGAAAGACCACACCGATGATGCCGAAACGCTTGAGGTTGATCAGAATGGCTGAAAAGTCGCGGATGTCCACTTTAAGGCGCAGAATAAGCGGCATAACCAGATGGTTGAGGATCATTGTCGACAGGGTGACTGAAGAGACCATCACCATCCCGGCGGAGGCAGAGAAACCGCCGATAAATACCAGCAGCGCCAACCAGTGATGGCCGGCCGCCAGCGGCAGGTTGATGACGAAATAATCAGCTTGTGAGGTATCGCCGCCATTCAGCAGCAGGCCACCGAGCGCGATCGGGATAACGAATAGATTGATCAGGAAAATGTAGGCCGGGAAGCGCCACATCGCATCCTTGATGTGTCTCTCATCCGCATTCTCGATAATCATGATGTGAAACTGGCGCGGCAGAAACATGATTGCCATCATCGAGGCGAAGGTCAGGGTAAACCATTTGGTGTAGGGAATCGCCGCCGTGTCAAGTCGGAAGAGGCTGAGGCGTTCTGGAAACTGCTGGGAAAAACGGCTGAAGATATCGCCAAAACCGTCAAACAGGCCGAAGGTAACAAACAGGCCGACGGTCACAAATGCCACCAGTTTGACAATCGATTCAAAAGCAATGGCTGCGACCAGCCCTTCGTGTCGCTCCGAGGCATCAAGGTGGCGTGCACCGAACAAGACACCGAACAGACTCAGGATCAGAGCCATCATGAAAGCGGTGTCAACATAGGTCGGCAAGGTCGGAAACAGGTTTTGCAGGCCGACCTCGGATACGGTTGTCGGGCTGACCAGTAGATCAAAAGTCCGGGCGACCGCTTTGAGTTGCAGTGCAATATAGGGCATGATCCCCAGCACCGCAATCAGGGTCACCAGTGCTCCGATCCAGGGTGACCTGTCGTAGCGGCTGGAGATGAAGTCGGCAATGCTGACGATATTTTGCTCTTTGCTGACCCGGACCATCTTGCGCAGCAGGAACCACCAGGTAAAGGCGATCAGGGTCGGACCAAGGTAGATCGGCAGGAAGTCGAGACCGCTGGTTGCGGCACGGCCGACGCTGCCGTAGTAGGTCCATGAGGTGCAGTAAACGGCCAGACTCAACGAGTAGATATAGGGGTTGTTGATCAGGCTGCGGCCGACTTTACGCTGGGCATCGGCATAATAGGCAACTGCAAAGAGCAGGGCGAAATAGCCGATCGAGATCAGGGCGACGATCAGGGGTGAAATCATGGTTTTTCCTCATCCCGAGATTCGTCTTTGTCATCTTCCTCCTGTTGCAGGCGATTGACGAAGAGAATGATGACCAGAATCGAGATTGGCCAACCGATAAAAAAGTAAAAAATCAGAATCGGGATGCCGAAGATTGAACGGTCGGTATTGAAAATCTGCAGAAACGGGAAGTTAAGCATGATTATCCCGAGAATCAGGCACAGGATCCAAGCTTCACGCGTCGATGTCGTGTTGGGTGTTTTCATGACTGTGTCCCGTTGGCTTGCAGCTGCTCCTCGAACGAAAAGTCTACATGATATTCACAGGGTTGGCCAGTACAGACAGCAATCTGAGCCTGAGGTTTTTGTCGTCTGACAAATCAGATTGTGATTCCGGGTGCCGACTGAGCAAGGGCGAGAAAGTTCGGAAGGGAATTGTTTCTGTTGTTGGTGCTGTCCTTCCCGGACTCCGGACCCTGTCAGAACCCAAACAATGGGCTGATCTGGTTATCTGTCCCATTTAATCGGAAAAACAGATCTGTAAAGCAGAGGGCTTTGTGGCTATAATGATGCGTTGTTGGAAACTTCATCAGGAATTGTAAGTGTCAGGGAGAAAATCAGCGTGAGAGCGTGCATGTCATTTGTTTCAGTCCTGCTGTGCGGTTCAGTCCTGCTGTGCGGTTGCGCATCATTGGATCGGTCAGCAGTTTCAGGGACAACGGAATTTCAGCGCCCCTATATCTCGGAAATTGAACTGCCCGAGGCCAAGGCCTATTTCGGCTACTCCCAGTTCCGCATGCTGATTCTCGATAATCGCTGGGATGAGGCAATTGCGGCCCTGGAGCGAGCGCTGGTATTCGATCCGGAAGCGGTTTCCTTGCAGTTGACCCTGGCCAAGGCCTACCTGCACAATCAGCAACTTGATGAAGGGGGACAGGTTCTGGATCGGCTGTTGCAACAAGCTCCCGATCATCCTGCGGGCTGGGAACTGTTAGGTGAATTACGTTCCTATCAGGAACGCTACCCGGAAGCGATTGCCGCGTACAGGCAGTTGTTGAAGAAAAAACCTGCGGATGAAAACCTGCGCCTGCGCCTGATTGCGGTATACGATCATCAAGGAGAAATACAGCGCGCCATTGCCGAGACAAATATTTTACTTGAGCTTAATCCCGATTCCCTGCCGGGCCGTCTGACACTGGCACGTCTGCAACGTAGCAATCGGCAGACGGAGGATGCAACCCGCACTTACCGTGAGCTGCTGCTGCGGCGTCCAGGACAGCTGCAGACAATTCTCGAGTTCGGCCAGTTGCTTGAGAAGGAACAGCAGGTTGGACAGGCGATCGATCTTTATCGCGAAAGCATCAGGGATAATCCAGAACTGTTGGCGGTCTACAAGCAGTTGGCGCGAATCCTGATTCTTCAGGAACGTTATGAGGAGGCTCTCAGCCTTTTGCGCCAGGCTCACAGGCAGCGGCCCGACGACATTCAGATCCTGATCAGGACTGGATTACTGCAACTCAGCCTCGAAGATTACAGTGGCGGCGAGGAGAGTTTTCGCAAGGTCCTGAAACTTCAGCCTGATGACTCGCGCAACCTTTTTTCACTCGGCATGGCGCTGATTGGACAAAGGCAAAATGAAAAGGCCCTGGAGGTTTTAGGGCGCATACCGCAATATTCTGACGTCTATGCCGAGGCTGTTCTGCAGCGGGGTTACCTCTATCGTCAGCAGGGAAATATTGATCGCGGCATCAAGGTGCTGCAACGCGCGGTGGATGCTGGCGGGCAGTCGGTCGAGGCTTATTACTATCTGTCGGCTTTTCTTAGCGAGACCGGTCAACTGGCGGCGGCCGGGCAGGTCGTACGCCAGGGAATTGAACGTTTCCCACAGGATGCCAGGCTTCATTATCAGCTGGGGGTGTTATATGACCAGCTGGATGATCGGCAGCAGGCGTTGAACGAGATGGAAAAAGTCCTCGCGATTGAACCTTTAAATGCCGATGCGCTCAACTTCATTGCCTATCATTATGCTGAACAGGGTGAGAATCTGGAGCAGGCCCTGGTCCAGGCCAAGCAGGCTCTGGAGCAGAAACAATCGAGTTATATCTATGACACTCTTGGCTGGATATACTTCCGCATGCAGCGCTATGATGAGGCGCGTGTTCATCTGGAAAAAGCGATCTTACTGGCTCCAGCGGATGCTCTGATTCAGGAACACCTCGGCGACGTTTACAGGTCTCTTCAACTCTGGCGCGAGGCCGAGCGGGCCTACCGCAAATCGCTTGAACTCGACAAAACCTCGATTTCTGCCAAAGATAAACTACAGCAACTGCAGAAGGGCTATCTCCCGCAATGAGAATGTTATGTTCCACCGCGTTCCTGGTTTTTCTGCTAACGGCTTGTGCCGGGCCAAGGCCGCAATTGCCATCTGTCCCGGCGGCTGAAGTTCTGCTGCGGAAACTGGAGGAGACAGGACAACGTTGGCAGCAACTTGATGCTGCGGCCGAGGTCGGTTTCAAGCGTAACGGCAAATCTCTTTCGTCACGACAGTTCATGCTGCTTGAAAAGCCGGATCGTCTCAGGGTTGATGTTCTGTCTTTTTTCGGGCAGCCGGTTTTGCAATTGACGGTTGATCAGGGAGAGCTTCAGGTTTTTCTGGGCACAACGACACCTGGTCAGTATTATCGCGGACCCGCCAGTGATGAAGTTTTGGCGCGCTTTACCCGTCTTCCGCTGCGTGCTTAAGAACTTGTGCGGTTGCTGCTTTACGATCCGCCGCAACCGCAACACCAGAGTGTCCGGGTTGAGGTGGCAGAAGAGTATTATCTGCTCCGTCTGCTGAACGGTAACCGCCAGCAACAGTTTTTTTTCGATGAGCAGAAACAACTGCGCCGCTGTATTTATCTGCATAATGGCAAGAGCCTGTTGATTGTCAATTACGACAGAATTGATAAAAAGGATGGTTTCCCCCGCCGGGTTCAGATTGAAATGCCGGCACAAAAACTTCGGGTTTCGGTTGTTTTTTCGGACATCCGATTAAACCAGGCGATCGAAGACAGCCGCTTTATACTCAACCCACCGGCAAATGCAGTCCCCTTGTTGCTGCCGAAGATCGATCAGCCCGAGGAGCGTTCATGATGCGGGCAGGTTTTCTTCTGTTGTTCCTGTTGCTGGCGGCCTGTTCACAGAATGATCAGTTGCAAGGACTGGAGACTGCGGCTGACAAGACCCCGGTTTTCGGGGATACTTTCATTGAAGGCTCAATCGGTGATGCGTCGACCCTGTTGCCGATTCTGGCGTCCGACAGCGCCTCCGGTCAGATCAACGAACTGGTATATAACGGTCTGGTTCGTTACGATGGCGCTCTCAACGTGATTGGAGACCTCGCTGAATCCTGGGAGATCTCCAAAGATAACCTGACGATTACCTTCCATCTGCGCAAAGGGATCAAGTGGCACGATGGTGCGCCATTTACCTCGGCTGATGTCCTTTTCACCTACCAGCTCTATATTGATCCTGAAACGCCGACTGCCTACGCCGAGTCTTATCTGCAGGTGAAAAAAGCAGAAGCTCCTGATGCTTATACCTTCCGGGTCAGTTATGACAAGCCTTATGCCCCGGCATTGATGAGTTGGGGCTTCTCGGTCCTGCCGAAACATCTGCTTGAAGGGCAGGATGTTTCTACAAGTAAACTGGCCCGGAAGCCGATCGGCACCGGTCCATACCGTTTCGTGGAATGGTTGGGAGGCGAGAAGATCGTTCTGGAAGCGAACCGGGACTATTTTGACGGCAGTCCTTACATCAAGCGATTTGTATTCAGAATCATTCCCGATACCTCGACCCAATTTCTTGAACTGCAGACCGGTGGACTTGATTATATGTCTCTTTTACCGCTGCAGTATGATCGGCAGACGGATACCCTGGCGTTTAGACGCCTGTTTAACAAATATCGATATCTGGCGTTTGGCTACACTTACCTCGGATACAATCTTAATCGTCCTTTTTTCAAGGATCGGCGCGTCAGGCAGGCACTGTCTTATGCGATCGATAAGCAGGAGATTATTGACGGTGTTCTGCTCGGCTATGGCAAGGCGGCTACCGGGCCATACAAACCGGACGCCTGGGTCTACAATCCGGATGTCCCGCGTTACCCATATAATCCGGAAAAGGCACGTCAGCTCCTCGCCGAAGCCGGCTGGGCCGACAGCGACGGCGACGGTATTCTCGACAAGGACGGCAGGCCATTCAGATTCACCATTGTGACCAACCAGGGGAACGATTTGCGGAGTAAGGCGGGTGAAATTATTCAGCGTCGTTTCCGCCAGGTCGGAGTCGATGTCCAGTTACGTATTATTGAGTGGGCCACCTTTCTGAAAGAGTTCATCAATCCCGGAAATTTTGATGCGACAATCCTGGGTTGGTCGACCGGTCCGGAACCTGACCAGTATAATATCTGGCATTCGAGTAAGACCGGCCCGCGGGAGTTGAACTTTGTCGGTTACAAGAATGCGGAAGTCGATGAATTGCTGGAGAAAGGGCGACGGGTCTTTGACCAACAGGAACGCAAACGAAGTTATGATCGGATTCAGCAGATTCTGGCGGAAGATCAGCCCTATACGTTTCTGTTTGTGCCGGAATCTCTTCAAGCGGTGGCCAGCCGTTTTCACGGGATTACGCCCACGGCAGCCGGAATTCGTTATAATTTCACCCAGTGGTATGTTCCACAGACATTGCAGAAGTTCAGTCGCTGACAAATTCGTCCCTTTTTATCGGATAAATATATGTACGCTTATATTTCTCGTCGTTTGCTGATGATGATCCCGCTGTTGATCGGGATTACCCTGATCTCCTTCACAGTGATCCATCTCGCGCCGGGAGAACCGACCGACCTGCAAACCCAGATGAATCCACAGGCGGGCTCTGATCTGCAGGCCAAGCTGCTAAAGCAGTACGGTCTTGATAAACCGCTTCACGAACAGTATTTGCTGTGGCTTGGGCGATTGGTTCAGCTTGATTTCGGCAATTCCTTTGCCCAGGATAATCGCCCGGTGTTTGAGAAAATCACCGAGCGGTTGCCGGTGACCATTTTGCTGAATCTGCTTTCGTTGTTGGTGATTCTGGCTGTCGCCTTACCACTGGGAGTGATTTCGGCGATCCGTCGCAACAGTTTTTTTGATCGCGCATCCACAGTTCTGGTTTTTGTTGGTTTCGCGATGCCATCGTTCTGGCTGGCCCTGCTGATGATGGACTGGTTCGGGGTCCGACTTGGTTTACTGCCGGTTTCGGGATTGAAATCGCTTGGCTACGAGTATCTGACATTCTCCGGTCAGCTGTTTGATCGGATCAGTCACCTGATCTTGCCGGTTTTTATTGCGGCTATCGGCGGGCTGGCCGGATTCTCACGCTATATGCGTTCAAACATGCTTGACGTGGTTCGCCAGGATTACATTATGACGGCGCGGGCCAAGGGATTGCCGGAGAGGACGGTTATTTACAAGCATGCGTTACGTAATGCCCTGTTACCGGTGATAACTATTCTTGGTCTTTCCCTGCCGGGCCTGATCGGCGGCAGTGTGATTTTCGAAACAATCTTTGCCATTCCAGGCATGGGGAAGCTTTTTTATGATGGTGTGATGATGCGTGATTATCCGCTGATTATGGGAGTCCTGGTGATCGGGGCTGTTTTGACTCTGGCCGGTAATCTGCTGGCGGATGTTTCTTATGCTCTGGCCGACCCGCGGATCAGGCAGAGCTCGTAACGGGGGTGTAAAGCTATGGCAAAAACAACCAGGTTGGGTGAAATGCTGCTCGAAGCGGAGTTGATTGATAAGTTTCAACTCGAATCAGGGCTTTCTTTCCAACGTAATGTCGGTGGCCGGATCGGTAGCGCCCTGGTCAAGCTCGGGTATATCGCCGAGGAAACCATTCTGCAGTTTCTTGATGAACAGGACAGTTTTGCGCGGATAAACCTGCAGGATACTAAAATACCGTCCGATGTTCTGACGGCAATTCCAGCGACCAAGCTCTACGAGAACATGGTGGTTCCGGTCGAATGGGAAACACAGGGCAGGTCACGGACCCTGGTGGTGGCGATGACAGACCCGACAAATCTTAAACTTATTGATGATCTGCAGTTCATGGTCGGTTGTCGAATCAAGGCGGTGGTGGCACCTGAGTTCGATATAGAAACAGCTCTTAATCGCCATTTCCCGGCGGGTCGACCACGGACCGCAGGGGGCGGCTCGCAACGCAAAACCCTGGTTGAGGAACTTTCGACGATCACGGAACGCAGAGCTGATAAGATCGACAAGATCGATTATGCTGAAGATCGGCTTGATCGCCTGATTGCCCTGTTGTTACGCAAAGGGGTTCTCAGCGACCGAGATGTCGACTATCTGAAATAGCAGGTGTTTCTATGAGTGAGCTTTACAATATAGCTGAGGAATGTCGAACGTGAGAAGAAAATCCTTCTGGCGACAGGTGGTCTGGAGTCGCCTCAAATATAATCGTATGGCACTTTTCGGCGGAATGATCGTGCTGCTGATGTTTCTGCTCGCAGGTCTGGCGGTTTTGCTCCCAGGCGATCCGGCGGCAATTGATATCAAGCAGGCCCTGTTGCCGCCTGGTGGCGCACACCTGCTTGGGACCGATGACTTGGGTCGCGATGTCCTGTTGCGGATGCTTTATGGGGCTCGTATCTCGCTACTGGTCGGGTTCGTTGCGGTCGGCATTTCGACCCTGATCGGGATCCTGGCCGGAGCACTTGCGGGTTTTTACGGTGGCTGGGTTGATGCAGTGATTATGCGTTTTGTCGATATCATGCTCTGTTTTCCAACCTTCTTCCTGATTCTGGCGGTGATCGCCTTTCTGGACCCTTCGATCTGGAACATCATGATTGTTATCGGCATCACCAGCTGGATGGGTGTGGCCCGTTTGGTCCGTGCAGAGTTCCTGAGTTTGCGAGAACGTGAATTTGTCCTGGCCGCCCGTGCGGTCGGCGCCAGCGACCTGCGCCTGATTGCCCGGCACATGCTGCCCAACGCATTGTCTCCGGTTCTGGTTTCGGCCTCCCTTGGAGTTGCCGGTGCCATCCTTACTGAGAGTGCGCTCTCCTTTCTGGGGATTGGCGTCCAGCCTCCGACCCCCTCATGGGGCAACATGCTGATAGCCGGCAAGCAGACTCTCGGTTACGCCTGGTGGTTGTCGGTTTTCCCCGGTCTGGCGATTTTAATTACCGTCCTTGGCTACAACCTGCTCGGGGAGGGGATCAGGGATGCCCTTGATCCGCGATTGAAGGATCAATGATCGGTGAGGAGTGAGGAGTGAGGAGTGAGGAGTGGGCGGTCAAACTGATACGGCAGCGTTTTGCGGCCCTTGAAGCTCGGGAGTTCAGCGCACTTTATGCCAGCTATCATCCACTGGCTCCTTTTGTCGAACAGTTTCCTGATGAAAAATCCTACCTCGATTTTGCCTGCCAGGCCCTGGCCCGGATGACTCTTCTGGGTTCGTATATCGGTGAGGTGCGAACGGCTGCAGAAGGGGTTGAGGTTATCTGTGCCCTGCATTTTGCGCTCGACGGTGAGGCCCAGAGTCTTTTTGAGCTGGCATTATTGTTGCCGACAGCTGACGGCTGGCGCTATCATTCAGGGCAGAAGTTGACGGCCGAGGATTATCCGGGGCAAGCAGAAGACCTGACCTTTGACCATTTCGATCAACAGCAGCCCAAAATCCGTTTTTAGCCCTGCACTGGTATTTCTGTTATGCCCGAACTTCCCGAGGTCGAAACAACCAGGAGTGGACTTGACCCGCTGCTCTGCGGACGACAAATTGAGGGGGCGGTCTGTCGTGTCGCGAAGTTGCGCCTTCCACTTGACCCGCTCTTGGCTGAAACCCTCAGTGGCCAGACCATTCAGGCCATCACGCGGCGAGCCAAGTACCTGCTCATTCATCTGGACTCAGGGACTCTGCTGTTGCATCTGGGGATGAGCGGTGTGTTGCGTGTTGTCGATCCGCAGACGCCGCCCGGAAAGCACGATCATGTTGACTTGCTGCTGGATGATGGCCGGAGCCTGCGTTTCAATGATCCGCGTCGTTTCGGCTTGGTCCTTTTCCTCAAGACGGACCCCTTCCAGCATCGGTTACTGAAGAACCTTGGCCCTGAACCACTTGACAAAACACTGGCTGCAGACCATCTCTTTACCAGCTCACGCAAGCGACGCCTGGCGATCAAAAATTTTATTATGGATCAGAAAATACTGGTTGGAGTGGGGAATATCTACGCCAGTGAAGCCCTGTTTGCTGCCGGGATCGACCCGCGCCGTCCTGCCGCGAGCCTCACCCGTTCCGAGGCACGCAGACTGCTGCAATCAATTCAGACCATCCTCGTTGCGGCCATCGCCGCAGGAGGCACAACCCTCAAGGACTTCCGCCAGAGTGACGGACGTCCCGGGTATTTCAGGCAGCAACTCAAGGTTTACGGGCGTAAAGGGGAGGGTTGCCCGAACTGTGCGGGGGTGATCATGCACGTCGTTCTGGGCCAGAGATCGACCTACTTTTGCCGGAAGTGTCAATATTGATGCAGATTGAGTCGTTACACTCATCTGTTCCGGTATGAGCCCTTTGTTTCTGTGTGCCACATGGATTGTCGTCAGTGAGCCAGTGCTTCCGACTGGACATTGAGCCGGTAGACATTCATCACACCGCCGCGATCAAGAAGGGTCATGGTGATAATCGCCTCTACCGTTGAGTATTTTGCATTGACCGTGTAGCTGATGATGGTCTCTTTTTCGCCATCGGGAGTATCACCGGAATAGACCTCTTCAAAGATCGGCTCTTCCATTGTCTGCAGCGAACCGATTTTAGACAGTGCCTTGATGGTGTGTTCAAAATTGGCCGCTGGGATTTTTTTCAGGAAATCGGCAGACAGGTATTTTCTGGCAATTTCCGGGTCCCATTTTGACAGCTCGGGGATGACCATTTTTATATAAGGAACAGCAGTTGTTGAATATTGAGATTCTTTCTGCACCGACAGGTAATGGAACCCGACCAGGATAGTCAGGGCGATGCTGGAGAGAAAACAGAACATGATGAGCAATTTCTTTTTCATGGAGACCTCTTTTTTATAGGCGGAACCTGATTGGTTCGCCAGAAATTCAGACAGCAGTATCACGGGAAGCCGACAGGGGTCAAAGACATTAGGCGGATATTCGTTGCCTACTGATCCGGTTGCGAAGAAAAATTTGTCTGAAGAGCGGTGCCAGTTGACCTCTTGGGTTCTGATCCTGTGGCACTATTCGAACTGTTTGCGAAACTCTTCAAACACGAGTTTCAGTTCTGTAAACTCTCCTTTGAGTGTGTTGATTTCTTTTTCCAGTTCTTCGACCCGTTGATTTTCGGCCCGGATCTGCAGAACTGCGGCCGGAGCCTTGAGCTCGCAATCTTCGATTTCCGGCTCACCCGAAAGCAGCTGTGCGTGACGATGTTCTTTGCGTCCGCTTTGGCGCGGTAGTTTAATTACCAGCGGGTCCTCTCGTTCCATCAGTTCATCCAGTACGGCATCTACCTGATCAAGTGAGTCGAGCGGATGCATGCGACTGGCACGCTGACGCAGTTCCCCTCCGGTCTGTGGGCCGCGCAGCAGAAGTTCGGACAGGACGGCCATCTCTGCGTTGTCCAGACGAAATTTGCCATAGAGGTTGTGGCAGAACTTGGCCGCGCGGCCTCCCTCGGCAGATTGGGTTGCCAGTCCGAGCGGGCGCAGGCTTTCGAGGGCGCCGGCAACAGTTTCTTCATCGAAACTGACCACTGGGGCACGGTTCGATTTCTGGTTGCAGGCATTGACCAGTGCGTTAAGGGTCATCGGGTAATATTCGGGCGTTGCCAGTTCCTTTTCAACCAGACAACCGAGGACGCGGATTTCAACAAGACTTAAAGGACGGCTTACGGGGGGACGGCTCACGGGCTTCTCCTTGCGGACTGGGTGGAATCTTTGCCATTCTAAACGATTTATTGCTAAATTGTTCAGCGAAATTACATCAAAGGAGAGCGGATGGATGCAGAATTTTCATTTCAGCCTGCCCTACAAGGTGCGGGTGGCCGATATCAACTATGGCGGGCATGTTGCCAATTCGGCAGTGCTCAATATTTTCCAGGACGGCCGCATTGCCTTCCTGGCGGCTCTGGGGCCTTACTCGGAGCTTGATCTCGGTGGTTGCGGCATTATCTTGGCCGAGGCTCATGTGTTCTTTCGGGCCGAGATGTTTCTGGGCGAAGAGTTAGAGGTCGGGGTGCGTTGCAGTGAGATCGGCCGATCTAGTTTTCAGCTTGAATACCGGATCGAAAGGTCAGGAGAACTGACTGCAGAGGGGGCGACGCCAGTTATCTGTTTTGACTATCAGAAACGCAAGCCGGTGCGGATTCCTGCGATGTTTCGCGCGGCGTTAAGCTCTTTGGCAAAAATCTGACGGATAGCGACGGATGGGACCGATCTTCCCGGCTTTCTCCTTGACGAAACGGCACGGCTGGGGTTATCGTTCGGCACTTGAGCCAACTGCAAAAAGGACAGAGAAGAAACATGGATGAGTTGAACGAATTGTTGCGCCAACGGCGTGAAAAAGTTGACAGTTTCCGTACTGCGGGAGTCAATCCCTTTGCCAATAATTTTGTGCCCAGCCATCAGGCTGGTGAAGTCGCCGAACTGCATGCTGATAACGATGCCGAGGATCTAAAGGATTGTCAGGCTAGTTATGCCATCGCCGGGCGAATTATGGCCCGTCGTGATTTTGGCAAGGCGGCTTTTATCCAGCTGCAGGATGGTAGCGGCCGTCTGCAGGTTTATGTTGCGCGCGATCAGGTGGGGGAGGAGGCTTTCGGCCATTTTCGCAAGTTCGATATCGGTGATATTGTTGGCGTTTCCGGGGCCCCTTTTCGGACCAAAACCAATGAATTGTCGCTGCGTGCTTCCTCTATCCAGTTGTTGACCAAGTCGTTGCGACCGCTGCCGGAAAAATGGCACGGGCTGACCGATGTCGAAACCCGCTACAGACAACGCTACCTTGACCTGATTTCCAATGACGAGGTCAAGGATTTGTTTCGCAAGCGAAGTCGCATCATCAGTCTGCTGCGCAGCTACATGATCGACAGCGGTTATCTTGAAGTCGAGACGCCGATGATGCATCAGGTCGCCGGAGGTGCAACGGCCCGCCCCTTTGTCACTCATCACAACACCTTGAAGATGGACCTTTTCCTGCGTATTGCGCCGGAGCTCTACCTGAAGCGTCTGGTGGTCGGCGGCTTTGACCGGGTATTTGAGATCAACCGCAATTTCCGCAACGAAGGGATATCGATACAGCATAATCCTGAGTTCACCATGATGGAGTTCTATCGCGCCTATGCGACCTATCATGATCTGATGGATTTCACTGAGGAATTGATCTGCAGCCTGGCAACTGACATTTGTGGTGGTCTGAAAATCAGTTATGGGGGCAAGGAGGTCGATCTGACGCCGCCCTGGGACCGGTTGACTCTCAAGGAATCGATCGTCAAGTACGGTCAGGTTGAGATGGCGGTTCTTGATGATCCTGAGCAATTGCGCAACTATGCCGACACGCTGGGACTCGAACCGGACAAGAAGATGGGGCCGGGTAAGTTGCTGGCCGAGGTCTTCGATGTCGTGGTTGAACCCAAATTATGGCAGCCGACCTTTATTACCGAATATCCGACCGAGATTTCACCACTGTCACGCAAAAACGATGAAAATCCCGAAGTGGTTGACCGCTTTGAGCTGTTTATTGTCGGTCGTGAACTGGCTAATGCTTTTTCCGAGTTGAATGATCCCCTCGACCAGAAAGAGCGTTTTCTCAAGCAACTTGAGGAAAAAGCTGCCGGTGATGATGAGGCCCATGATATGGACGCCGATTATCTCCGGGCCCTGGAGCATGGCTTGCCGCCGACTGCCGGGGAGGGGATCGGTATTGATCGCCTGGTCATGCTGCTGACCGATGCTGCATCGATCCGCGATGTGATCCTTTTCCCGCAACTTAAATCTGCTGCTGACTGACAGGACGGACCCTGAATTGATGTCTTTCGAATGGTTCGTCAGCCTGCGCTATTTACGTGCCAAGCGCAAACAGACCTTCATCTCGGTCATTTCATTTATCTCGATTTTCGGGGTCATGCTGGGGGTCGCGGCGTTGATCCTGGTTCTGGCGGTGATGACCGGTTTCACCAACGGTGTGCGGCAGCAGATCCTGGGCAATGTGCCCCATGTGCTGGTTCAGCGTTTTGGTGAAGGAATCAGTGAGCAGCAGCCGTTGATTGAGGCCGCTCGCAAGTTACCGCAGGTGGTTTCGGTGACGCCCTATGTTTCACGGGAGGCGATGTTGCTGTCGCGTGGAAATGTTGCTGCGGTCAGTGTCAAAGGGGTCGAGCGCGGTCACAAGGTTTTTGACCAGAAATTGCTGAGATCTGAAACTGTCAGCCCGCTTGACGGTATGTTCGGTGTCGATCTCGAACGGCCTGGAATTATTATCGGCCTCGATACCGCGACCAGTCTGGGAGTCGCGGTTGGTGACAGTGTCAACGTGATCCCGCCCCTGTTCAATATTACCCCCTTCGGCATGATCCCCAAGATGAAGCCGTTTCGGATTGTCGGCATTTTCGAGAAGCCAAGCAGCCTGATCGACAGTTTCTTTGCCTATATCAATATTGAAACTGCGCAGAAATTTTTTGATTCGCCCGGCGAGGTCAGCGGTATTGAAATCGAGGTCCAGCGATTTGAGCAGGCTCCGCAGGTATCGGGCGCGCTGAGCCGACAGTTTGCCTTCCCTTACATTATCCGGCCCTGGCAGAGCCTGTACGGCTCTTTTCTGAGTGCGCTCAAACTCGAAAAACTCGGTCTGTTTATCGTGTTGGGAATTATTGTTCTGGTTGCGGCCTTCAATATCGCCACCACCCTGATTATGGTGGTGATGGAGAAAAACCGGGATATTGCCATTCTGCGCGCCATGGGTGCCAATGCACGAAGTATCATGAAGATTTTTGTTTTTGAAGGGACGATTATCGGTGTCGTAGGGACATCACTTGGAACTCTGTTCGGAGTGGGGTTGGCGCATTATGCCGATTCGCTTATCAAGTGGTTGGAAGCGACCTTCGGTATTCGTATCTTCGATCAGGCCGTCTACGGAATGGAACACTTTCCGTCGGAGATCATTGTGACCGACGTATTGGCCGTGGTGGTGATCGCGCTGGTAATTTCTCTTGCGGCAACCGTCTATCCGGCCTGGCGGGCTTCGCGTATGGATCCGGCTGAAGCACTGCGCTACGAATAGGAACGGCCATGATCAGAATTAACGGCTTGAATAAATATTTCGATACCGTCAGCGGTCGTTTGCAGGTGTTACGCGATATTGATCTGCAAGTAGAGGTCGGTCAGAGAATTGCCGTTGTCGGCAGTTCCGGTGCCGGCAAAACGACGCTGATGCATATTATGGGTGGTCTTGACCGTCCCACGGATGGAGAAGTGCTGTTTGAGGAGAAAAATCTTTTTGCCCTCAAAGGGGCCGAACTTGATGCGTTTCGCAATCGCACCATCGGGTTCGTTTTTCAGTTTCATCAGTTGCTGCCCGAATTTACCGCGCTGGAAAATGTCATGATGCCCTTGTTGATTGCCGGGCAGTCACGGGCAAAAGCACGGATTCCTGCCGCTGAAATTCTGACCGAGGTCGGTCTTAAGGAACGTTTCGGCCATAAACCTGGTGCCCTTTCCGGTGGCGAGCAACAGCGGGTGGCGATTGCAAGAGCCTTGATTCAGAAACCGCGCCTGCTGTTGGCGGATGAACCGACCGGCAACCTTGATCGTCGGACCTCCGAGGAAATTTTTGCCCTGATCGAGCGCTTGCATCAGAGCCATAATCTGACAATGGTGATCGTGACTCATAATGATCAACTCGCAGCCCGCATGGATCGGGTCCTGCGGATCGAGGATGGGCAGTTGATGGCCGATGATTTGAACTGAAGGCCCGGAAAACGGACCGATTGTGGATAAGGTTGAACTCCCTGGGCTAAATCCCTATAATCGCAACTTTGTTTCATTTTTTTGTAATAAGAGGGTATCTGATTTGATGTTTCGCCGAATTTTTCTGCTCTGCCTGGTTCTGCTGTTGATCGCTTCTTCGGCCTATGCCGAAAAGATCAAGCTGACCGATATCCAGCTGGAGGGTAACGACCGGGTTGATGGTGCCACGGTGCGTGCCGTCCTGACAGTGCGCCCCGGTGAGGAGGTTTCGCTGGAGGATATTGATCGCGACCTGCAGGCGATCTTCAAGCTTGGTCATTTCGATGATGTCACCGCAGATTTGCGCGAGGATGGCAATGACAAGGTGCTGGTCTTCGTTGTTCATGAACGGCCATTGGTCAGAGAGGTCCGTTTTGAAGGCGCAGAAAATCTGAGTGAAGATAAACTGCGCCCGCTGGTAACTATCCATCCCCCGGAAATTTATGATCCGCTCGCCGCCAAGCGGACAGTTGTTGAAATCGAAGCGGCCTACCGCGTGGAAGGCTATCACGCGGTCAAGGTGGTCCCGCAGTTGACGACAGATGAGCGGAATGAGAGTCTGTTGACGTTCAAG
Organism: Deltaproteobacteria bacterium; assembly: GCA_024276905.1. GTDB lineage: Bacteria > Desulfobacterota > Desulfuromonadia > Desulfuromonadales > Geopsychrobacteraceae > Geopsychrobacter. The sequence goes on from JAJRWF010000120.1 coordinate 41,908, forward strand.
ATTGACGAGGGGGAAAAAATACTCATCGACGAAATTGCCTTTGAGGGGAACAAGGTGGTTGACAGAGATGATCTGTCCGATGCGATGGTGACCAAAAAACGCTGGATCTGGTCCTGGATGACCGGCCGTGGAACCTACAAGTCAGATCAGATACAGTACGATCTGGAAATGATAAAAGCGCTCTATTACAATCTTGGCTACATGGATGTCAGGGTCAAACAGCCGCAGATCAGTCTGGTAAAAAATGACAAGTACATGAAGTTACTGATAGAGATTGATGAAGGTCCGCAGTACCGTGCCGGCCGGGTGCGTATTGCCGGCGATCTGCTCAAATCGCGCAAGGAACTTCAATCATTGGTGACTGTCAAGGAAGGTAAAGTCTTCAGTCGTGCCGCATTGCGCAAGTCTGTATTGGCTCTGACCGATCTGTATGCCAATCAGGGTTATGCCAACGCAAACGTGGTCCCTTTTACCAACAAAAATCCGCAGGATCTGACGATTGATCTCAAACTTGACATTGAACAGGGCGATCTGATTCATATTGAAAAGATCAAGATCAGCGGCAACACCAAGACCCGCGACAAGGTCATTCGGCGAGAGTTGCCGCTGATTGAAGGTGACCTGTACAGTGCATCGAAAATAAAATCCAGCCGCCGCCGCCTGCGTAACCTGGGTTACTTCGAAGAAGTGAATATTACGACCAGTGCGGGGAGTCGTCGCGATCTGAATGATCTCAATATTGAAGTGTCCGAGAAACCGACCGGTAGTTTTACCGTCGGTGCGGGGTACTCTTCGGTTGACAGCTTTATCGCCCAAGGGTCGATCAACCAGGCCAATTTTCTGGGTTACGGACTCAGGCTTGATGCTTCGGCGACCCTCGGCGGGGTCTCACAGTACTATCGTATCGGGGTGATGGATCCTTACTTTCTCGATACCCGCTGGACGGCAGGTTTCGACCTGTACAAGACGGAAAGGCAATGGACCGATTTTTCCGAGAACGCGACAGGTGGCGCGCTCAAGGTCGGGCATCCGATAGGGCGATATTCCCGTAGTCTTTTGACTTATCGTTATGAAGACAAGGAAATTTTTGATGTTGCGGAGAATATTAACAGCAGCTTCTTTCGTGATCAGGAAGGGAAATTTACACTTTCTTCGGTGACCGGAACCCTGAGCCGCAATACAACCGATTATCGGCTTGATCCCTCCCGAGGTAGTGTGTCACTGTTTTCTGCTGAATATTCAGGACTTGGTGGTACGGAAAAATTTGCCAAATTCAAGATCAGGCATCGCCATTTTTTTCCGATGTTCTGGGGAACCGTTCTCTCGCTCAACGGTGATATCGGCTATATTGTGAAAACCTCGGACAAGGCGATTCCGATCAGTGAAAAATTCTTTCTTGGCGGTCTGCGTTCAGTCCGGGGCTTCGAAACCTATGAAGTCGGTCCGAAGGACGGTGATTCTTTTGTCGGGGGCGAAAAATCAGCCTACTTCAATATTGACTACCTGTTCCCGATCAGTAAGAAATTCGGCATGAAAGGTGTCCTGTTTTTCGATATCGGTAATGCCTGGTTGGGCGATGAAGCCTATTTTTCAGATATGCGCTACAGTGCCGGTTACGGTATCCGCTGGTCCAGTCCGATGGGGCCGCTCCGTTTGGAACTGGGATATAATCTTGATCCGCGAGATAATGAAAAATCATCGGTTTTTGAATTCAGTATTGGTTCATTCTTTTAAGCGTCAACTATTATCGAAAATGGAGAATCAAAAATGAAAAATTTTGTCCTTACTCTGCTGTTTGTTTTTACCGCCTCGACCACTTTTGCTGCTGGAGGTGTTGCCTTTATCGATCTGCAGAAGGCCCTGAACCTGAGTGATGCCGGAGTCAAAGCCAAAGCCGAGATCGGTCAGCAGGTCAAGAAATACGAAGCCAAGGTTGCAAATGAGCAGGAAGCCCTGAAGGCGATGAAAAATGAACTCGACAAGCAGGCTGTCCTGCTTTCTGATGAGGCCCGGGCCAAAAAAGAGCGTGAGTTTCAGCAGCGTGCCAAGGAATTCCAGCGGTTTACCAAAGACATCCAGGAAGAGTTACAGCAGAAAGACGCTGATTTTACCAAGCGGATTATCGAGGATATTCTTAAGGTGACACGCAAGATCGGCAAGGCTAAGGGTTATGCTGTTGTGCTTGAAAAAAGCGAAAGTTCACTTATCTACGGTGATTCATCGGTTGATTTGACCGATGACGTTATCAAAGCCTATAACGCCAGTAATTAACAGCGGATCGCAATTGATGGCAACACTCGAACAGTTGGCAGGGTTGATTGACGGTCAGATCGTTGGTGATCCGCAGGTTAAAATCGAGCGCATCAGAACCATCGATAAGGCCGGTGACGGGGATTTGACTTTTCTGGCTAATCCGAAGTACCTGCCGCATCTGGCTACTTGCCGGGCCTCGGCAATCATTGTCGCGCCCGGGGTCGAGGTTGAGGGTAAGAACCTGCTGATTTGCAGCAATCCCTACCTGGCGTTTGCGAAGATTCTTACTGTCCTGCAGGGGGAGACTTATCCCGCGGTCGGGATTATGCCTGGTGCGGTTGTCTCTCCATCGGCGAAAATCGGCAGCAATGTTAATATCTATCCCGGTTCTGTTGTGGGAGAGAATGTCGTTGTCGGTGATAACTGCACTATCTTCCCGAACGTCGTGCTTTATGCCGATGTCCGGATCGGGAGCGACTGTTTGATCCACGCCGGTTGTGTTATTCGCGAGAGAACGCAGATCGGCAATCGGGTGATTCTGCAGGCGGGTGCAATGATCGGCTCGGACGGTTTCGGTTTTGCTCCTGACGGCGAGGCCTATTTCAAAATTCCACAGGTCGGAATTGTCGTTCTGGAAGACGATGTCGAGATTGGATCATGCTGCTGCATCGACCGTGCTGCCCTTGGTGAAACCCGGATTAAACAGGGGTGCAAGCTCGATAATATGGTCCAGATTGCACATAATGTTGTTATCGGTGAGCATTCCGTTATTGCCGCCCAGACCGGGATGGCCGGCAGTTGCCGAGTCGGGCGTCATGCCACCTTCGGGGGGCAGTCAGCGGTCAGCGGGCATGTTAAGCTGGGAGACAATGTCACTATTGCCGGGAAAGGCGGGGCAGCGCAGGATCTGGCAGGGAATCAGGTCTATTCCGGAACTCCGGCCATTCCGCATAAACAATGGCTCAAATCCTCTCTTGTTTTCGGACGCCTGCCTGAAATGCGTCGTGAGATATCCGCTCTGAGCAAACGTTTGCGGGAGCTTGAAGAACAGATCAAGGAGCAGAATTAATGATCAATCTTGATACCATGGACATTCTTAAACTTCTTCCTCATCGCTACCCGTTCTTGCTGGTTGATCGCCTGGAGGAGGTTGAAGAGGGGAAAAAGTGCGTCGGTTATAAGAACGTGACGATTAACGAGCCTTTTTTTCAAGGACACTTCCCCGATCATCCGATTATGCCCGGAGTGTTGATTCTTGAATCGATGGCTCAGGTCGGTGGTGCTTACGTTGCGGCGCTCGGAGATGCTGGCGAGGAAAAATTGACGTATTTTGTCGGTATCGATAAGGCTCGCTTTCGCAAGCCGGTCAGGCCCGGCGACCAGTTACGAATTGAGCTTGAGCTTCTTTCGACCCGGCGCGGCATTCACGTTTTCCTGGGCAAGGCCTACGTTGGTGACAGCCTGGTTACCGAGGCTGAATTGAAAGCCACCTTTGTCGATAAGTAGACAGAACAAGGATAGAAGATGATTCATCCGACAGCGATTGTTGCTTCAGGAGCCCGGCTGGCTGCAGATGTGAGCGTTGGCCCTTACGCCGTGATCGGCGAACATGTCGTTATTGAGTCCGGCACCAGTATCGGACCGCATACGGTGATTGAGGGTCGGACCAGAATCGGCCAGGATAACCAGATTTTCCAGTTTGCTTCGATCGGTGCGATACCTCAGGATCTCAAGTTCCATGGCGAGGAGACGACCCTGATCATCGGAGATCGTAACAAAATCCGTGAATTCACGACCTTGCACCTGGGCACGGAGGATGGCGGTGGGGTGACAAAGGTTGGTAACGATAACCTTTTTATGGCCTATTCTCACATTGCCCATGATTGCCTGGTTGGAGATCATATTATCCTCGCCAACGGGGCGACTCTGGCCGGACATGTCGAAGTTGGCGATTTTGCCATTCTGGGTGGTTTGTCGGCGGTGCATCAGTTTACCCGTGTCGGCTCTCATGTGATGGCCAGCGGTGGTTCCATGATCGCTCAGGACGTTGCTCCTTACACGATTGTTCAGGGTGACCGGGCCAAGGTTGTCGGCTTGAATCTGATCGGGCTCAAACGGCGCGGTTTTTCTTCTGATGTTCTGAAAACGATTAAACAGGCCTATAAACTGGTTTTTCGCTCCGGGTTGAAGCTTGAAGAGGCGATTGCCAGCATTGAGTCGACCCTTGACTCTTCTGCCGAGCTGGATCAGTTTGTCGCTTTTCTCAAAAAGAGTGAGCGTGGCCTGGCGCGTTAAAGGGCGGACGGACTCTGATCGACGAAGGCGAAAGCTGTTTTTTCAGTTTTCGCCTTCTGCATTTGTGAGTATTGATGCATAAGAGCACCAAAAACATGAAGCGGGTATTGATTGTCGCAGGAGAGTCCTCCGGGGATCTGCATGGTGGAAACCTGATCCACGCAGCGCGTAATCAGCATCTGGAACTTGATTTTTACGGTGTCGGCGGCAGTCGGATGCGTGATGCCGGATGCCAGATCCTTTTCCCGGCCGAGGATCTGGCCGTGATGGGTCTGCTCGAAGTCATTTCGCACCTGCCGACAATCCGCAATCGCTTCAAACGTCTTGAGCAACAGCTGAGGGCAGCAGACAAGCCGGACCTTCTTCTGTTGATCGATTATCCGGGGTTTAATCTGCGGCTGGCAAAAGTTGCTCGCGATGCGGGAGTTCCGGTCCTTTATTACATTGCGCCCAAGGTCTGGGCTTGGAAGAAGGGCCGGATAAAAACCATCGGCGAGCGGGTTGACCAGCTGGCATTAATCTTCCCGTTTGAACCGCCACTTTATGCTGCCGAGAAACTGCAGGCGGAGTATGTCGGCAACCCGCTGCTCGATGAGTTTGTCGCCGAGCAGCCCCTGAAAGATTTGCGTACGGAACTGGCCATTGATGTTGAGACGCCGGTGGTCGGCATTTTCCCGGGCAGTCGGCGTAGCGAATTGAAATATACACTGGCAACCTTGTTTGAGACTGCGGCGCTGATTTTGCGGCAAAAACCGCAAACACGATTTATTCTGCCGCTGGCCCCCTCACTGGATGCGGCAGAACTTGAAAGCCATATTGCGACAAGTCGCTTGCCGATCGAATTGAGCCAGGAATCGATTTATGCGGTGGCCTCGGCCTGTGACGCCGTACTCTGTGTTTCGGGGACTGTCACCCTGCAGACTGCATTGTGTAAAACACCGATGGCGGTGCTTTACAAGGCCGCTCAGCTCAGCTACCTTGTCGGCAGCCTGTTGGTAAAAATCCCTTATTTCAGTCTGGTAAATATTGTTGCAGAGCGGCAAGTTGTGCGTGAATTTCTGCAGCACCAGGCAAACCCGCAGGTTTTATGTGCCGAGATCCTGTGCTTGCTGGATGACCGGGATTACCGGAGCCAGGTCCGAGCGGGCCTTGAGGCTGTTTGCGAACAGTTAGGTGAACCGGGTTGTTCGGAGCGTGTAGCAAAATTGACGGCAGAGATGTGTCAGTGATGACAAGGGTGTGGAACCGATAACAATGAGTATAGACAAGAGACTCTATCGACGCCTGTTGACCTATGCGGCCCCCTATAAGGGGCGGATTGCCTTGTCGATGCTGGCATCTCTGGGGGTGGCGGCAACCGACGGCGCGATTGCCAAGCTGGTTGAACCCTTTATCGACCGGATTGTGATTGCGCAGGATTTCGGCCTGGCCAAAATGGTTCCATTCCTAGTGGTCGGCCTGGCCCTGTTCAAAGGCACCTCACGTTATATCCAGGAATTTTATATCAATACCGCCGGTCAACTGGCGATTCAGGATATCCGCAACCAGCTTTTTTCACACAGTATGTCGCTGTCAATGCGGTTCTATTCCGGAAATGCCTCGGGAACCTTGATGTCGCGAATTCTCAACGATGTCAATCTGATGCAGGCTGCACTCTCCAAGGTCCTGGTTTCTGTGTTGCGCGAATCGACAACCCTGATCGCTCTGACCGTGATTGCTTTTTACACCGACTGGCGGATGGCAGCGATGGCCTTTGTGGTCATCCCGGCAGCGGCTGTTCCGGCATCCATGATCGGCAAGCGTATAAAGAAATTCTCCCGTCGCGGGCAAGGTGCCATGGGACAGGTGACAATGGCATTGGAACAGGCGTTTTCAGGGATCAAGGTTGTCAAGGCCTTTGCGACCGAGGATCATGAAATCGATAAATTCACAGCAGATAATTCAATTTTCTACCGCTTTATCCGTAAAACTTTTAAATACAGTGCTCTGTCCGCTCCGGTGATGGAACTTCTGACCTCAATCGGGGTTGCGGTCGTGCTCTGGTATGGGCTGAATCGCGTCATGGCCGGTGAAATGACTCAGGGGCAACTCTTCTCGGTGATGGCGGCAATCTTGTTGATGTACACGCCTTTAAAGCGTTTGACCAAGGTGAATAATGCGGTGCAGCAGGCGATGGGTGGTGCCGAGAGAGTTTTCGAGATTCTCGACGAAGAGCCTGAGATTGTGGAAGATAAAAATGCTGTCGCCTTGACCGCCGCCCGGGGTGAGGTTTGTTTTGAGAATGTCAGTTTCTCCTATGAGGAAGAGCCGGTTATTCAGGATCTGAATCTCAAGGTTGCGCCGGGGGAGGTTATTGCGCTGGTCGGCCCCAGTGGGGCCGGGAAAAGTACGATTGCCTCACTTATCTGCCGCTTTTATGATCCGACCGCAGGGCGGATTCTGCTCGATGGGCATGACATTCGCAAATTGACACAACGTTCGTTGCACGATCAGCTGGCCCTGGTCGATCAGGAAACCTTCTTATTCAACACCACCATAGCTGAGAATATCAGTTACGGTTCGATAGCAGCGTCAGAAGCAGAGATCGTTGCTGCGGCTGAACAGGCTTACGCCGATGATTTTATTCGCCAGATGCCGGAGGGTTACCAGACCATGATCGGTGATCGCGGAGTACGACTTTCCGGTGGTCAGCGACAGCGACTCTGTATCGCACGCGCAATTTTGCGTAACGCACCAATCCTGCTGCTTGATGAAGCGACCAGCGCACTCGATACCGAGAGCGAGGCGATGGTACAACAGGCCCTTGCCAATTTGATGCGTGATCGCACCACCTTTGTGATTGCCCACCGACTGTCGACGATTAAACATGCGGACAGAATTCTGGTCCTGGAGCAGGGCGTGGTTAAGGAGACCGGAACCCATCAACAGCTCATGGAAGGGACGGGTCTTTATCGTCGCCTCCATGAAATGCAGTTCAAGGAGTCGGATTCTTCATGCAACTAGGGAGCAGGCTTCTGCTTACTTTTGTTCCGCCGCTGGCCGCATTGATTATCCGTCTGCTGCGTTTTTTTGTCCGCTGTGAAGTTCTCGGTCAGGAGAGATTGACCGACGAATGGGAACGCGGGAACCGGGTTATTATTTCATTCTGGCATGACCAGCTGTTACTGATGGTCTGCGGCTACCCCGGGAAAAGGGCCAATACCTTGATCAGTCCCTCAAAGGATGGTGAACTTCTGGCCAGAACCATGCGATTGTTTGGTCATGAAGCGGTTCGGGGATCATCCAGTCGAGGCGGGCGCGAAGCGTTTAAACACTTGCTGAAACTTGCCAGTGAACCCACCGATTTTGTCCTGACTCCGGATGGCCCCAAAGGGCCAAGGCATCAGATCAAGGACGGAGTCATTCAGTTGGCCCGAATGACCGGCAGGCCGATTATTCCGATGGCGTTTGTGTGCAGCAAGGGCCATCGCTTTGCTTCCTGGGACAAATTTTTATTCCCCTATCCTTTTTCACGTGGGGTTTACTCTTTCGGGGCGGCACTTTTTTATCAACGTGGCGAATCGACAGATTCTTTTCGTGAACGTATCGAGCAGGCAATGAAGGCAAACCAGCGCGCAGCAGAAAGCTGTCTGGAGGCCAGGGGTGCGACTGCTGTATGATCTAATCGTTGTTGGCGCGTCTCTGGTTCTGTTGCCTTATGGTTTTTTAAAAGGGCTTTCCTATCATTTCGCCGTCAGGGGAACTCTGGAACGCTTTGCCCATTATCCCCGTGCGGTCAAAAAACAACTGCAGGGTAAAAAACTGGTTCTGGTTCATGCGGTTTCTGTCGGTGAGGTTCTTGCGGCGTCACCGTTAATCCGCAAATTGAAAAGTGAGCAACCGGACCTTTTCGTCGTCCTGTCTACCGTGACCTATACCGGAAGGCAGGTGGCAGAGCAGATTGACGAGCTGGATCTGTTAGTCTTCTTCCCGCTCGATCTCGGTTTTATCATGCGGCGCTTTTTACGGCGGCTCAATCCTGCACTTGTGTTGATTGTTGAAACCGAGCTCTGGCCGAATTTTCTGCATCTGATCCGGCGCCGGAATATTCCGTTGCTGCTGGTCAACGGGCGGATTTCGAAGCGCTCTTTTTCGCGCTATCGGCGTATCCGCTTTCTGATAAAACCGATGCTGCAGGCATTCTCCCACTTCTGCATGCAGGATGCGATCTGTGCGCGAAGAATTCGTGCTCTGGGTGCCGACGAGACGTTGGTCGAAGTCACCGGTAACGTGAAGTTCGATGTTGCAACCAATGGGGGGCAGCACCCGATGACGACCGAGCTGGAAAAGATTGTCAGGACCAGCGAGTTTGTCTGGATCGGGGGGTCTACGCGCAGCGGCGAAGATGAATTGTTGATCTCCTGTCATCAGCAGTTGCTGGAACAGGGGATTCCCAGTTTTCTGGTGCTTGCACCACGACATCCTGCCCGCTTCGATGCGGTCGCCGAGCTTTTGAAAAAGAGCGGTGTTGATTATCTTCGCCGCACCGACTGGCAGAGAGATGCCGAGGATATGGCATATACGGTCCTGTTGCTTGATACCATGGGCGAGCTCGACCTGGTTTATACGCTGGCAGATGTTGTTTTTGTCGGAGGCAGCCTTGTCCCGATTGGTGGTCACAACCTGCTCGAACCAGCCCGTTGTGGGAAGCCGGTACTGCATGGGCCACATATGGCAAATTTCCTGGAAATTTCCAGGCTTTTGAAAGATGCGGGAGCTTCTCGGCGAGTTGCCGACCAGGCAGAACTCCTGGCTGCCCTTGAGATGCTTTTTTCGGATCTGGCGTTGCGCAGCAAAATGGGGTGCAATGGTCAGCTTATGATCGAAAAAAATTCTGGTGCAACCCTCAGAACCTTTGAGCGCATCAGACCTTTTTTGCGGAGCGAAGATGCGCCAAATCGAGAGCCTGCATCGAAGACTGGTTGAAGAGGGTCCGCGCGGGGTTCTTGAGCAGGGACTTTTTTTGCTGTTGCGGTTGCTCTCGTCTGTTTATGGTCAGATTGTCGGCTTGAGAAATCTGACGTTTCATCTCGGGGTGCGCAGAATCTTTCACAGCAGGTTGCCAGTTGTTGCCGTCGGAAATCTGGCAGTGGGCGGAACCGGGAAAACCCCACTGGTTGACCTGCTGATACGTTATGCGCAGCAGCAAGGCTTGCGTGTCGCGGTTATCAGTCGCGGGTACGGCGGGGATTATTCCGGAAATCTGGGCATTGTCTGCCTGGGGGATGGGCCCTTGCTGACGGCCACTGAGGCCGGTGATGAGCCCTGCCTGCTGGCACGGCGCAATCCACAAGCGATTGTTCTGGTTGCGGCAAAACGACGCTTGGCGATTGAGTATATTGAATGTCATGATTGTGCTGATCTGATCATCCTCGATGATGCGTTTCAGCATCGCCAGGTTGGACGCGATCTCAACCTGTTATTGCTTGATGCCGGCAACCCTTTCGGCAATAATCAGCTTTTACCCGCGGGAATACTGCGTGAAAATATATCGGCTGTTTCACGCGCTGATGTGATCTGTCTGACGGGCGCGGAGGATGGGCCCTGTTATCCCGCTGCGGACAAACCTGTGGTCAGGGTTCGTACTCAGCTTGCGGGCCGAGCGGTTTCACTTCGAGGAGAAAGCCTGCCGCTGACAGATTTTCGCCACAAAAAGGTTGTTGCTTTTGCCGGGATTGCTCGGCCGGAGAGATTTTTTTCCGCACTGGAAAATTCCGGGATCAGACTCCTGAACAGACTGGCCTTGGGCGATCATGTCAATTATGACGCAGGGATTGTGCAACGTATTCTGTCAGAACTGGGTTCTGCGGAGGTTTTGCTGACGACGGAAAAAGATGCGGTTAAGTTGTCTGCCGAAACTCTGGACTTTCCCTGTTTTTCGGTTGGAATTGACGTTCATCTTGATGAGGATACCATTCTTTTCTCTCAACTGGATCGATTATTTGTAAAGGATATGTCCATGCCCCTCTCGGAGGAATTGCTTGAAATTCTTGCCTGCCCGAAATGCAAGGAAAAGGTGTCGATTCAGCAGTGTGATGATGTGGAGAGCCTGATTTGCACGCAGTGTCAGCTAGCCTATCCGGTTCGCGACGGGATCCCGGTTATGTTGATTGATGAGGCGACCGCTTTTGACGGCTGAAGCGGCAAATGTAACTTCCGTGCAAAACAATGCCGAGAAGATTTACGCCGGACTTTTTCTGCTTTACCCGATCGGGATGGCGAGTATCCGGCATTATTCGTCCGCGGTACTGGTTCTGATGGTGCTGACGGCGATCGTGCTGGCTGTTAAGGGGCGAAAAAACCCCTCTGCTGAGCAGTTCTATATTATTGGCGGTATTTTGTTGCTGATCGCCGCAGCCCTGTTGAGTTTTGTCAATGCGGAGGATATGAACGAAGGGCTGAAACGACTCGAAAAGTTGATAGACCTGTTTTGTTTGTTGCCACTATTTTACGGTGCTCGTAACTGTCGTTATGACCTGGGAAAGAAATATCTGATCGGGTTGTTGATCGCGGCACCGGTCAACCTGGGAATTGCAGCCTTCAGCATCTGGGGCGAATGTCTGCCACGGGCACAGGGCTATTATAATCCGATTATCTTTGGTGATCTGATGATGTTGTCGGCAATGTTACTCCTGGTGTTGCTGGTTGTTTCTATCATCAATGAATCCGGTCGCGGGTTGACCTGGATTTGGCTGGCTCTGTTTGCCTTTGTTCTGACCAGCTTTTTTTCCGGAACCAGAGGCGCGTTACTTGCGGTACCACCTGTCGTTCTTATGTTGTTCTGGTGTTGCCGAAGGCAATTCTCACTTCTGTATCTGAAGCGGCTTGGAATCCCGGCAGTCATAATTGTTCTGACTGTGGTGGTTTTGGGGATATCCTATGGTGGCAGTTCGGGGATGATCCAACGGTGTGTTTCTATTGTAACGGGCGATTTGAATGACAGTGAGTCTGCCTACTCTGACTCCCTGAGACTGGAAATGTGGAAATATGCCGGACGATTGTTTGTTCAGTATCCTGTTATCGGTACCGGTCTGGGTGATTTTCGGGCCGAGATCGTCGTTGCGCGTCAAACGGGACTGGTTCAGTTGGACAGGGATTACACCCATGCTCACAGTATTTATCTGGAATATCTGGGGATGACCGGTCTGGTCGGTTTTGTGGCGATGCTGCTGGCTCTTTTTGTGATCCCGATAGCGAGCATGGTCAAGGCTGAAAAATTCTCTGCCGATCAGCAATTACGCTGGCTTGGAGCCTTGGCGGTTCTGGTCTGTTTTGCCGCATTCGGCCTGACTGAGAACTGGTTGGCCAGATCTTCGATGGTGACCAGTTTTGTCGTCAGCCTGGCGGCTTTTTTCCCCGTGAAACAGGTGCAGGAGCAGAGAGTATGAGTCAACCACTTCTTTCTGTGACGGTCATTACCAAGGATGAAGAAGACCGCCTGCCGATCTGCCTCGATTCGGTCAAGGCGTTGGCTGATGAAATCATTGTTCTTGACAGCGGAAGTACTGATCGCACGGTCGAGATTGCGCGTCGGTACACCGGGCAGGTTTTTGAGACCGACTGGCCCGGCTATGGTGTGCAGAAGCAACGTGCACTGGAAAAAGCCCGTGGAATCTGGGTGCTGGCGATTGATGCAGATGAAGTTCTGACGCCTGAACTGCAGCAGGAAATCGTTTGTTTACTTAAAAAAGACCCGCCTGAAGTCGGATTCAAACTGCCCTGGGCGGTGACGATTTTTGGTAAAACCCTCAAGTATGGTCGCAGTGGTCGTGCCCCCTTGCGGCTGTTTCGGCGCGAAGGGGCGCGTTTCAGTCCGGATGAAGTTCATGAAACCGTCCTGCTGCCTGCGGGGCGGGTATCGACGCTGAAGGGAAAGTTGCTGCACTTTACTCATCGTGATTTTGGCCATACTCTGGATAAAAATGCTGATTATGCCTGGCTTGGGGCACAAAAACGCTACCGTATACGTAAAAAAGGCGGCTTGCTGGGGGCAAGTCTGCGGGGCGTTCTGGTTTTTTTACAGATCTACTTCATCCGGGGCGGTTTTCTCGACGGTCGTGTCGGTTTTTTGATGGCAGTCATGTACAGTCAGG
>JAJRWF010000121.1 GCA_024276905.1 Deltaproteobacteria bacterium
ATCTTTTCAGCCCTCTTGATTTTTCTGGTGGGTCATTTATAGTGAGGATTGATTTGTTAAACGCGAAAATCATGTGCCCGCAGACAAAAGGAGACAGGCTGATGGCAGGAGATAAAGTGCTCGAATTTACCGACGACAACTTTGAGGCAGAGGTGTTGCAGTCTTCACAACCGGTGCTGGTCGACTTCTGGGCTACCTGGTGTGCCCCCTGCAAGGCGATTGCTCCGGTTATCGACGAGCTGGCCGAGTCTTACGAGGGTCGGATCAAGATCGGCAAGGTCAATGTTGACGAAAACCAGGCAACCCCCGGCCAGTACGGGGTACGCGGTATCCCGACTCTGGTGCTGTTCAAGGACGGTCAGGTTGTCGATCAGCTGGTCGGCGCGGTTCCGCGCAACCAGCTTGAGGGGCTGCTGGGCAAGGCTCTTTAAGTCTCAGGGCTGATATTGGAAACACCAAGACCCCGGATCTTATCACTCCGGGGTCTTGGTGTTTTCGTTCTGCAATGAGGGGCTCAGTCCGGTATTCTGGTGAGCAGGTTGTCGATTTTTTGTCTTTGTTCCGAGGGGATACGCGCCCGCTTCAGTTTGTTAAGCAGCTCTTTTTTTCCTTTTCTGGCGAACTGCATTTCCCGGTCTGCCTTGACGATTGTCTCTCTGGCTCCGTATCTCCTGCGGCCGATCACATTCTTGCGCTCTGCCAAGGCATTTTCGTAGGTTTCAACAAGGGTTTCCGCGCGCAGGACCATATTGGCGGTCTTGCGGGCCAGTTCGTCGCTGGCTTGAATCTCTTCCTTGACGGCTCTTTCAAAGGCGTCCTTGTCGCGGCCGGGTTGTGTCGCGGATGGGACATAATTGACCTGGCCAGAATCGGTCTCCGCGCGGGTTCTGGCCTGGTTGCGACAGCCCTCGGGCAGACTCATCAAGTTGTCTGCAACATACAGAGCGCCTTTGCTATCTCGGCACGAAAATGTTTCGGCGACTGCCGGAGACAATTGTGAGAAACCGAGAAAGGTGAGAACCAGCAGGATGACTCTCATCGTGTCTGCTCCTTGGTCCGGGCTGTCCCGGATCTGTATTGACGGACATCAGAGGTTCCGCTTCCATTGTAGCTCCTGAGGTTTGATCCGGCAAGCCAGTGTCCGGCCCGACGTCTTCTCAAGGCTGTTTACGACTGTCCAGCAGCAGGGTCACCGGCCCGTCATTAATCAGCTCGACCTGCATGTCAGCCTGAAATCGGCCGGAGGCAACACTGATTCCCTGATGCTGCAGTTGCTCAATCACTTCCTGGTAAAGTGGAATTGCCTGCGCAGGAAGTGCTGCCCGCGAGAAGCCGGGGCGGCGGCCCTTGCGGCAATCACCAAGCAGGGTGAATTGTGAAACGACAAGAGCAGCCCCTCCGGTGTCGAGCAGCGACAGGTTCATCTTGCCCGCCTGATCCTCGAAAATTCGCAACCCGGCGATTTTAGTCGCCAGGTACTCGGCATCGGTTTTACTGTCCTGTTGCTCGACGCCGAGCAGGATCAGCAGGCCCTGGCCGATGCGGGAGATCTGCTGACCATCAACCTCTACCGCTGCGCGGCTGACGCGCTGGATGACGGCTCTCATGTTGTTTCTCCTGCCAGTTGTCGCAGCAGGGCCAGATTTCGCAGGTCATATTCGTGTTCGTCGCCTTGCGGTGTTTCGAGAATTTTGGCGACTGCTGTAAAGCGGTGGTCGCGCATCAGGCAGGCAAAGCCGCTGGCGCCGATCTGTCCCAGACCGGCATGTTCGTGGAGATCAACCCGCGAACCGCAGGGCTTCTTGCTGTCGTTGATGTGGAAAAGTCGAATCTTTTCGCAGCCGACAATATGCTCAAATTCCGCCATTACTGCGGAATAGCCTTCTGCGGTGGAAAAGTCATAGCCGGCGGCGAAGACGTGACAGGTGTCGAAGCAGATGCCGAAATCATGTTGCGGTACCAGATCGATAATCCTGGCCAGCTGTTCGAAACGCCAGCCGAGGTGGCTGCCCATGCCGGCGGTGGTTTCGAGCAGAATCTGAACGTTTTCCGGGGCCTCGGCAAGGATTTCTTTAAAGGCGGCGGCAATTCGCTGCAGGCCGGTTTCTTCTCCTGTGTCAAGATGTGCTCCCGGATGCATGACCAGCCCCTGAACTCCGAGTTGGGAACAGCGTCTGAGCTCATCGCCGAAAGCTGCTTTCGATTTCTGCCACTTGTCGTCGTCAGGTGTGGCGAGGTTGATCAGGTAGCTGTCGTGGACAAAAACCTGTGTAATGGGACTTTTCAGCATGGCTTCGCGGAAGGCCGCGACCTTGACCGGATCGAGGGGTTTGCTCTGCCAGCGACTGGCATTTCTGGTGAAAATCTGCAGGGCTGTACAGCCGATCTGCTCGGCGCGTGGAAAGGCTTTTTCGATTCCACCGGCAATCGAGGCGTGGACTCCAAGGGGGTGTCGGGTCATGATCGGGTATCCATCAGGTCAGAAGGGCGACTGCCGCAGAACGGGCATCAGGGACATGCTGATCAACATGGTCTGCCGTGGGGCCTCGGCCAACAAGAATGGTGGACATGCCGAGCTTTTTGGCGGTCTGCAGGTTGCTCAGCGAATCCTCTATCATCACGCAATGCCGCGCATCAAGCTTCAGTTTCTGTAATACATTATGATAGGGATCAGGGTTGGGTTTGGGCTGGTAATTGGCGATGCGAATGTCAAAAATTTCGTCGAATATCCCTTGCAGACCAAGAACGTCAATCACTTGATTTGCATGTTCCCGTGAACCGTTGGTGAAGACATAGCGTGAGACCGGGAGCTGGTCGAGGGCCTGGCGCAAATCGGGATCGGGGGCCAGACGGCCGCTGACATCAATGTCGTGCACGTAATCGAGATAGTCCTCGGGATCTATCGAAAAGTGGCGGACCAGTCCCTGAAGGGTGGCACCGTAGTCTTGCCAGTAGCGACGGCGCAGACCGTCCACATCGGTCGGAATGATACAGACCACTTCTTCCATGTAGCGGTTGATCCGCACGTCGATCAGGGAGAAGAGATCTTTTTCGGCCGGGTAGAGGGTGTTGTCAAGGTCGAAGAGCAGGGCCTTCATACATTCTCCCATGGATAGTCGCCACTGAAAACTTCGGTGGCCGGACCGGTCAGGTAGATGTGGTTGTCTGCAGTCCATTCAAGTTCAAGCAGTCCGCCGCGCAGGCGATTGCTGATTTTTCGGCCGGTGCGACCGCTGAGGGCAGCAGCGACAGTGACTGCCGAGGCACCGGTCCCGCAGGCCAGAGTCTCACCCGCACCTCGCTCCCAGGTGCGCTGGCACAGTTCGGTTTCGGAAAGAATGCTGACAAATTCGACATTGACGCGGCGCGGGAAAAGCGGGTGATTTTCGATCAACGGTCCGATTTCAGTGACTGGAAAGTTTTCACAATCATCGACAAAGATGACGCAGTGCGGGTTGCCCATTGACAAGCACCAGGCCTCGAAGGTCTGCCCGGCAACCTCGATGGTAATTCCGAGTGCATCAGCCTCGGGATCACCACCCATCGGCAGTTCGCCCCGACTGAGGCGTGGCTGGCCCATATTGACCTGGACTTTTTCCACCTGGCGGTTGCTGTCGCAGAACATCTGTAGCGGCAGAATGCCGGCCCCGGTTTCGACCCGGATCTCCAGGTGCTCAACCAGGCCGTGATCCCAGGCGTATTTGGCCAGACAGCGGATGCCGTTACCGCACATTTCAGCTTCTGAGCCATCGGCGTTGAACATCTGCATCCGCAGATCGGCGCTGTCGGAGGGCAGGATCAGGATCAGGCCGTCGGAGCCGATCCCGAAGTGGCGGTCACTGACGGCGATCGCCAGCTGGTCGGGCCGGTGGACCTTTTCCACGAAGCCGTTGATGTAGACATAGTCATTGCCGGCACCGTGCATTTTGGTGAATTGCATGGACAGAGGTCCTTGTCGGTTGTTATGGGTGAAAATCCTCTGCTACTATAAACGGGAGTCAGGTGCAGCGACAACTGCAAAGAATGAATTTGAGCCGCATGGATGAAAAGGAGATTTCTATACCTATGGCCTACAACCTGAAAACCAAGATCTGGCAGACTGGTGCCCTCGAGTGGTGGGGGATGATTGATAATGATGACCTGTTTCTCGGCAGCCGCGAATTTCCCCAGCCGCCGGAAGAGGGTGATGAGTGGCTGGTTGTTGCCACCGGCGACCGTTTCAAGATCATCGACAGCGAAATCTGTCGCATTGCGACCGGGGAGAAGCAGCCTTGGTAGCGCTTGAAGTGCTGCAGATCGCAGCCGGGGAGATGGATAATTTTGCCTATCTGGTCTTTTGTCCGCAGACCCGTAAGGCGGTGGTGGTCGATCCGTCCCTGGCCCCGCAGGCGGTACTTGACGCAGTGAATGAACACCAGCTTGAACTTGTCGGCTTGCTCAACACCCATGGACACCCGGATCATATTGCCGGGAATGCTGAAATTCTGGCAGCCGCTGCGGTTCCGCACTGGGGGCATCCGGCTGATCTGCCGAATGTGGATCGGCAACTGCTCGAAGGGACAGAGGTGCCGGTCGGTACCGGCTGTATTCGGGTGCTGCATACTCCCGGGCATACTCCGGGTTCGGTTGTGCTGTTGACCGGTGCGGGATTGATCACCGGAGATACCCTGTTTGTCGGCCGGTGCGGACGGGCCGACCTGGCAGGCAGTGATGTTGACCAGCTCTACGACAGTTTGCAGCGGCTGAAGGCCCTGGATGGAAGCCTCAAGGTCTATCCCGGGCATGATTATGGCGTGCGCCCGATTTCAACAATCGGGGATGAAATGCGTGAAAATGATTTTCTGAATGCCCCTGATCGGCCAAGTTTTATCCGTCTGCGAATGGGATGATGTTTAGCGCCCGCCAGGCGAAACGAAAAAAGCCGCCGCTGCAGATTTCTGCAGCGGCGGCTTTTTTGCGGATCAGATAATCAGACTATTTGGGGTCGGATTTTTCAGGGTCAATGGCGTCGAGAGAGAAATCCTCTTCCGTTTCGGCAAAGATGTCGGCGTCCGGGTCTTCTTCGGCATCGAAGCCGAAGTCAGCCGAACTGTTTTCTGTGATGTCGACCGGTTCTGCCGGAGCTTCAGCAGGCTCTGTATCGTCGAAAGAGAAATCATCCGCGGTTGCTTCCTCTAGCCGGGTTGCAGGCTCCTCGGCAGCCAGTTCCTGATCAAGCGGTATCGGCTCATCAAGCTCCGGTTCATCGAATATTTGTTCAGCGGTCTCAGCCTCGGGACTTTCCGGCTCTGGCACTTGCGCTTCATCTGTAGAACCTTCTGCAGCGGCAGCGTCAGGAGCAGGCAGGGTTTCCTCGACTTCGTCCTCGGTCGGGACTTCCTCGAACAGTTCGTCGAACGCGAGGTTTTCTTCGTCTTCACTGTCGCCCATGAAGTCAAAGCCGAAGTCGTCAGCGTCTCCACCGCCACCAGCGGCAAAGTCATCAATTGCGACATCCGGCACGGCCGTTGCGGCTGCGACAGCTTCTTCTGCGACGGTCGATGTTGCTTCCAGCGGCATTTCAGAGAGCAGGATACTCCGAATATTGAAGCGGGCCTTGTGTTCAGTCAGGTCCTTGCCGCACTTTTTACAGCTGTCGAGGTGGTCGAAGCTGTTATATCCGCACTTGGGACATCTCATGACAATTCCTTTCCATTCATGCTGGATGAAAAGCCGCCCTCACTCAGGATCAAATCCCCATAAACATATTGTAAAATCGACAAGATGGCAAGTCCGGCGGTTTCGGTACGCAAAATTCTTGGTCCGAGCCGCAGGGTTTGAAATCCCGCAGCTTGCGCCTGTTCCGCTTCTGCTGTTGAAAATCCGCCTTCAGGACCGACCAACAGGCTGATTGAGGTCGGGCGCTGTTGCGGCAGCAATTGCGGCAAGGGTGTCGAGGCTTCTTCCCAGAGCATCAACTTGAGTTCCCCCTGGGTTCTGGCCAGGGTGGAGGTGAAATCGGGGCTTATCTCAACCTCGGGGACGAAGGGTTGGCCGCATTGGCGGCAGGCTTCCTGGACAATCTTCTGCCAGCGGTCGAGGCGCGATTCTTTTTTGGCCGGTTTGAGTTTGACAACCGTGCGGGCACTGGGAGTAAGAAGAAAGCGTGCCAGTCCGAGTTCGGTGCCTTTCTGCAGGATTAACTCCAGCTTTTCTCCTTTGGGCAGGGCCTGGATCAGTTCAATCTTGAATTCTGGCGTTGTCAGCGGGAGTCGCTTATTGATCTTGGCCCGGTGGTTTTCCTGGAGCAGGGTGCAGTGGGCAACTGTGCCCTGTCCGTCGAACAGTTCAAACTGCGCACCGGGTTGCAGGCGCAAGACCGTGGAGAGATGGCGGGCGACTTCACCGGGGAGCTCAATAATTTCATGGTGATTTTGTTGCAGCTGTGGATAGTAAAAGCGTCGCATCGATCAGTTGCGCTGCCAGGCAAGGCAGACCCATTCATCTTCATGGGTGACTTGCTGCAGTTTGAGTGGTTGTTGTGAGAAGCCGGAACAGACGAGTTCCTCTTTTTCTCTAAGAATGCCGGACAAAAACAGATAACCGCCGGGAGCCAGGTGGGCAATCAGTTGGTCGGCCAGGCGCAGGTTTTCCTCGGCAAGAATGTTGGCGACCACCAGATCGTATCGACCGGGGAGTTGTTCAAGCGGATTATTGGTAATGCGAACCCGTTTTTCCAGTCCGTTCAGGCGACAATTCTCAGCCGCAACCTCACAGGCGACCGGGTCGATATCGCAGGCCAGAACAGTTTGGGAACCAAGCGCAGCGGCAGCCATGGCAAGAATTCCTGATCCCGTACCGACATCGAGCAGGCTTTGCGGGGCGTGACCACGATCAAAGAGTGCGACAATCGCCTGCAGGCAGAGCAGGGTTGTGCCGTGAGTGCCAGTGCCGAAAGCCATCCCGGGATCAAGTTGCAGAACAACCTCGTTGGCCCGGGGGGTGTAGTCTTCCCAGCTGGGCCTGATGATCAGACGCTGCCCGATCCGAATGGTTGTAAAGTGTTGTTTCCAGCCTTCGGCCCAGTCTTCCTGCTTGATCTGTTGCTGGCCGCCAAGCTGAAAACTGCGCCCTGGATAGAGTGGCCGTAATTCTTCAAGGAGTTCTTCGATCCGGGTGCGCAGCAATGGCCGGTTTGAATCCGCCGGGAAATATGCCTGCAGTTTCAGGTCGCTGTTGTAATCACATTCATCATCGGGGATGTTGAATGTGTCGAGATCACGCTCTTCGACCAATGTCCCGACGCAGCCGAAGGTTGAAAGCTCAGTGCAGACGAGATCGATTGCCGGAGCCGGAGTCGAGATTTCAATGCGTATCCATGTGTCATTTGTCATGCCTCTAAGTATCATTCCACCGGGTCGAAAAGCAACCGCAGAACGGAGTCTGGAGAGGTCGAGATATAATTCTGCCGGTGGATTTATTCGCCAGAGGAATGTGTTTTTCCCGGCCAATGAGAGTGGGCTGAGAATGGGGTTGACAAAGTGCAGGTTTTCTGGCTCAATTCTGAGGCTGGCCCAATGAAAAAAATATGGTTAGATGTTATTTTGTACACTATCTGGTGGCTGACCATAGAAATTAGTTATTAAAAAAATATCAGACTGGCTTGCGCAGGGGGGGGCTCTCTGTTAGAGTGATATAGCCCTTTCATGAGGATTGCTTATGGTTTCGCCCCGGGAGGTTTTTCTCCTTTCTGATGCAACGGGTGAAACAGCCGAAAGTATGGTTCAGGCAGCGCTGAGCCAGTTTGGTGAGAAACCGGCGATACTGCGTCGTTTCAGTAATGTTCGCAGCAAGAACCAGATTTACGAGATTCTTGACCGGGCTCTGACATCGCAGGCACTGGTTGTTTTTACCTTGGTCAATAGTGAGCTGGCACAGCTGGTTTATGAAGAGTGTGATGCGCTGGGACTGGCCTGTCACGATCTGTTGACCCCGTTGTTGCGGCGTCTTGCCGAGCAGTTGGGCCACTCGCCGCAGGAAATGCCCGGTCTGTTACGGGGGATGGACGCGGAATATTTTCGGCGGATCGATGCTGTCGAGTTCACAGTCAAACATGATGATGGCCAGGAATGCCGCAACCTGCACAAGGCGGATATTGTTCTGGCCGGAGTGTCGCGCTCGAGCAAGACGCCGGTTTCGATCTATCTGGCGCACCGTGGCTGGAAGGTTGCCAATGTGCCGATTGTTGCCGGTATCGAGCCACCGCCGGAACTGTTCAGGGTCGACCCGGCCCGGGTGGCCGGACTGATTATCGAGCCTCAGCGACTGCTGGAGCTGCGTGCGGCCCGGTTGGTCAACATGGGACAGAACCCGCGGACCGAGTATGCGGACTATGAACGAATCGAAGATGAAATTCGTGCCGCACGGCGGCTTTTTCGTAAGCAGCGCTGGGCACTGATCGATGTATCGACTAAAGCGATAGAAGAAACTGCGAATGAGATCTTGCATAAATTGAAACTGAATCGAACCTGATGATCCGGGTCCCGGTGAGAGGCAGAGACCTCCCTGGGGACTGATCATCACCACAGGAGTCAGCACTATGCGAATTCTGGTTGTTGAAGACGAGAAAAAGGTTGCCAGCTTTATCAAGCGTGGTCTTGAGGAAGAGGAGTTCAGCGTCGAGGTTGCCTATGACGGTGAAGAAGGGATCTATATGGCGGAGAACACCGCTTATGATCTGATTCTGATGGATGTCATGCTGCCGAAAAAGGATGGTTTGACGGCCATTCAGGAGCTGCGCACCAAGAAGGTCAAAACGCCGATCCTCTGCCTGACTGCCAGGGACACGGTCGAGGATATCGTTTCCGGCCTCGATATCGGGAGTGATGACTATCTGACCAAGCCGTTTGCTTTTGCCGAGCTGGTTGCCCGGGTGCGAGCCCTGATCCGCCGGGGTACGCAGGATCGTGGTGCCGAACTTTTCTTTGCCGATATGCGACTTGATCCGGTCACCCACAAGGTCTGGCGCGAAGGGAAAGAGATTGACCTGACGGCCAAAGAGTACGCACTGCTTGAGTATTTCATGCGCACCCCGAACCAGGTGCTGACCCGAACGATGATTGCCGAGCATGTCTGGGATTATACCTTTGACAGCTTTACCAATATTATTGATGTCTACGTCAACTATCTGCGTAAGAAGATTGACCGTGATTTCGACAAGAAGTTGATCCATACCGTACGTGGCGTCGGATATGTCATGAAGGAGACCGACTAGTTGCCACCCCGCACCCTTTGTGCCCGCCTCACCCTGACCCTGCTGTTGATTCTGCTGCCGGTTCTGGGGGGAGGCGGGTTTTTCTGGTTCAGGGGTGAAATTCGCCACCTGCAGTCCGCGTTTGATACTGCACTTCTCGCCTTGGCCTACCAGGCAGGCGGGCTGATCGCTGACCTGCCTCAACGCGAGTCCTCCAGCGCGGTTTGCGACCCGTTGCGCCCCCTCTCCAGGCGTCTTTCGTCTCACGCTGGCATCGCGATTTTTTCCACCGCTGGTGAACTGCTCTGCAGTGTCGGTGAATTGGCGCCACAGATAAATTTTATCGATAAGGCACGTGCCGCGACGGTTCTTGGCGGTCGGAATCATTTTCAGACCCATGATGACAGTGAAAATATGTTGCGGAGTCTGGCTTTGCCGGTGTTTCGTCAGGGTCGGGTCAGTCGGATTCTGCTGATCAGTAACAGCTATCTTGACCGGCAGGTTCGGGTGCGGCAACAGGCATGGTCTGTTGCCGGTTCGTTGCTGGCCGGTTGTCTGTTGGTCATAATTCTGACCCGCTTTCTGGTTCGTCGGCAGTTACAACCGCTCGAGTTGTTGGCCGCGCGGATTCCGACACTGAGTCGTGCGCAGGCTGAGGGTGAAGAGACCGGGATTGATGGTGCGCCACAAGAGATTATTGCTCTGCAGGGAGCGGTTGAAGATCTGGTGAGTGGGTTGTCTGCCGATCTAGGTCGGGCCCGGCAGTTTACCGCAGAGGCTTCACATGAATTGCGCACGCCGCTGACGATTCTGCGCGGAGAGACTGAAGTGGCGTTGCGCTGGGCTCAGGATCCGGAAGAAATCCGCAAGGCCCTGGTCTCGAATCTTGAAGAAATTGATCGCATGAGCCGTCTCATCGAAGATCTGTCTCTGCTTTCAAAGAGTGAAGTTGGTGAAATGCCGCTTCGGTTCGAACCGCTTGATCTGCGCGAACTGCTTGAGGAGCTCTGCCAGCAGATGCAGATTCTTGGCGAGCAAAAGGGCGTGGCGGTCAATTTTGAGGGTTCAAATCGGAAGATTCAGATTCAGGGTGATCCCTTGCGGTTACGCCAGCTGTTCCTGAACCTGCTCTCCAATGCCATCAAATATACCCCCGTTGAGGGTCATGTTCTATTGAAGATCAGGTTGCTCGACGCGTGGGTTGAGGTCAGGGTGGTCGATAGCGGGATCGGAATCGACCCTCAACACCAGGCACAGATATTCGACCGTTTTTACCGGGTCGACAAGCACGGCAACTCTTCTGTTGGCGGATCGGGGCTTGGCCTTTCGATTGCCCGGCTTGTCGCTGAGAGCCACGGTGGCAGTATCAGGGTCTGCTCGACTCCCGGTCAGGGGAGCGAATTTGTCGTGATACTGCCGTTCGGGCCGCAGGTTGAAGGTCGTTAGCCGGGGATTAGTCGGGAAGAGTAAGCGCGTCGGGGCTGTTTACTTTGCGTCCTGCTTGAGTGTATAAGAAAAGAAAGAGGCCTTCGGGCCTCTGGCCCCGCAGACCTCCCCCCCCTCCAGGTCTGTGGGGCTTCTTTTCAGGGGGGGGATTGTTCTGGCCGATGTGGCCCGGGAGGTTGCGGTGTCAGGCTGCGACGTTGTTTTTTTGTCGGAATCGAACTGGCTTGCGGCGTATATCTCTACAGTGCCTTTGTGTGCTGTTCGTGTTAATCTTCATCCATGAGAATCACAGTTAAACATCAGGTTTTGCTGGCACCGGCGCTGGTTCTGCTGCTTTTGACCCTGCTGCTCGGTTTCATGCAGTACACCTACTGGGACCTTTCAGTCAAACGCAGGGAAGCCAAGGCACTGGGCACAGCGTTTATTTCGCTGGCCGAGGCTGATCTGGCGTCACGGCGTATACAGCGGGTGCTGCTGCAAATCAGTCGTCGCGGGTTGGCAGAAGAAAACGAGTTGGCCGCGCTGGCCAGTCTGTCCGAACTGGCTGCCAATGCTGTCGCCCGGATTGAGCCTTTCAGTGACCTCGTGGAGCCGGGCAAGCTGAAGCAGCTGCGGACACTGGCGATTGACCTTAGTCCGGTCAAGGGGGTCGATATTGAACTGATGCTGACCGCTGTCACGCAGTTCCGTTCAGAGGTGACGGCATTGACCAACCTGACCGCCGTGCAGCGGCAGAAGCTCCGGGATCTGCATACGCAGGATATAGATGCCCTGGTCGAACGGACCGCCCTGGTCATGATTCTGGTTCTTGGTGTTGCTATTCTGCTCGGCATCGTTCTGTCCCTTTATTTCGGTCGACGGATTCTCAGTCGTATCCAGGCGCTGTCGAATGCGGCCAGCCGGGTCGCTGCTGGAGAGCTTGAGCCGCCCGCTGCGCCTGAACTGATCAATGATTAACTTGATACCCTCACCCTGTCGATCAACCGTATGACAAAACGGCTGATTCAGGTTGTCGGCACCGAAAAGCTCTTTGAAGGTGCTGAGGATGAGCGCCGTCGGATCGCTATGGACCTGCATGACCAGACGCTGGCCGATCTTTCATCCATCCTTCGTGATTTGCAAGGGTTTGCATCCGTCGGTGACGATCCCTGTCGGCAACAGGTGCAGGAACTTGAAATCAGCCTGACGCGCGCAATGAGTAACCTGCGGGATATCATGCATAATCTGCATCCTCAGACGCTTGATATTCTGGGTCTGGGCGCCGCGCTGGAAGCTCACCTTGGTCGCCAATGCGAAGGCCCCGGCTTGCCGCAATATCATTTTTACTGCAATGCCGGAATCGCTGCCCTGGGTCTCAGCCGCCTGCAGCAGTTAGCTCTCTACCGGATCGGGATTGAGGCGATCAGCAATGTTATCAAGCATGCTGATGCCGGTCGATTTGAGGTCGGTCTTGAATTGCGTGACGGACTGCTGGTTCTCTCGGTTGAAGATAATGGCCGCGGCTTCAGCGATCCGTCCCCGGGTGATGGCAAGGGGCGCGGGTTGAACAATCTGCGGGAGCGCGCACGGGCTATCGGCGCCGAGGTTGAGTGGCTCGGTTCGCGTTTCAGTAGCGGAACTCGATTCGAATTGCGGTTGTCGGTTACCGCATTACTGGAGTCACAGTCTGTGGGCAAAAAGGACTGAGAGGACCAATGATTAAAATTCTGATTGCCGAAGATAACCCGAAAGATTACCAGTTTCTCGATCTGTTGCTTGGTGATTGGGAAGAAGCGGTCGAGATTGTCAGGGCGCCCAATGGTCGGGTGGCGCTTGAGATTGGCCTGACGTTTGAGAGTCCGTTGATAATCAGCGATATCCAGATGCCCGAACTCAATGGCATCGAAATGGCCCGCTCCCTGTGGGATGCCAGACCGCAGGCGCGGATTGTATTCTGGAGTCAGTTCAAGGACGAAATGTATGTCCGTTCGCTGGCGCGGATCGTACCCCCCGAAACGGTCTATGGCTATATTCTCAAGTCAAGCCCCCGCGAAAGGATTGCGGCCGCGGTGCGGACGGTACTGCTCGATGAACAGTGCTGGATCGACCCTGAAGTGCGCAAGGTGCAGGGCCGGGCCGGTCACAATCTGACGGCTCTTTCCGATATCGAATATGAGGCATTGCTCGATATTTCTCTTGGTCTGACCGATAATTTGATTGCCCAGCGCCGTTACCTGTCGCGCCGCGGGGTGCAGAGCCGTCTTAACTCTCTTTACATCAAGCTCGGCATCGATCAAGAACAGTTTCACAGTGAAAAGGTTGGCGATTCTTTCAATTTGCGCAACCGGGCAGTCGCTGTTTCTCTGGCTCGGGGCCTGGTCAACGCGTTTGAAATGGAGCGTGAGGAAACCGAGTTTCAGCTGTGGTTCGAGCGTTTTCGTCGCAGCATGGGTGAGGAGCTTTAACCCCTGAAGACAGTGTTCTTTTCTTGTCTTCTTTGGGGGCTCCATGTTAAAAGGTCATACCACCTTGCTGGAGGAACCATATGCCGCCTGTTTTTAAGCCGATTCGACCCAAAAAACTCTCAGAAGAGATCGTTTCACAGATCAAGGATCTGATTGGTAATGGAGACCTCAGGCCCGGAGAACGTATCCCTTCAGAGCGTGAACTGGCGACCTTTCTCGGCGTCAGTCGCCCCTCTGTCCGCGAGGCGATCATGGTCCTTGAGGCGATGGGGTTTCTGGAGTCACGGCAGGGGGGTGGCACCTTTGTCCGGTCACTGACTGAGGCCTCGATGGCTGATCCTCTGGCCAGTATGGTCGAACGGCGTGATCCGCGGATGTTGCATGCTCTGACCGAGGTGCGGATGGGGCTAGAAACCTGGTCCGCCTATCTGGCAGCCAAGCGGGCCGAAGATTCGGAAATCGCACGCATGCGTGAGCTCTACGAGGTCATGGTCGAGCAGGCTGCCAATGGCGGCTGGGATCCCGATATCGACGCCCAGTTTCATCTCACAATTACCGCAGCATCTCACAATACCCTGCAGGTTCATGTTCTCGACACCATTCAGACGCTGTTTCAGACCACAATCATGGTCGCACTGGGCGAGTTTTACAGTAAAGAGGGTTATATTGAGCTGCTGCTGAATCATCACCGCGAAATTCTTGAGGCGATTGCCGATCATGACCCGGAGCGTGCGCGCGAGAAGATGATGGAGCACCTGTCTTTGGTTGAAGAGAAGCTGGCGTTGTTTTTACAGCGCGAGCGGCCGGAAACCGCCTGAAAATTGATTGTTCCGCATAAAAAGCACCGGCCAGCCGGTGCTTTTTTTACGCGTTCGGCTGACGACTGAACCCCTGTTTGATAATGCGGATTATTGTTGCATTAGAAAGGAGGCGTGCGTAGACTGTCTGATGTTACGAAAACGAAACGTCGGACTGCGAGGATCTTCATGTTGCAACGGCCACGACAGGAAATTTTTTCGACTATCGTCTCTGAAATGCCCGAAGGAGTGATTTTTCTGGATGACGAGGATGTCATCCGTTTTTGTAACCAGGCCGCAGAGCGCATTCGCGGCATCCGTGCCGACAAGATTGTCGGTCGTCTGATTTATACTATCCATCCTGCGAAAGCTCACCCGCGCATTCGAGAATTGCTCGCCAGCCTCAAGTCCGGTGTCGTTGCGACCAGTAATCGGGTGGTCAAGGTCCATCAGCGACACTTTGAAAATACCTATTCGGCGGTCCGGGATGCAGACGGCGAGTATCTGGGGACTCTGCTGATCAGCCGTGACATTACCGAGAAAAAGCGTCTTTCCGAAGAAAACCTGCAGCTGAAGAACCCTCCCGAGGAAGACCGTCTGATTGCCTGTAGCGAGCGGATGCGTCAGCTGGTCGAGCTTGTTGATTCGGTGGCTGAACTGGATTCGACCGTTCTGGTTACCGGCGAGAATGGGACCGGTAAGGAGAGGATCGTTGAGCGCCTGCATCAGCGTAGTCTGCGTGCGGATCGTCCTCTGGTACGGGTTAATTGCGCCGCTTTGCCGGAGAACCTGATTGAATCTGAACTTTTCGGTCACCTGCGCGGTTCTTTTACCGGTGCTGTTGCGGATCGTCAAGGGCAGTTTGTCAGTGCCGACGGTGGAACGCTCTTTCTTGACGAGATTGCGGAGTTGCCGCTGGGAAGTCAGGCCAAGCTGTTACGTGCCATTCAGGAAAAGCTGGTGCAGCCGGTCGGTGGACGGCGTGAGGTTCGGGTTGATGTGCGGATTGTCGTGGCGACCAATCGCGATCTGACCGCCGAGGTCGAGGCCGGAAGCTTTCGGCAGGATCTTTTTTATCGACTCAACGTGATCCATTTCGATGTGCCGCCTTTACGCCAAAGGCCGGAAGATATTATCCCTCTGGCGGAGATTTTTATTGAACACTTCTGTCGCCAGATGAAGCGGCCGCTCAAGCTTCTGGCCCCGGAGGTTCAGGTGCTCCTGCAGAACCACCCCCTGCCGGGCAATGTGCGTCAGCTCAAACATGCTATGGAGCGTGCTGTTGCTCTGGGGCAGGGTGAGCTCCTGTTGCCGAATGACCTGCCGGCTGATCTGCTCAGCCAGGAACAGATGGAGGCTGTCGGGATCCGTTGCGCTTATCGGCCGGGGGAGAGCCTGAAGCAGATCATGGGCCATCATGAACGCGAGATCCTGTTGCAGGCCCTGGAATACCACCGGGGGCGTAGAAACGAGACCGCAGCGGCCCTTGCTATCTCCCGCAAGAATCTCTGGGAGAAGCTTCATCGTCATGCCCTGAGCGCCCCACCTTGAACGTGAGGGGTTGTTAACCGTTTGAATATTAACAAGATTTATCATCATTTTGCTTGCGCTTGACCCGCCGTATTGCCTAGTCTGTAATTAGTGAAGTGGATCATCTGGGCTTCAGCTGTCGGCGGCCGGGGGGGCCGACCGTCGGCATTCGACTTGATCGCCTCGCCCAGCCTCGGGGGAGTATGCCTGCGGATGACTCAAACTGCTCTACCCAACCTGTGTCGCAAAACAACGGACCTGCTTTTTTCGCGACCTCGCGTCCTTGTGCAGTTTCTGGATGCTTGTCTGCGTCTTGATTCACGCCAGCAAATCATCAATATTCTCCAACAGGATTCAGCTCTTGCGGTCAGGGTTCTTCAGGCCGCAGCCACCTCTTCCTGCGAACCTCTGTCTGCAGAACTGCCGCTCTCCTCCGCTGTGGAGCGTCTTTCCGCTGACGCTCTTGCGGCGATCGGGCTGCGTGCCGCCGGTCGATACCTTGGAGAACGTCCGGGTCTGCCGCAGAGCCGTTTTCGACAGTCTCTCTGGTTCTATTCACGTGCTGCCGGCATTACGGCCCGTTGCCTGGCCGAAGCGGTTTCCTACCCGCGTATCGAAGAAGCTCAGCTGGCCGGCATGCTGCATAATATCGGTATGCAGTTGCTGTTTGCTCATGACAGCTCCAATTATCACGAAAAGGTCTACCATCCGACCAGCAGTTCCCAGATCAGCAGTTATGAAATGGAGGCCTATGGTTGTGATCATCTACAACTGGCCGAGGAGTTGGTCAATAACTGGCACCTTGAATCCTTTCTGGCGGATGCACTTCGTTTCCTTCATCACCCCCAGGTCGAAGGCAGCAGTGGTTTGATTCGTCTGTTGCAGTTAACCCATGCTGTCTGCTCGTCACCTGCTCACCTCAGCCCTGAAGCACTTGAACTGGCACACCGACATTTTGATCTTGCTCCGTCTGCGATGCAGGATATTTTTAACTGGGTCGAGCGGCATTACCGGGGCTTCTCGGAATACTCCGGTGATACAGATCAGCTGCGACAGGAAGAACTCGAAGCGGCCAGGCAACTTGAACAACTCGCATTTCTGCTTGCCGAAAGACAGGCTCAGCTTGCACGGATCGGTAACTGTGAAAGCCTGGAACAGTTGCTGAGTGAAGGTCGCAGTCTGTTGCTGCAGAAACTGGCCGGTCGCGAACTGATTTTTCTGCTGGCGGATGCGCAAAAGGGACTGCTCTGCGGAATGCCGGTGCCGGGCCAATCGCAATTGGTCGCCGACCTGCGTGTCCCGATCGATCCTGATTTCAGTTTGACCGCCCGCTGTTTGCTTGAGGATGGTGTTCACGATTCGGCAGAGATGGCGAATAGTGAAATCTCGGTGGTTGACCAGACTCTGCTGCGCCTGGCGGCCAGTCCCAGATTTGCTTGCTTGCCTCTGGTCTCCGGCGCCCAACTCGGCGTCGCGGTGGTTGGTCTGGATGAGGCACAAAATATTGAAGCCTTTACCGCCAGCGAAACACTGGTCTTCTGCCAGGCGATTGGGCGCAGGTTGCGGAATAGTTCTTTTGCCGAAGATTTGCCCGGTCTGGCAGGTAAGGAAAAAACCGAGCTGCGCAGGGTGGCGCATGAAATCAATAATCCGTTGGCAATTCTCGGCAACTACCTGCAGGTGTTGCGGCAGCAGCAGGGGAACTCTGATGTTCTGGCGGCGATGGAGCGCGAGATTCAACGGGTCAGTGAGATTGTCGGTTACTACAGTCGTCAGCAGGATCAATCTCCTCTGCCGGCGTCACTGGTCGATGTCGCCGCATTGATCGAATCGGTTCTGGCCAGCCTTAAACCGACGATTCTGCAACCGCGTCAGATCGAAATCGTTACCGCTTGTGAACGGATGCAGCCGATCTCAAGCAACTCGATCGTTTTGCGCCAGATTCTGATCAACCTGGTGAAGAATGCCGCTGAAGCCCTGCCACCGGGCGGACGGATTGAATTGCACAGTCGCGAGTTGATAGAAGGTGACGGTAAAAGGCAGGTCGAGATCGTCGTTGCAGATAATGGGCCCGGCATTGCCTCGCATCTGCTTGATCAACTTTTCAGCCCGGTGACCAGCACCAAGGGGAGCGGACATGCCGGGCTTGGCCTTAACATTGTCCATAATATGGCCAGCGATATCGGGGCCAGGGTCAGCTGCCAGAGCAGCGCCGAGAATGGTACCAGTTTCCGGATTGTTCTTTCGCGTCAGGGGGGGGAGAAACAAACCTTTGCGATGAAGAGATGTTCTCATGAATAATGTTTTGCCGCGTAAAGAAGAGCTGCTTTTACAAGCAGGTCTTCTTGAAAAAATCCTGATCGTCGATGATGAGCAGGCGATGCGCGAAAGTCTCGCGCTGTTATTGACCGGGGCCGGATTCGAGAATGAAAGCGCGGAGGATGGTACTGCCGCCTTGGCTCTTTGCGGTGAGACCGAGTATCCGGTCATTCTGCTTGATCTGCAGATGCCCGGCATCACCGGTCATCAGGTCCTGGCCGAGCTACGCCAACAGCAGGCTGCGACCAAGGTTGTGGTGGTCAGTGGTGAAGCCTCTTTCGAAGCGGTTCGGGATTCTTTGCAGCAAGGGGCTTATGACTTTGTTCGCAAACCCTACCTGGCGGAAGAGCTTCTGACTACGGTCCGCAATGCGCTTGCCAGTTACCGGCTGGAGAAGGAACATCGCCGGGTCGAGGACGCGTTGAGCGAATCAGAAGAATTGCATCGCTATATTGTCAATAATTCTCCCGATTTTGTTTATGTTCTCGACCAGCAAGGGTGTTTTACTTTTGTCAATGATACCGTCGAAGAGCTGCTCGGTTACAGCCGTGAAGAACTGCTCGGACTGCATTACTCGGAGCTGGTTTATGAAGAGGATCTGCCGCTGGCAAATTATGTTTTCAATGAAAGGCGCACCGGCGCACGTTCTTCGCGTAATATTGAGTTGCGGCTCAGGTTGAAAATTGAGGACTCGGAGTCGCGAGCGTTTGAAACCCACCTGTTGCCGATCGAATTGAGCTCGGTCGGGATGTATAACGTCGGGCACAACGTCAGCGATGGTCAGTTTGTCGGGACCTACGGCTGCGCACGCGATATGACCGAGCACAAGCGTTCGGAAGAGTTAATCAATTTCCAGGCTTATCATGATCAGTTGACGGCCCTGCCGAACCGGGCGTTATTTGAAGACCGGCTGGGTTTGGCGATTGCTCATGCCCGGCGCTATGAACAGTCACTGGCCGTGATGTTTCTCGATCTTGATCGCTTTAAGTTGATCAATGATACCCTGGGGCACAGTCTTGGTGATCGGGTTCTGCAAGTGGTGGCCGGCCGCATTCAGGATTGTCTGCGGGCCGAGGACACTCTCTCGCGTTTTGGTGGCGATGAGTTTACCCTGTTGTTGCCGCAGCTCGACAGCGAACGTGATGCCGCGATTGTCGCGGAGAAAATTCTTAAGCGCATCAGTGATCCCTATCTGATTGACGGCCACGAAATGTTTCTCAGCGCCAGCATCGGCATCGCGCTCTTTCCCGAATCGGGAGAAACCCGTGAGGCATTGTTGCGGGCGGCCTATGTCGCGATGTATCACGTCAAGGGGGAAGGAAAGAACGGCTTCAGTTTCTACCAGAAAAGTATTACCGCCGGTTGGGGTGAGCATCTTTCCCTTGAGCGAGATTTGCGCCGGGCGATTGAAACCGGACAGTTTGAGGTTTTCTTCCAGCCTAAGGTCAACTCCCATGATCAGCAGATTGTCGGCATGGAGGCGTTGATCCGTTGGCGGCATCCCCGGCGCGGCCTGATCTATCCCAACCAGTTTATCCCGCTGGCGGAGGAATCCAAGCTGATCGTACCGATCGGCAACTGGGTTTTCTGGGCGACCTGCGCCGAGATGCGGCGCTGGCGTGACCAGGGCTTGCCGGCGGTGCGGGTTGCAATCAATATCTCGGCGGTCCAGATCGAGCAGCCTGATTTCGTGCAACGAATTCTGGATACCCTTGTCGAGTTTAAAATTGATGGCAGCCAGATTGAGGTGGAAGTCACCGAGCACGGGATTATGAAGAATCGTGAGACTGCGGCACTCAAGCTTGGCGAGCTGAGTCGGCATGGAATTTCGATCGCATTGGATGATTTCGGTACCGGATATTCATCTCTGAGCTACCTGCAGCAGTTTCCCGTCAATACCCTGAAGATAGATAAGTCATTTGTCCAGAAGATCGAAACAGAAGAGTCCGAAGCTTGCATCGTCGATGCCATTATTTCTATGGGACGGGGCATGCGGCTGCACATGATAGCCGAGGGGGTTGAAACCGAGGGCCAGCTTAATTACCTGAAAAAACTCGGTTGCAGCGAAGTGCAGGGTCATCTGTTCAGCGCCGCCCAGTCGGCATCACAGACGATAGAATTATTGCGCGGCGGCGTCATGACCCAGGTGCCAGCCTGTACCGTTGAGGAGTTCAGCTTTCGGCGGTTTCACTAGCTCAAATCAGAGGGTCTGCATTCAGACGAACTGGTTGAAAAACTGGAGTGCTGTACGGCCGCTGCGACTGCCACGGGCGGCTGCGAAGAGCAGGGCCGCTGCGTGCAATTGTTCGCGGTTCAGGTTCCGGTCGTTGAACAGCGAGTCGACTACCTGCAGGTAGTGATCGAGCGATCCGCTGTAAAATGACAGCCAGAGGCCGAAGCGATCTGAGAGACTGATCTTTTCCTCAACCGCATCGTCATAGTGAATTTCCCCGTCCTCAACCCGTGTCTCCAGATTATCGCGCATAGCTTCCGGAAGCAGATGCCGACGGTTGCTGGTGGCGTAGATCAGCAGGTTTTCCGGCGGCAGCTCGATCGAGCCATCGAGGACCGACTTCAACTGACGGTAACCCCGTTCATTTTCAGCAAAAGAAAGATCATCGCAGAAAATCAGGAAACGTTGTGACAAATCCCGAATGCCGTTGACGATTCTCGGCAGATGGGCCAGGTCGTCGCGATCAACTTCGATTAAGCGTAACTCCTGATGGTTCAGTTCGTTAAAGACTGCCTTGATCAGCGAAGATTTCCCGGTGCCGCGCGCCCCCCAAAGTAATGCATTATTGGCCGGTTGGCGCGCGATAAAGCGTTTTGTGTTGGCCAGCAGCTGTTCTTTCTGAGATTCAATGCCAATCAGTTGTTCCAGCCGGATTGGGTCTATTTGTGTTACCGAGCGCAGGCTGCTGTCGTCAGGTTGCCAGATTGCCGCACGTGTTCGTTGCCAGTTTATTTCTACCAATGACTTTGCTCCAGAATCCCCAGGTCTCACCCTGTCTTCGGTGGCAGGGTTGTCTTCAGTATCTGCTCAAGAATATCCCGATTTTCAACCTCGGGGTCGTTGAGGAACTGCTGACATTGATTGCGGGTTCTGGCGTTGTGGCCTGTGCGGTTTGCCAGAGACCAGCCTGCTGCGATGCCGAGAGTTTTTTTCTCGCC
>JAJRWF010000007.1 GCA_024276905.1 Deltaproteobacteria bacterium
CGCCGGCTTCGGACAGTACTCTGGTAATTGCAGCGGTCAGAGTGGTTTTGCCGTGGTCAACGTGACCGATGGTCCCGATATTGACGTGCGGCTTTGTCCTCTCAAATTTTTCCTTGGACATGATGTTCCTCCCTTGTCGTCAGTACCTTATTGGCCCTTGACCTTGGCAATAATCTCTTCGCTGATCGCCTTCGGCACCTGCTCATAGTGGTCGAAAACCATCGAATAGGTGGCGCGGCCCTGTGTTGCACTGCGCAGATCGGTTGCGTAGCCGAACATACTTGCCAGAGGCACCTCAGAATTAACAACCTGAGCTCCCCCGCGACCCTCCATACCCATGATGCGGCCACGGCGGCTGTTCAGATCGCCGATGACATCACCCATATATTCCTCGGGAACCACAACCTCGACCGCCATGATCGGCTCCAGCAAGGCCGGACCCGCTTTGGCCGCTCCGGCCTTGAAACCCATCGATCCGGCAATCTTGAAAGCCATTTCGTTGGAGTCAACATCATGATAGGACCCGTCGTAACAGGTAACCTTGACATCAACGATCGGGAATCCGGCAAGAACTCCATTTTCCGAGGCCTCAGCAGCACCCTTACCAACCGCCGGGATGTATTCGCGCGGAATAACACCACCCTTGATTGCGTCTACACAAGTAAAGCCTTCACCCGGCTCGCCCGGTTCGAGACGCAGCCAACAGTCACCGTACTGACCACGACCACCAGACTGACGCACAAACTTGCCCTGAACCTCAACCATCTTGGTGATTGACTCACGGTAGGCAACCTGGGGTGCGCCGATGTTGCACTCAACCTTGAACTCACGCTTCATCCGGTCGACGATAACATCGAGGTGCAACTCACCCATCCCCGAGAGAATAGTCTGGCCAGTCTCTTCGTCGGTGCGAACACCCAGCGAAGGGTCTTCAGCCAGCAGCTTACCGAGAGCAACGCCCATCTTCTCCTGGTCAGTCTTGGTTTTCGGCTCGACCGAGAGGTGAATAACCGGCTCGGGGAACTCCATCGACTCCAGCAGTGACGGCTTATTCAGGTCACAGAGCGTATCCCCGGTCGTCGTATATTTCAGGCCGACCGCTGCGGCAATATCACCGGCATAGACCTGCTTGATTTCCTCACGCTTGTTGGCGTGCATCTTCAGCAGACGACCAAAACGTTCTTTCTTACCCTTGGTCGAGTTCAGAACCGTTGAACCGGACTCTGCCACTCCGGAATATACCCGGAAAAAGGTCAATTGTCCGACAAAGGGATCGGTCATAACCTTGAAGGCCAGCGAAGCGAAGGGACCCTCATCGTCCGCAGGGCGCTCCAGAGGCTCATCATTATCCGGATTGACACCCGGAATCGCCGGGACATCCAGCGGCGACGGCATATAATCGATAACCGCGTCGAGCAGGGTCTGCACACCCTTGTTCTTGAAGGCACTGCCACAAAGAACCGGGTTGATATGCAAACCGATGGTTGCATTGCGGATCCCCGACTTGATCTCGTCGAGCGAAAGCTCCTCGCCGCCGAGATATTTCTCCATCAGCTCATCATCATGCGAGCAGATCTCTTCAAGCATCGTCTCGCGAGCCATCTCGGCCTCATCAACGAGATCTGCAGGAATGTCGGTGACTTCGTACTCGGCACCCATGGTCTCGTCATTCCAGAGGATCGCCTTCATCTGCACCAGATCAACACAGCCAAGAAAGTTCTCCTCGGCACCGATCGGCAGCTGAATCGGCACTGGATTGGCCCCAAGACGCTCGCGCATCATGTCGACGCCACGCTGAAAATCGGCGCCAGTGCGATCCATCTTGTTAACGAATGCGATCCGCGGAACATGGTACTTGTCAGCCTGACGCCAGACCGTCTCGGACTGCGGCTCAACACCACCAACCGAACAAAATACCGCAACCGAACCATCAAGAACCTTCAGCGAACGCTCAACCTCAATCGTGAAGTCAACGTGTCCGGGGGTATCAATGATATTGACCCGATGGTCATTCCACATACAGGTTGTCGCAGCCGAGGTGATCGTGATGCCACGCTCCTGCTCCTGCTCCATCCAGTCCATAGTCGCTGCGCCATCATGCACCTCACCGATCTTGTGTGAAACTCCGGTGTAATAGAGAATCCGCTCAGTGGTGGTGGTCTTACCAGCGTCAATATGCGCCATGATCCCGATATTTCGGGTTTTTTTCAAACTTACCTGACGAGCCACGTCATTACTCCTGATACACAGTCTGGCCGATTACCAGCGATAGTGCGCGAACGCCTTGTTGGCCTCAGCCATACGATGCGTATCTTCTTTTTTCTTCACCGCCGCACCACGTCCGGCAGCAGCATCCAGAAACTCACCAGCCAACCGCTCACGCATGGTCTTCTCACTGCGCTGACGGGCATAGGTAATAATCCAGCGAATAGCCACAGCAGTACGTCGCGACGGAACAACCTCGACCGGCACCTGATAGGTCGAGCCACCGACGCGGCGCGACTTGACCTCAACCATCGGACGGACCTTCTCCATGGCCCCCTTGAATATTTCAAGAGGATCGTTTCCGGTACGCTCGGAAACCAGATCAAAGGCACCATAGACAATCTGCTCGGCAGTGCTCTTCTTGCCGCCCTTCATGACACCATTGATAAATTTGGCAACCAGCTGATCCCCAAATTTGGGGTCAGGCAGGATATTACGCTTCGGAACTTCTCTTCTTCTCGGCATGACGTCCTCTTCTCCAGCTTACTTCGGCCGCTTGGCGCCGTACTTCGAGCGCCCCTGCCGACGATCCTGCACTCCGGCGAGGTCGAGGGTACCGCGGACAATATGATAACGAACACCCGGAAGGTCTTTGACTCGACCACCACGGATCAGCACAACAGAGTGCTCCTGCAGATTATGACCTACCCCCGGGATATACGAAGTAACAACCAGGCCATTGGTCAGACGAACCCGCGCAACCTTCCGCAACGCGGAGTTCGGCTTCTTCGGGGTCGAGGTATAAACACGGGTACAAACGCCACGACGCTGGGGACATGACTTCAGCGCAGGTGCGGTCGATTTGCTGACTTTTTTCTGCCGACCCTTACGGATCAGCTGGTTAATTGTCGGCATCTGATAACTCCCAGATATCTAATGTTTTAGGCCTTTTTCAGGCCGGTTCTATTAAGGCGAAAAACTCGCGGATCTTATCAATCGGGCAGGTCTTTGTCAAGGTGATTTTTGACTTGCCTGCATTTCTATTTCAAGTCCGCATCAGGACTCAGCCTGCGGCGTCTCTTCTTGGCCGGCAGCTGCCATTTCTTTTTCATATTCGGCATCAAAATCGATCGGCTCCTCAAGCTTCGGTTCCGGCTCCGGAGTATTGATCGTTGCTGCCCGGTATTTGGCAATACCGGTACCGGCCGGAATCAGGCGCCCCATGATGACGTTCTCCTTGAGGCCACGCAGGTTATCGACCTTGCCCTGAATGGCGGCCTGGGTCAGCACCTTGGTCGTCTCCTGGAAAGAAGCCGCCGAGATGAAGGATTCGGTCGACAGGGAGGCCTTGGTAATGCCGAGCATGATCGGCTCACCGATCGCCGGGCGACCATCTTCGGCCAGCACCCGTGCGTTCTCCTCCTCAAACTTCCAGCGATCAACCTGATCGTCAATCAGGAAGTTGGTATCACCGACATCCTTGATTTCGACCCGACGCAACATCTGACGAACAATAGTTTCAATATGCTTGTCGTTGATCTTGACGCCCTGCAGACGATAAACCTCCTGCACCTCATCGACCAGGTACTTGGCCAACTCCTTGAGACCGAGGACCCGCAGGATATCATGTGGGTTGGACGATCCATCGACCAGTTCTTCACCGGCGCGCAGGTAGTCTCCTTCGTGGACGGCGATATGCTTACCCTTGGCCACCAGGTATTCTTTCGGCTCACCGATTTCCGGGGTCACAATGATCTTGCGCTTGCCTTTGGTGTCCTTACCGAACGAGACCACACCATCGATCTCGGTAATCACCGCAACCTCTTTCGGCTTGCGGGCCTCAAACAGTTCAGCAACCCGTGGCAGACCACCGGTAATATCCTTGGT
Organism: Deltaproteobacteria bacterium; assembly: GCA_024276905.1. Classification (GTDB taxonomy): domain Bacteria; phylum Desulfobacterota; class Desulfuromonadia; order Desulfuromonadales; family Geopsychrobacteraceae; genus Geopsychrobacter. The sequence goes on from JAJRWF010000007.1 coordinate 4,093, forward strand.
TTTGGTCGTCTCGCGCGGAATCTTGCCGATGATCGCACCGGCATGCAGGGTGCTCCCTTCCTCGACAACAATATTGGCTCCGACCGGCAGCATATAGCGCGCCTGATTGCCATTCGGCAATTTACGAACCTTGCCGTCTTCTCCCTTAAGGGTAATTCGCGGCCGCTTGTCAGCAGACTTCGACTCGATAATAACCTTGCGTGACAGGCCGGTCACTTCATCGACCTGCTCTTCCATGGTCACGCCCTCGGCTATGTCACCGAAGTGAACCACACCGGCGGTCTCGGTGATGATCGGCACCGTGTAGGGGTCCCATTCAGCCAGCACATCACCGGCTTTGACCTCTCCGCCTTCCTGACGGGTCAGACGTGCACCGTAAACCACCGGATAGCGTTCACGTTCACGACCGGTCTCATCAACCACCAGGACTTCACCCTTGCGATTCATGACAATCGGAAAACCATCGGAATCAGCAACCGTGATCAGGTTATTGAATTGCAGCTTACCGTCGAAGCGGGCCTCAAGTGAGGTTTGCTCGGCGCGCCGTGAAGCGGTACCACCAATGTGGAAGGTCCGCATCGTCAGCTGGGTTCCCGGCTCACCGATTGACTGGGCCGCAATGACCCCGACCGCTTCACCCAAGTTAACCAGATGACCACGCGCCAGGTCACGCCCGTAGCAATAAGCGCAAATCCCATGGCGGCTTTTACAGGTCAGAACGTAACGAATGCTGATCTTCTCGATTCCGGCATCCTCGATCTTTTTGACCAGATCTTCATCAATCTGCTGATTCGCTTCAACCAGCAGGTCATCGGTAATCGGATCATAAACCTCATCAAGAGCAACTCGACCGAGGATCCGGTCACCAAGGCGCTCAATGATCTCACCACCCTCGGTAAGGGTCGAAACCTCGATCCCGTCCAGAGTGTCGCAATCCTGTTCAATAATGATTGCATCCTGGGCAACATCAACCAGACGTCGGGTCAGGTAACCAGAGTTGGCGGTCTTAAGCGCCGTATCAGCCAGACCCTTACGCGCACCGTGGGTCGAGATGAAATACTGCAGGACCGTCAGGCCCTCACGGAAGTTGGCCGTAATCGGAGTTTCGATGATCGAACCATCCGGCTTGGCCATCAGACCCCGCATCCCGGCCAGCTGACGGATCTGCTGCGCGGAACCCCGGGCTCCTGAGTCGGCCATCATGTGGATCGCATTGAAAGAGGAAATCTCCACCTCTTCACCATCCTCCGATCTCATCTTGTCAACCGCGATATTGCCCAGCATGGTCCCGGCGATATCCTCGGTACACTTGGCCCAGATATCGATGACTTTATTATAGCGTTCACCATCGGTGATTAGACCTTCGGTGTACTGCTGCTGGATATCCTTGACCTCTTCGGAAGCCGTCTTGATCCGTGCACCCTTGGTTGCGGGGATCTTCATATCATCAAGACAGATCGATACTCCGGCCAGGGTTGAATAACGGAAACCTGTTTCCTTGAGCTTATCGGCCAGAATGACGGTTTCCTTGTTCCCCGCCAAACGGAAGCTGACGTCGATCAGATCGGCAACCTGCTTCTTGCCGATAACCTTGTTGACATGCTCGAACGGAATCGCCGCCGGCACAACTTCACGCAGCAGAATCCGCCCGACGGTCGTTTCAACCAGTTCGAGCTCTGCACCCTGCGACGTGCTCATGCGAACCTTGACTGCCGCTTGCAGGTCGGCCTCTCCCGAATCGAACGCCATCCGTACTTCGTCCGGCGAGACAAACACTTTACCGCTACCGACAACAAAGGGACGCTCGCGGGTCATATAGTAGAGACCCAGAACCATATCCTGCGAAGGGACAATGATCGGCTTGCCGTTGGCGGGAGAAAGGATGTTGTTGGTCGACATCATCAGCACCCGGGCTTCAATCTGGCTTTCGATCGAAAGCGGCAGGTGGACCGCCATCTGGTCACCGTCAAAGTCGGCGTTAAAAGCGGTACAGACCAGCGGATGCAGCTGAATCGCTTTTCCTTCAATCAGAACCGGTTCAAAAGCCTGGATTCCGAGACGGTGCAGTGTCGGTGCCCGGTTGAGCATGACCGGGTGTTCCTTGATCACCTCTTCCAGCACATCCCAGACCTCGGTCTTCTCTTTTTCGACCATTCGTTTGGAATTTTTGACCGTGGTGCTGTGGCCGTACTCTTCAAGTTTCTGGTAGATAAACGGCTTGAAGAGTTCAAGTGCCATCTTCTTCGGCAGACCGCACTGATGGAGCTTCAACTCGGGACCACAGACGATTACCGAACGGCCCGAGTAATCGACCCGCTTACCGAGCAGGTTCTGACGGAAACGTCCGCCCTTGCCTTTGAGCATGTCCGACAGTGACTTGAGAGGGCGCTTGCTCGGCCCGGTAATGGCCCGGCCGCGACGGCCATTGTCAAACAAGGCATCGACAGCTTCCTGCAGCATCCGCTTCTCGTTGCGAATAATAACCTCAGGAGCACGCAGCTCCATCAGCCGCTTCAAGCGATTGTTCCGATTGATAACCCGACGATAAAGATCGTTGAGATCACTGGTTGCAAAACGGCCACCGTCAAGCGGAACCAACGGACGCAACTCAGGCGGCAGGACCGGGATGGTCTCAAGAATCATCCATTCCGGCCGGTTGCCGCTGTTGCGGAACGAGTTGATCACCTTGAGCCGCTTCGAGGTCTTCTTACGTTTCGCCTCGCTGGTCGCCTCTTTCATCTCGATGCGCAGCTGATCACCGACCGTTTCGAGATCGATTTCAGCCAGCAATTCACGAATCGCTTCGGCGCCCATTCCGGCGACAAACTGACCGGCAAATTCGTCCATCGCCTCGATGTACTTGTCCTCGGGGAGCAACTGACCCTTTTCAAGGCCGGTATCCCCGGCATCGAGCACCACATAGGCCTCGAAATACAGAACCTTCTCCAGGTCCTTGAGAGTCATATCGAGCAGTGCGCCAATCCGTGACGGCAGCGACTTTAAAAACCAGATATGGGCTACCGGACAGGCCAGATCGACATGACCGAGACGCTCGCGGCGAACCTTGCTCGGGATAACCTCGACACCGCACTTTTCACAGACAATGCCACGATGTTTCATGCGCTTGTACTTGCCGCAATTACACTCGTAGTCCTTGGTCGGGCCGAAGATCTTGGCACAGAACAGACCATCACGCTCCGGCTTGAAGGTCCGGTAATTGATGGTTTCCGGCTTCTTGACTTCACCGAAAGACCGTTCCCTGATCTTGTCCGGGGAAGAGAGTGTGAGCTGAATCGCGTTAAAGTTCAGTGGATCCTTGGGGCGCTCAAACAGACCTAAGATATCTTCCAAAACGCATCCTCCTTATAGGATGAGTGATCAGCAGTTTCGCTGGTACGACTGACAACCGATGCTACGAATCAGCTATCTTCCTCTTCGAGCAGATCAACATCCAGACACAAAGCCTGAAGCTCCTTGATAAGAACGTTGAACGACTCGGGAAGTCCCGCCTCAAGGGTATGTTTACCCTTTACTATCGCTTCATAAATCCGGGTCCGACCGGCAACATCATCCGACTTGACGGTGAGAAACTCCTGCAGTGCATGAGCCGCACCATAAGCCTCCATCGCCCAGACCTCCATCTCGCCCAGCCGCTGGCCGCCGAACTGCGCCTTACCGCCCAGCGGTTGCTGGGTCACCAGACTGTAGGGACCGATTGAACGGGCATGGATCTTGTCATCAACCAGGTGGTGCAGCTTGAGGATATACATGATACCGACGGTGACCTTCTCCCGGAAGGGCGTGCCGGTCTTGCCATCATAGAGAGTCATCTGGCCACTGCTGCTGAAACCGGCCTTCTCCATCTGTTGCTTCATGTTCTCTTCGCTGACGCCTTCAAAAACCGGTGATGCCATCGGCACACCATGCGAAAGCCGACGGGCCAGGACTTTAAGGTCATCCTCCTCCAGCCCATCAATAAAGCCGTTCAGCTCTTTGTCATCATAGGCGGTCTTGATCTGCTCACGCAGATCCTTAAGCGCTGAACCGCTATCGAGAACCTGTTGAATCTGCCGGCCCAGTCCACGTGCAGCCAGTCCGAGATGGATTTCCAGAATCTGACCGACGTTCATCCGCGAAGGAACACCCAACGGGTTAAGAACAATTTCAACCGGAGTGCCGTCCTCCATGTAGGGCATATCTTCTTGCGGCAGAATCCGCGAGAGAACACCCTTGTTGCCGTGGCGACCGGCCATCTTGTCACCAACCTGCAACTTGCGCTTGATGGCAATATAAACCTTGACCATCTTGATTACGCCCGGCGGCAAATCATCACCACGCTTGCATTTTTCGATTTTATCGGCAAATACAGCCTGAACCAGTTGTTCACGTTCGGCCAGTCGGTTGAGCAGGGCACTGACCTTCTGCTCGACATCCGCTGCATCGTCCAGTGACAACTCACGCAAGCGCGAGAAAGGAATCAGGTCGAAAACCTCTTCGCTGATTTTGCGCTTTTTCGCCAGCAGGCTCTTGCCCGCATCATCAGAGATTCCGACCGCCGAAGTCTGGCCGATCAGCAATGCTCCAATCTGGTTGCGGGTCGAGGTTCTCAGGATACGGATTTCATCATCCTGATCCTTGAGCAGTTTTTCGATTTCGAGACCCTCAATATGCTCGGTCCGTGCGTCCTTGTCGGCACCTTTGAGCGAAAAGACCCGCGCACCGATAACCACACCTTCTTCGCCCGGCGGGACCCGCAACGAGGTATCGCGGACATCACCGGCTTTTTCACCGAAGATTGCACGCAACAACTTCTCTTCAGGAGAAAGCTGAGTTTCTCCCTTCGGCGTGATCTTGCCGACCAGAATATCCCCCGGCTTGACATTGGCGCCGATACGGATGATCCCCGATTCATCGAGATCCGCCAGAGCGTCCTCACCGAGATTGGGAATGTCGTCCGTGATCTCTTCCTTGCCCAGCTTGGTATCGCGGGCAACACACTCGAATTCCTCGATATGAATCGAGGTGTAGCGGTCATCCTGCACCAGCTTCTCGGAGATCAGGATCGAGTCCTCAAAGTTATAACCATGCCAGGGCATGAACGCGACCAGCACGTTCTGACCCAAGGCCAGCTCACCCCACTGGGTTGAAGGTCCGTCAGCCACGACATCGCCGCACTTGACCCGGTCGCCAACCTTGACAATCGGTTTCTGGTTGATGCAGGTATTCTGGTTCGAGCGGGTAAATTTGAGCAGGTTGTAGATATCAACCCCGGTGCCGCTCTCATCAACTTCATCCTCGTCGATCTGAACCACGATCCGTCCGGCATCAACACTTTCGACCACGCCATTATGGCGCGCGACAACCGAATTGCCGGAATCATGGGCAACGACCCGTTCCATCCCGGTTCCGACCAAAGGAGCATCGGCACGCAGGAGCGGAACCGCCTGACGCTGCATGTTCGAACCCATCAGCGCGCGGTTGGCATCATCATTTTCCAGGAAAGGAATCAGCGCGGCGGCGACCGAAACAATCTGTTTCGGCGAGACATCCATCAGCTCAATCTCTGCTGGCGCCATGAGCATGAACTCGCCGTCCTTGCGGACATTGACCAGCTCGTTAACGAATTTTCCCTTGGCGTCGATCGGCGCATTGGCCTGAGCGATGGAATGATTCTCCTCCTCAAGGGCGGAGAAGTACTTGATCTCATTAGTAACGACCCCATCCTTGACCAGGCGATAGGGAGTCTCAACAAAACCGTATTCGTTAATCCGCGCATAGGTCGACAGAGAAGCAATCAGACCGATATTCGGACCCTCGGGAGTTTCAATCGGACAAACGCGACCGTAATGGGTCGGATGAACGTCCCGCACTTCAAAACCGGCCCGCTCACGGGTCAGACCGCCAGGTCCAAGAGCCGACATCCGACGCTTGTGTGTGACTTCCGAAAGAGGGTTGGTCTGGTCCATGAACTGGGAAAGCTGACTCGAACCGAAAAACTCCTTGACCACAGCCGACACCGGCTTGGAGTTGATCAGGTCGTGCGGCATCAGCGCATCGACATCCTGCAGGCTCATCCGCTCCTTGATCGCACGTTCCATCCGTACCAGACCGACACGATACTGGTTTTCGAGCAGCTCACCAACGGCGCGTACCCGGCGGTTGCCGAGATGGTCGATATCGTCGATATGCCCATGACCGTTACGCAGTTCAATCAGGTAGCGGACCACTTCAAGGATATCTTCCTTGGTCAGGGTCGGCAGGTCGATCGGTGAATCAAGATTCAGCTTATGGTTGATCTTGAGACGCCCGACCGGTGAGATGTCATAGCGGTCGGTACTGAAAAACAGGTTCTCGAACAGGGTTGTCGCGGTCTTAACGGTCGGCGGATCCCCCGGACGCAGACGTCGGAAGATCTCGATGATGCCGTCTTCGCTGCTGTCAACCTTGTCAACCAGCAGAGTATCACGCAGATATGGGCCGGCCGTATTATGGTCAATAAAGATAATTTCGAACTGGTTGATGCCGCGCTCGCGTAACTCCTCGAGCTTGGCCTCTGTCAGCTCGCCATTGGCTTCGAGAACAACCTCGCCGGTTGCAGTATCGACAATATCCGAGATAACCACCTTGCCGATCAAATCTTCAACCGTCAACGCAATCGACTCAATACCGGCCTCTTCCATTTTCCGGATGGCCGCCTTGGTAAACTTGCGGTTGGCCTTAACGACGACCTCGCCGGAGGGCGCAGTGATGTCGGCATTGGCGCGCTGGCCAGCCAACAAATCAAGATCGACCTTTTTCTGGTAGGACTTGCCGTCGAAACTGATTTCCTCGAGCTGGTAGTAATAGCGCAACAACTCTTCGGTGCTATAACCAAGAGCTTTCAGCAGCACAGTCGCCGGAAGCTTCCGTCGTCTATCGATCCGAACCCAGAGCAGGTCCTTGTGATCGAAATCAAAATCGAGCCAGGACCCGCGGTAAGGAATTACCCGGGCACTGAACAGGATCTTGCCGCTCGAATGGGTCTTGCCGCGATCGTGCGAAAAGAAAACCCCGGGCGAGCGATGCAGCTGACTGACAATAACCCGCTCGGTCCCGTTGATGATAAAGGTTCCGTTCTCGGTCATCAGCGGAATCTCGCCGAAGTAGACCTCCTGCTCCTTGATGTCGCGAATCGATTGTGTCCCCGATTCCTTATCGACATCCCAGGTCACCAGACGGACCTTGACCTTGATCGGCGCGGCGAAAGTCATACCACGCTGATGGCATTCCTCAACATCGTACTTCGGTGTCCCCAGCCCGTAGGAAACATATTCCATCGAACAGGTGTCGCTGAAGTCACGGATCGGAAAAACGGAGCGGAAGACCGCCTCGAGACCGATAGGACGTCGCGCCGAAGGCGGAAGCTCCGCCTGCAAAAACCGCATGTACGAGGTTTTCTGGATATCAATAAGATTCGGGATATCAATGATATTCCCGGATTTTGCGAAGTGCTTCCGGAGGAGCGGGTTATTCGCAAACGAATAGGCCATGATTTCTCCTTTAGAG
>JAJRWF010000122.1 GCA_024276905.1 Deltaproteobacteria bacterium
GAGAAAATCACGGTCGTAGTCGTCAAGGTCGAGCATCCAGACATCTTCGGACAAGCCCTCAACCGGGCCCCGGACGTAAACGGTACCGCCGACCATGCCGGCACAGGCACGATTGCCGAGGATCGAGTGCATCTCCTCGCAGCCGAACCCGCAGATGACTGCGATGCCTCCGCCCATGAATTCAAAGCAGAATGAGCCGGTACGTTTCAGAACCCAGAATTCGGGGGCATCATAGGCCGGATCGTGTTTCATCAGCGAGCCGGAGCGGGTGCCGACCCGGCCGGCAACGTAAATTTTACCTGCCGCTGCACAATGAGCGGTAGTGTCGCCGCCATCACCGAGAATGGTCAATTCGGCCCCGGCATTCAGCCAGCCGGCATCAGCCGGTGCTGAACCCTCAACCACAATTTCAGTCCCTTCAAGGCCGAAGGAGCCGACGCGCTGGCCGGGATTTTTGACCCGAAACTTCAGCGGCGAACCGTCTTCGGTCCAGAGTGGCCCACCGATGTTGTGATGGCCGCTGGAAAGCACCTCGAACTCAGTTTTGCCTGCCTCAAGAGCAGCATAAATCTGCTGCAGCAGCAACTGGGTCGAGATCCGCTGATTATTTTCGTCAAAGCCGTTAATTTTTGCTGACATATCTTTATCTCCGTGAGGAGTAAGGGGTGAGGAGTCAGGGGTCAAGGCTTTTCACGCCTCTCGCCTCACACCTCACGCCTCACTTGCCCTTAACATACGTATTGCACCTGAAGTTTGTCGGCGACCGCCTGATCGGTAGCAACCAGGGCGTCTGCGCGGCCGACCGGCAGTGAACTGTTGCCGATCGGTGCCATCAGTTTTTTGAACTCGGTGTCCATGGCCAGGAAATAGTTGACGATATTCTGCGCGACCTTTTCCGGGTCGAGTCGTCGGACCAGCGGCGGTTCCTGAGTGGTGATGCCGACCGGACACAAGCCGGTATTGCAGGCGTTGCAGCGGCCCTGATCGTTGCCGACGCACCCGGCCATCTGCAGAATCAGTTTGCCACTGAAGACGCCGTTGGCACCGAGGCAGATCATCTTGAACGCATCGGCGGCCAGGTCACCGGTTTTGCCCAGGCCACCGGCAGCCCAGAGTGGAATCTGGCCCTGACGGCCCTGAGCGGTGGCTGCCAGGTAGCAGTCACGCAGTTTGGAGACAATCGGGTGGCCGGTGTGGTCGAGGCTCACTTCGTGAGCGGCCCCGGTTCCACCATCGATGCCGTCGAGAAAGAAACCGCCGACAATATTGTAGGGATCGCGGACCAGATTGTTGAATACTGACACCGAGGTGGCGCTGGCCGCGACTTTGATCGCGACCGGGACGCGGAATTTGAAGGCGGCGTTGAAGGAGAGGAACATCTTCTGCACGCTCTCCTCGATCGAATAGAGTCCCTGGTGATTCGGCGGAGACAGCAGGTCGGTCTTGGGTACTCCACGGATCGCCTGAATATGTTCGGCGACTTTCTGTGCCATCAACAGACCGCCATCGCCCGGTTTGGCGCCCTGGCCGATCTTGATCAGGACACCGGCCGGGTCTTCCACCATGTGTGGCATTGCCTTGGCGATCCGGTTCCAGCCGAAGTGACCGGAAGCGATCTGCAGGATCATGTACTTCAGGTATTTCGATTTCAGCAGCCGTACCGGGACGCCGCCCTCACCGGAACACATCCGCACCGGCAGTCCGCACTCTTCGTTGAGGTAGGCGACCGCCATCGCGACCGCTTCCCACATTCGCCAGGAGAGTGCGCCGATCGACATGTCACCGATGATGACCGGGTAAATCCAGTTAACCGGGGGGGTGGTGCCACTGGTCTGCAGCAGACCGTCCGGGCCGACGCCCAGCGGTAATTTTTCCGGCGGCAGAATCCGCCCGAAGGGGGCCAGCATGTCGAAGGTGTGACGCTGGGCGTCAAGGCTCGGGTCAGTCATCTGCGAGATCCGGCCGACGCGGATTTTGTCGAGGGTACGTACGGTCGACTCAAGGTTTTTGCGCCCGCCGCGTTTGATTGAATCGCCCCCCAGACAGCGGGTGATGATCGGATGGCGCGAATCGGGATTCCGCTCGGGTCGGATCGCATCGTTGGGGCAGATTTTTTCGCAGATTCCACAGCCCCGACAGTAGTTCTTGATCGATTTGACCTGGCGGATGACCGGGACCGCCGAGAAGCGGGCCTGTGGTTCCGGAAATTCACTTTCGGAAAAGATCAGTCGCCGTCGCTCGACCTTGGCTTCGATAGCGCGGAACGAACAGGCAGAGACGCAGGAACCACAGAGGGTGCAGCGATGGGCGTCGTAACTGATCTTCCACGGAAGATCGTTCGGGGTGACGTCCTGTACTTTCATTGTTTCCATCGCTGAACCTCCAGCTTGCTGTCGATCGTCACAATTTCACGTTCGTGAGGATAGATATCGGTCTCCCAATCACGATCCGGGAGGATTTCATTGATGCCGCAGACTTCAGAGGAGAAGACGACGGTATCCTCGGTGCGGCCGATTACGATCGGTCGCAGTTTCTTGGCGTCGCAGCAGGTGAAGAGGGTGTTGTCAGGCAAGACGCCGATGATCGTATTGGGACCGTTGATCTCAAGGTGCCCCAGCGACTGACGGATCGTTTTAAGCTGCTGCGCATCTTCACGTCTTTCGATATCGGCGAAGGGCAGCGGGGTCACCACGTGCTTGAAATAACGCAGCGGCCAGCCGAGTTCGCGATGGACGTAATGCAGGGTGTAGAGAAAACACTGCGAGTCGGATTCAAAACCGATATAGCCACGATGCAGTTTGCGCTGAAATTCGACATTTTTGAGATAGAACGTATTTTCACCATTGGCCAGTGCCGTGTAGCCCTGCAGGTGGAAAGGATGAGCCGCATAGCGCACGATATCGTAGTTCGTGTTCTGGCGGCACTGGGTCGTGATGACCTTGGCGGTGAACTTGTTGTCGGCTTCCCAGAGACGGAAATAGGTGCCGATATCGCGCGGATTGCCGATCTCCTTGAGGGTGACAACGTCGGGCCAGAAGGAATAGACAAAACCTTCCTCATTCGGCTCAAGGGCCGTGCGCAGTTGCAGGCGCATGTCGAGCAGCAGTTCTTCCTTTTCTTTCTGATCGGCGCTGCGGACATGCTTGGGGTAGTCGAAGGTCTCAAAGACATAGTTGGGCATGGCATTGATATCGAGACCGGGGCGGGGGTCGGTTTCCGGAACCCACTGGTAGACGCGCTGGAATCCAGCGGCATGAAGGATATCCTCCGCCAGTTTCACTCCTTCATCGGTCGCGGCCATGGAGAGGGTTGGCAAGCGTTTGTATTCTTCAAATACGCCGCCGAGATCATGCATGATCATGGCGAATCCGGAATTGTCATGCCCCTTCTGCTGCGACTGCATCAATTGCAGCGCCATGCTTGGGTGCACATAGTTGAGGCTTTTGATAGCTCCGATGCGGCACATTGGCTAGGACTCCTTTGATTGAATTCCCCTGTGGAAAACCGGCACAGGGAGGAGCTGGCTACTGAGCAGATTTCATGCCAGTATGGGGAGTTGATGCTCAGATAGGAGTCAAGCTTGTCTAACTAGCTGAAATCTTAGAAAATTATTGGTTCCCCAAGAATGGTTTCGGTGCCGATGACGTTAGGCTTGGGTAGGGAAAATCGGGCTTGATGAGTACGTATATGTTTTTTTGAGTTATTTTGCTACTCAGTCCTGCCGAGCTCTTTGGGGTCTGGGTGGAGGCAAACAGCCCGCAACCTGTCGGCTGCGGGCCTTAAAAAGCCATTGTCCAGGATCGGTCCGATCAGAGTTCAATGATCCAGTTATGCTTGTCGGGCTGACGACCGTACTGGATATCCGTGAGTTCATTGTAGAGCTTCATCGTCAGCTCTCCCGTCTCTCCGTTGCCGAGCTGGACGCAGGTGCCTTGATAGCAGAAAGAGCCGACCGGTGAGATAACCACGGCGGTGCCGGTGCCGAAGGCTTCCTTGAGGCGGCCGTTGGCAGCA
>JAJRWF010000123.1 GCA_024276905.1 Deltaproteobacteria bacterium
GTTGACCTCCTTTGAGTTTCAAGGAGGAGCTTATCTGGAGTAGCACTCAACCGGCCACGATAATTGTCGCGAGACCGGACAGGATAATTGTCGCCGAACACCTTTCTCTATTTCTTGCACCGTCGCTAACAACTTACTATCAGCAATACCCTCTCTGCGAGCAAACCTGGCGAACCATTTCGTTTTAAAGATTCTCAAAAAGCTCCCCCTCCACGCCCCATACAATATAGCACTAAGAACTATAGACTATCATAAAGTTAGTGCAATGTAAAACGATGTAAAAGACATACACCACGATAAAGGCCGTAGTGTCTCGCGTCAACTATCTTGTCCGGTTTGACGACAATTAAGATGGCCGGTTGAGTTTCGTTATTTTTTCAGGTGTTGTTTTTTTCGATAACTCTCTCCTTCGATTTCGATAATGCTGGCGTGATGGATGATTCGGTCGACCGCAGCCACGGTCATTAATGCGTCGGGAAAGATCTGATCCCACTGGCTGAAGGGTTGGTTGGAGGTGACGATCAAGCTGCCGCTTTCGTAGCGATGGGCGATAAACTCAAAGAGAACCTGGGTTTCCCCGTCACTCTTTTTGACGTAGCCGATATCGTCAATGATCAGCACCGGATACTTATCCAGGCGGGTCATGTAGGTCATCAGGTCCAGTTCCTGTTTGGCTTTTTGCAGTTGCTGGACAAGGTCACCGGCGGATAGCCACTTCACGCGAACGCCGCGCTCAATCAGGTGATAGCCAAGCGCTGCGGCAATGTGTGATTTGCCGACACCTGATGGGCCGATCAGCAGCACGTTGCCTGCCTGAGATGCCCATTGCTGGTTGTCTTTAAGCTGGAGGATCGGTTGCTGCACGGCTTTGGGCAGATCTGAGAGGTTCAGGTTCGCAAAGCTTTTGCCCGCAGGCAGACGAGCTTCCCGTGTCCACTTGGTTATTCTTGTCTGGAAACGACGGGCTAACTCCTGCTCACAGAGTTTGCTGAGGAATTCTGTATAGCTCCAGGTGTTTTCCGTCGCCTGGCGCTGGTACTCCTCCATGTTTTGGTTAAAGGTCGTCAGACGCAACTCTTTCAACATTATTTTGAGAGGCATACGCTCCCTCCCTGGTGCTGAGGATTGATCCAGCAACCGGACAGCAATGCATCGTAATCGGCGATGTCATGTTGCCTGGTGACCAGTTCAGGCGAGCCCTTTTTTTGTAGATATTGTGCTTGCAGTGCTTTGAGGCTCGGCAAGGCATCTGCCTGGGCTTGCAGCAACAGTGTTTGCCCCAATTCTCTTTCACACTGATGATCGGCAGCGATACGCAGCACGGCGACCATCCATTTGCAAGCCTCCTTTGCCGGGAGCTTTTGATCGGCAATCTGCCACAATTGCCGATAGTTGTCGTTTGGGAACAGTTCATCGCGGAAGTTGGAAAAACGGAACGCCTGCGGCTTGGCGGCCAGCGAATGAATCACATGACGGTAGTCAATGCGTCGGGCTCTGCCTTCGGGCTTCTCGGGAAAGACACGTGGCAATTCGAGGGCTTGAGTCTGCCCGACAAAACCGATCAGTTTGTCATGGTAGAGATGGATGCGCAGTGTCTCCCCAATCAACCGGGACGGCACCGTATAGAGTCCACGTTTCACCGCAATGGTACTGCTGGTGGTCACCTTGGCCGAGAGTTCCGAGTAATCCATGAAGCGATATTTGGGCAGGGGGCGTAAGTGCTTCTGCTCCTGTTCAAAGCGCGTCAGGGTGTAGCGATTCAAGCGCTCAGTGCAGCGATCAATCAGGGATTGGTAGTCCGCAACACTGTCAAAATCGGCACTGCCCCGCAGTTTTATGGCCTGATCCAGACGATGCTTCAATGAACCATGCGAGGTTTCTACCGCCCCGTTTTCATGGCCGAGACCGGGGTTGTTGGTTGTTCCGGTCAGCCCGTAATGCTGACAGAGCCCCTCGTAGGCACGGGTCAGTTGTTTCTTCTGGCTCTGATTGACATAGGCGGCACTCAGGCTGTCGGTCCGATGTTCTTTCGGGACTCCGCCACTTTTATGCAGAGCATTCTGCAGCCCCTCAGCCAGCGCGGAATAACTCTCGCCACCCCGCACGATGTGGCCGCAACGCCAACCACTGTAAGCCAGGCGATATTGATAGATCAGATGTGGGAATGCCTGACCAGCGATCGTTACGGTGGATCGGGGATGGGTGAAGTCGGAGAGACCTTGCTGTCCCGGCGGGAGCGTCTGTCGAAACATGACTGGGTTGTCAGGGCCTTGCGTGGCCCGCCAGTGCTTGACCCGGCGCTGCAATGTGCGCAGTAATTTGTAGGGATATTCACCCGGATGTTTTTCATCCAGATATTCCCAAAGGGTCAGCCCTGAGAGTTTTGGTTCCTCTTCCAGCAACGGAACTAGTTCCGAGTCCCAAACTGAGGAAAAAGCATCTTTACGGGTCAACCAGTCCCGTGGTGTTTTAGCCCCTTTTTCGCCGGTTTCGATACGACGACCAGAGCGGACACTAACCCCTGCTTTGGCGGCACTTGTTTCTTGCGTTAGACCAGATTGACGAGATTGCATATAGAGTATTTCCTGTCTTTGAGTGATGTGTTGACCAGGCAAGTTGACCTCCTTTGAGTTTCAAGGAGGAGCTTATCTGGAGTAGCACTCAACCGGCCACGATAATTGTCGCGAGACCGGACAGGATAATTGTCGCCGAACAAAACAGGGGATCAGCCTGCGCAGGTTTTTATCCCAGGCAAAGAGGAGATGCCTGCCCTGCCTCGCAGGGTGAAGTAGTCTTGCGGGGTGTTGATGTTGCGGAACGAGAGACCCTCCGGGTCGTAACGCTGCCAGGATTCTGCAGGGACCTCGGCGACCTTGACCGCCGGGAAAAA
>JAJRWF010000124.1 GCA_024276905.1 Deltaproteobacteria bacterium
CAACGAAACCAAAACCGGGACAGCGGACATGAAGATCATTGTCCCGCATCCAGGAAGAACCTGTTAACCTTTACTCTCCAGATGAATACCACTGAGGAAGAACAGAATTAAACCTTGAGAGAATATCCAGATGTATAAAATAATTGCTCACCCCGGAAGCGCACACAAAGATGACTTCATGGCGGTCAGTGTTCTGCTTGCAACCCTGGGCAAGGCCAAAGTCTTTCGGCGTGAACCGACCAGCGAGGATCTGGCAGACCCGAACACCTATGTGGTGGATGTCGGGATGAAATATGAACCCGACAACCACAATTTCGACCACCATCAGGACCGCTCGCTGCCCTGTGCTTTTCATCTGGTCATGCAGCACCTCGGACATCACGATGCCGCCATGTTGATGTTCGTCTGGTACCCGCATATGAGCATGATGGACGTCAGGGGGCCCTATAAAACCGCCGAGCACCTGGGGATCGATTCCAGTGTGATTTTTGCCTCTTCTTCACCAATCGACGGCTATATCCTGTCACGTTTTTCCCGGCTGGAATCGCTGAACAGCCAGGACCTGCTCTATCAGTTCATGCAAGAGCTCGGAAAAGATCTGATTGCCATGATCGGCCGCAAGATGAAGCGGCTTGAACTCCTGAAAACCCGCGCAAAAGTCGTCACAGTGAAGCATCTCAAGGCGATCACCAGCAGCATCGACAAATCGCCGAAACTGGCAATGGAACTCTATCTACGCTTCCTGAATGACGACAGCATAGTGATGAGCATTACCCCCTCGGTCCGCGGCGCGGGCTGGGAGCTGCTGCGGCTGGGAGATCATACCATCGTCGACTTCCGGACGATTGCGGATTGTCCCGAGATCCGTTTCGTCCATGCCAACGGTTTTCTGGCCAAGACTCAGACCCGTCTGCCACTGGACGAAGTCATCCAACTTGCCGCCCGGGCAATCACCGACCCGGGGAAATCCGCAGCAGAAAGTCCCTCAAGTAGCACGTAATTGTTCTGTTCCGGAACTGCAGATCATTGCGTAAACAAGAGATATTCTCTTACCCACCATCCTCGCGCAGCTGTGCTACAATGCGCATTCAATCTCACTGGCTGAATTAAACCCCTGTTGGAGGAAACCATGCACATCCGTTTTTTTCTGATCCTGCTTTGCAGCCTGCTGCTGCTCAACGGCTGTGGCTACAACGCCATTCAAAAAAATGAAGAAGCGGTCTTTGCCGCCTGGGGCGATGTCGAAGCCACCTATCAGCGCCGCGCCGACCTGATCCCCAATCTGGTTGAAACGGTCAAGGCTTATGCCGCTCACGAAAAAGAGACCCTGACCGAAGTGACCAATGCCCGCGCCAAGGTGGGCCAGGTCAATATTTCAGCTGACAAGCTGGGGGACGCCGCTGCTATGCAGAAATTCCAGCAGGCTCAGGGGAAACTGAGCGGGGCTTTATCGCGCCTGCTGGTGGTTGCTGAACGCTATCCCGACCTCAAAGCCAGCCAGAACTTCCGTGATCTGCAGAATCAACTCGAAGGGACCGAAAACCGGATCAATGTCGCCCGCCAGCGCTACAACAAGGCGGTACAGAAATTCAACAGCTCGATCCGTACCTTTCCGAACAACCTGACCAATAAATTTCTGTTGAATCTGGAACGCAAAGAGATGTTCAAGGCCGACGCCGGTGCGGCAACCGCACCGAAGGTGAAATTCTGATGCGGCAACTGGCGACTGCCCTCCTGCTGCTGTTGCTCAGCGTTCCGGCTCTGGCCCTCGAAGTGCCGCCTTCAGCTGGCTATGTCAACGACTTGGCCGGGTTGATTTCACCCGCAGCAAAACAGAAGCTGGAGCAGTTTCTGCGCGAATTCGAAAAGAGTGATTCGACCCAGATCACCCTGCTGACCATTCCGACCCTCGATGGCGAAGCCCTCGAAGACTACGCGGTCAAGGTCTTTGAAAGCTGGAAAATCGGTCAGAAAGGTAAAGACAACGGTGCCTTACTGCTGATCGCCAAGGCCGAACGCAAGGTGCGTATCGAAGTCGGTTACGGTCTCGAAGGTCGCCTGACCGACCTGCTCTCCGGCCGGATTATCGACAATGAAATCACCCCGCGCCTCAAGGTTGGTGACTTTGACGGCGGCATTATCAGTGGTGTGGTTGCTATCGCCGAAGCGGTCCGCGGTGAATACAAAGGAACCGGCAGTACTAACCGCAAGAAGAAAAAGAGTAATCCCTTCGGCCTGCTCTTTTTTCTCTTTTTCCTCGGCCCCGTCCTGTCGCGCTTTGGTGGCCGTCGCGGCCGTGGACATCGCCGCAGCAGCTTTTTCTTCGGCGGTCCCTTCATGGGAGGCGGCGGATTCGGTGGCGGCGGTGGCGGCTTTTCCGGTGGTGGCGGTTTCAGCGGCGGCGGCGGTGCTTCCGGCGGCTGGTAAAGACCACCGCTGTTCTGCAGCGCGTTAATAACTGAATCGAACCTGAAGAACATTAATCCAAACGTTCAACTGAGGTGCAAATGAAACCTGCTAGTGAATTTTTTACCAAAGAAGAGCAAAACCGTATCGAAGCAGCAGTCAAAGCAGCCGAAGAAAAAACCAGCGGTGAAATCGTTCCGATGTTGGTCGATTCAAGCTACGAATATCCACGCGCGGAACTGATTGGTGGCGGCACTCTGGCACTAGCGGTGGCCTCCCTGATCAGCTGGGCATTTGGTCACGAGTCGATCTGGTGGTTCCTGCCGGTTTTTATCGGCGGTTTTTTCCTCTTTCAACAACTGATCCGCATGCTGCCCGACTTGAAACGCAAGCTGATCACCCCCGATGAAATGACTGCAGAAGTCGCAGAAAAGGCCTTGGTCAGCTTTCTGGAACAGGAGCTACATAACACCCGCGACAGAACAGGCATTCTGATTCTGATCTCGCTTTTCGAGCGTCGGGTCCAGGTACTGGCCGACAGTGGCATTAACGCCAAGGTTGCAGAACAGACCTGGGATGAAATTGTCGCTATCATTACCACCGGACTCAAAACCGATGATGCCTGCGCTGCGGTCTGCAATGCCGTGGAGCGCTGTGGTGAACTGCTGACGGAGCACTTTCCCGTCAAAGATGATGACACCAACGAGCTGCCGAACCTGATTATTGAAAAGAAGCCCTGAGGCAAAGACATCCCGCGGCAACTCCCTGCAGTTTTCGTTCTCTGCTAAACTTGAGAGACGACTACTCACCAGGGAGAAACGGATGTGTCTTTTCAGAACCGCGTTGCTGCTGGCCCTGCTTCATTTTGCAATCTGGCTGCCAATTGCGGCGGCAGCAACACTCCGATCCCCGACAGCGACACTCGAAAAAACACATGCGTTACCCGACCAGACGACTCTAAGATCCTGGATTGAACAGATTAAGGAAAGCCCGCGCGGCCCGTTCAAGAGGATTCGCTGGTTTTGTAACGATGGGACGATTCTCCCGCCCGAGCCCTATGCCTGTCGCGAACATGGCGGTGGCGTACAACATGGCGAATGGACCGAGCGGGTCAAACAGCTCCGGCAGAACAATTACCTGATCGCCAACCTGCTTGCAGATCTGTCCCGCGACAATTTCTATGCTCTGCCGAACTGGCAGGATCGCCTCAAGCAGATCATTCTCGAACAATTTCTACGCGAAGCCGATGACGGCTGGATCTTCCGCCGCGCGCGCTACTACCGCGGGTCGATCCAGGCAGAAGACGAAAACCGGCAGGGCCGTTCACTGCTGCTCGGCCTGCTGCAGCAACCGGAACTGCGGGAGCGGCATTTTCTGCTGCTGCGTGAAGCAGTCCACTTTCTTCCTCACGGGCAAAACTCTCCCTCCCTGACAGCCATGCGCCACCTGGCGCAGAGAATCGCAGAGCAGGACACGGATTTCGGCTCTTTGCGAATCAAACTGCACAGCCTGC
>JAJRWF010000125.1 GCA_024276905.1 Deltaproteobacteria bacterium
TCCGATCAGCATACGACGAATTTCACTGGTTCCGGCTCCAATCTCATAGAGCTTGGCATCACGTAGCAGGCGACCGGTGGGGAACTCATTGATATAACCGTTACCACCCAGACACTGAATCGCGTCCAGAGCCATCTGGGTAGCTTTTTCCGCCGAATAGAGGATTGCTCCGGCGGCATCTTTGCGCAGCGATCTTCCCTTGCGCACGTTTGTCTCTCTGGCCACCGCATAAATGTAAGCACGACAGGCATTCATACTGGTGTACATGTCGGCAATCTTGCCTTGCATCAGTTGAAATTCACCGATTGCGTGGCCGAATTGCTTGCGTTCGTGGATATAGGGCAGTACCGCATCCATGCAGGCACTCATGATGCCGAGAGGTCCGCCGGAAAGAACAATCCGCTCATAGTCCAGGCCGCTCATCAGAACTTTAACCCCGCCGTTGAGCTCACCAAGAATATTTTCGGCCGGGACGGCACAGTTCTCAAAAACCAGTTCGCAGGTATTCGAGCCCCGCATCCCGAGCTTGTCGAGCTTCTGGGCGGTAGAAAAACCGGGGAAGTCTTTTTCGATCAGGAAGGTTGTGATGCCGCGTGCCCCGGCATCCGGATCGGTTTTGGCGTAAACCACTAGAACGTCGGCATCCGGACCATTGGTGATCCACATCTTGGTGCCGTTGAGGATGTAAGTGTCGCCTTTGCGCACGGCCCGCAGGGTCATGCTGACAACATCGGAACCGGAGCCGGATTCACTCATCGCCAAGGCACCGACATGTTCACCACTGATCAGTTTCGGCAGGTACTTCTGCTTCTGAGCACAGGAGCCGTTGCGGGAAATCTGATTGACACAGAGGTTGGAATGGGCACCGTAGGAAAGTCCGACCGATGCCGATGCTCGGCTGATTTCCTCCATGGCGATGACATGCTCAAGATAGTTCATCCCGGCACCGCCGTCTTCCTCGTTGACCGTGATCCCGAGCAGGCCCAGATCACCCATCTTGCGCCAGAGGTCTGCTGGGAACAGGTTGTCGCGGTCAATATCCGCTGCCCGCGGGGCAATTTCGGTTGTCGCGAAATCTCTGACGGTTTCACGGAGCAGGGTTGCGGTATCATCCAGGTCGAAACTGAGGCCGGGGTAATTGATTAGGGTCATGATTCTCTCCAGCAGAGGTGAAGCCTGAACCGTGGTTACGTGGTGAAAAGAGGACAAGCGAGCGAATTGCACTCCCCGGTCATCGAATGACCTTCAACCTTCAAATCCAGGTTTGGTGCTGTCAAACTTAATATTAGCAAGCCCGATGCCAAGCTGGGCGGTTGTTGTTTTTTTGAGGATGTTCCTTTCAACCTCCTGTAACTACAGGAGGTTGAAAGGTGGCAAAAAATAATTCCAAACCTATTGGGGCGAGTGTCAACGGACGGAGACGGCTGTTCTGTAGACAGCTGTCTACCCTCGTTGACCTCCGGTCCAGGATTATCCTCAGCGGGTGATCGCGGCGGCGATGACAATCCGCTGGACTTCGTTGGTTCCTTCGTAGATCTGGGTAATCTTGGCATCGCGCATCATTCGTTCAACCGGGAAATCGCGAGTGTAGCCGTAACCGCCGAAGACCTGTACCGCTTCGGTGGTGACTTTCATGGCAACGTCACCGGCATACATCTTGGCCATCGCAGATTCCTTCCCGTAGGGAACCCCGGCACTGGCCTTGTACGCGGCCTGATAAACCAGCAGGCGTGCAGCTTCGATTTCGGTCGCCATGTCGGCCAGCTTGAACTGTACGGCCTGAAAACTGGCAATCGGTTGATCAAACTGCTTCCGTTCAAGAGCGTAATTGAGAGCTTCCTCGTAGGCCCCCTGGGCAATCCCCAAGGCCTGGGCGGCGATGCCGATGCGGCCGCCGTCGAGGGTTTTCATTGCGACCTTGAACCCCTTTCCTTCTTCACCCAGCAGGTTGGCCGCTGGGATTCGGCAGTTGTCGAAGATCAGTTCGCTGGTTGGTGAGGAGCGGATACCGAGTTTCTTCTCTTTTTTGCCGAAGCTGAAGCCGGGCGTATCCTTTTCGACAATGAAGGCGCTGATGCCGTGATGTTTCTGCGCATTTTTGTCGGTGCGGGCAAAGACGACGTTGATTTCGGCTTCCCCACCGTTGGTACAGAAGATTTTGGTGCCGTTGAGCACCCAGCTGTCACCGTCGCGGACTGCGGTGGTCCTGGTTCCGCCGGCATCCGATCCGGCGGCGGTTTCGGTCAGGGCGAAGGCCCCCAGTTTTGTTCCTTCGGCCAGCGGGGTCAGAAATTGTTTTTTCTGCTCTTCGGTGCCGAACAGGTAAATCGGGTTAGCGCAGAGAGAGAGATGCGCCGACAAGGTCACCCCGGTCGAGGCACAGACGCGTGAAAGCTCTTCAACCGCAATCGCGTAGCTGATGTAGTCGGCTCCGGCGCCGCCGTATTCTTCAGGGAAAACGATTCCTGCCAGACCGAGTTCACCCACCTTGTCGTACATCAGCGCCCGATCGAAGGTTTCGTTCTCGTCGCGTTCGGCAGCACTCGGCTTGATCTCGTTTTCTGCAAAGTCACGTACCGTCTGACGAATCAGGCTCTGTTCTTCGTTCAGTTCGAATATCATTGTCATTCCTCCTGTTGTTCATTTTCTTCGGGCCATATAAATTTATGAAATATTTCAGCTGAAACTGTGCAAAATATCTCGTGCGATGATCAGGCGCTGAATTTCGCTGGTTCCTTCGTAGATGGTGGTAATCCGTGCATCGCGCGCATAGCGTTCGACCGGGAACTCGCTGGTGTAACCGTAGCCGCCGTAGATCTGCAGGGCTTCGTAACAGGCCTGGTTGGCACTTTCACTGGCAAACAGCTTGGCCATCGAAGCGGCCCGTGCAAAGGAACGGCCCTGTTCTTTCTGGAAGGCGGCATTCATCAGCAACAGGCGCGCAGCTTCAAGCTCAGTAAACGCATCGGCCAGTTTCCATTGGGTGGCCTGGAAATCGGCCAGTCTCTTGCCGAACTGTTTGCGCTCAAGGGCGTAGCCGGTGGCACTTTCGATTGCGGCCAGTCCGACCCCCAGAGCCAAAGAGCCGATCCCGATCCGTCCGCCCGCCAGTTCCCCGACCGCAATCCGGAAACCGTCGTTCAGCTTGCCCATCAGCGCCGTTTGCGGAATGCGACAATCGGTGAAGACAATTTCGTTGGTGGCCGAGGCATGCTGGCCCATCTTTTCTTCTTTTTTGCCGATAGACAGGCCCGGCGTTTCGCGCTCGACCAGAAAACAGCTGATCCCTTTGCCTTTTGCGGCCTCTTTGTCGGTCACCGCCCAGACGACGAAGACCCCGGCGTAAGGTGCGCTGGTGATGAAAATCTTGCTGCCGTTCAGTACCCATTCATCACCGTCAAAAACCGCCGAGGTTGTCATCCCGGCCGGGTCGGAACCGGCCCCGGTTTCGGTCAGGGCAAAGGCTCCGGCTGGATATTCACCCGAACAGATTTTCGGAATATACTGTCGGCACTGCTCATCGTTGCCGACCGCCTGAATCACTTCGCAGACCATATTGTTGACCGACAGGGTTACGGCGGTCGAGGCGCAGGCACGGGCGATTTCAGTCAGCGCGACAGAAAAAGCCACCACCCCGGTTTCGGCCCCGCCGTACTCTTCACGAATATTCAGGCCCATGAAGCCGAGTTCGGCCAGTTTCTGCAGGTTGTCGAAAAATGGCTGCTGGTCACCAGCCTGGTCGAGCTGCCCGGCAACCGGCGCCAGTTCCGCTTCAGCAAATTCTTTTGCGGTCTGCTGGATCAGTTTCTGTTCTTCATTCAAATCTAAATTCATAGCAACTCCGTTGCGGGCACCAGACGTTTGGCGCTGAGAAGGCAGGTTCCTCAAGTCTTTGACTTAACCCGGCGCTCACTGCCTAGTGTCCCGTGTGGTTAGTTCTGCCTTCCAATTCCGGCCATTTTGGCTGCGGTCTGCGTTCCTCCTCCTCGGTTTAACTCAGGCTAGGCCTGCGTCGGCGCGCCTTGTCTGCAGCCAAAATGACTCAGAATTAATTGACACAACTAACCAAACGGGACACGAGTGCCTGACGCCCGAATCTTATTTTCCTGTAAACTTCGCCGGGCGTTTTTCCAGAAATGCCAGCATTCCTTCTTTTTGATCGGCGGTGGCAAAGCAGAGGCCGAACAGGTCAGCTTCGTGAGCGCAGGCGCGGGCCAGGTCGGATTCCAGCCCGTCATGCAGGGCACTTTTGACCAGGCTGACTGCGATCGGACCTTTGGCGGCGATCTTGGTAGCCATTTTGTTGGCGGCCGGCAGCAGTTCCTCAGCCGGCAACACTTTGTTGGCCAGTCCGATGCGATGGGCCTCGGCAGCGTCGATCATATCGCCGGTCATCAACAGCTCACAGGCACGGCCCTTGCCGATCAGCCGCGGCAGACGCTGGGTACCGCCGAAACCGGGAATCACACCGAGATTAACTTCCGGCTGTCCGAAACGGGCATTTTCACTCGCCAGCCGGATGTCACAGCAGAGTGCCAGTTCACAGCCGCCACCAAGGGCGAAGCCGTTGACGGCGGCAATTACCGGCTTGGGCAACTCCTCGATGGCTGCGGCCAGCTGGTGACCGAGCAGAGCGAACTGACGACCGGTAACAGCATCAATCGACTGCATCTCGGAGATGTCGGCCCCGGCGACGAAGGCTTTTTCTCCCGCACCGGTCAGAATCACCACTTTGACCTCAGCATCGTCCCTGATACCCGCAAACAGGCAGAGCAGTTCCTTGAGGGTGGCCTGATTGAGGGCATTGAGCGCCTTGGGGCGGTTGACGGTTACGGTCGCTATCCCGTTGCTGCAGTCATAAAGCAGATGTTCAAAATTCATTTGATTTCCCCTGATTCTAAATGGTTTTAATCCCTCTTCCCCTGAAGCGTTACAGCCTCTAAGAAGACATCAAGACCGGTACGGTCATCTCTTTGAGCAACTGACCGGCCATCGGAGCAGGAGCCGAGGGAAGAGCCCCGCCAGCCACTAGCAGATCGGTTCCTTCTTCTGCTGCGCGGTTCAACAGCGCATCGCCAAAACCGATGTCACTGATCAGTCGTGCTTCGGTTGTCGCTTCGGCTCCATGCAGGGCGAGAAACCCGGCGAGTTTCTTCAGGGTTGTTTCCCCTTGAGCACGTTCCGAGCTGCTGGAGGCAAAGGTCAAAAGGTGGACGGCCTCGGCCTGGGCCAGAATCGGCAGCGCGTCAAAGACTGCACGGGCCGAAGCTCTGCCTGAACGCCAGGCGATCATCACCCGCGTGCCGATTTTCTGAAAGTTTCCGGCAAAGGGAATGGTCAATACCGGGTGGCCGGAGGTCAGAATCATTTTTTCCGGCAGGTCCCTGGGGGGAGCAGGTGGTGGACCGGCATCGGTACCGGGTTGGCCGACCAGGGTCAGATCGGCAAAAAACGCTTGATAATCAACCCGTGCGATCAGGGACTGGTGAGCCATGGTTTCATCTTCGGAAATCCAGGCAAAATCAACTCCAGCCTGAGCAGCTTGTTCCTCGCAAGCGGCCTGAACCTGGTCTCGGTGTTGTTTCTCAGCCCCCTGGACAAGGTAGGGCATTGAGGTTGCGTAATAGGTGCTCAGGCGGCTCTGCTGACGTTTTGCCAGATCAAGGGCGAGGTCAAACCGGGTCTGGCTGCGATCTGTCTGGTCGAGATGTACCAGAATGTTTTTGTAGGCCATGCTCTCCTCCGGGGGTTATCGTCCAAATTCGGAAACATCCGACGTATTCAGATGTCAGCTGTAGTCAAAAAATCCCTTGCCGCTTTTCTTGCCGAGCCAACCGGCCTTGACCATCTTGCGCAGCAGCGGGCAGGGGCGGTATTTACTGTCACCAAAGCCTTCGTAGAGAACTTCCATGATCGCCAGGCAGGTGTCGAGGCCGATAAAATCAGCCAGCGTCAGTGGACCCATCGGGTGAGCCATGCCGAGTTTCATTACCGTGTCGATCGACTCGGCATCGGCGACACCTTCGTAGATACAGTAGATGGCTTCGTTGATCATCGGCATCAGGATCCGGTTGGCAATAAAACCGGGATAGTCATTGACTTCAACTGGAACCTTGCCCATCTTTTCGGACAGCTCCTTGACTGCGGCGTAGGTGGCGTCGCTGGTGGCGATCCCTAGGATGACCTCGACCAGTTTCATTACCGGTACGGGGTTCATGAAGTGCATACCGATGATCAGTTCGGGGCGCGAAGTCACGGCGGCCAGTTCGGTAATCGGCAGTGAAGAGGTATTGCTGGCGAGGATTACGCCCGGTTTGGTGACCTCATCAAGGGTGCGGAATATTTTCTCTTTGAGATCCATATTTTCGGTCGCGGCCTCGACGACAAAATCGACCTCGGCCGCATCCTTGAGATCGGTGGACGGAATCAGCCGGGCGAGGGTTGCGGCCTTCTCTTCCACGCTGATCCGCCCCTTGGCGACATTCTTGTCGAGCAATTTGCCGATAAATGCCAGGCGCTTGTCGATAAACTCCTGATTGATGTCATTGAGCACCACTTCAAGCCCTGCTTCGGCGGCCACCTGAGCGATGCCGCCGCCCATCTGACCGGCGCCGATGACCATGATTCGGTTGATTGCCATGTCTGTCTCCCTGTTGTTATTCAGTAAAATAAAATTTTTATGTTCAGGATTTCTTCTCTTCTTCACGCTGTCGCAATTCAACCCGGCGAATTTTACCCGAGATGGTTTTCGGCAGTTCGCTGACAAACTCGATCTCGCGCGGGTACTTGTAGGGGGCGGTTTCCTGTTTGACATGATCCTGAATTCCCTTGACCAGTTCGTCAGAGGGTTTGGCCCAGGGCGCGAGAATGATGAAGGCCTTGACGATGGTGCCGCGGACCTCATCGGGTGAACCGACCACCGCACTTTCGATGACTGCCGGATGGCTTTGCAGCGCACTTTCGACCTCGAAAGGGCCGATCCGGTAACCGGCGGCATTGATGACATCATCAGCGCGGCCGACGAACCAGAAGTAACCGTCTTCGTCTTTGTAGGCCTTGTCGCCGGTCAGATAGTAGTCACCGACAAAGGATTCGGCATTGGCCTCATCATTGCGCCAGTAGGTGCGCAGCAACCCGACCGGTGGTTCCGGTTTGACCTTGACCGCAATATTGCCTTCTTCGCCGTCGGGTACCGGGCAGGCCTCATCATCGACCAGGTCAACCTGAAAGCCGGGGGTCGGTTTGCCCATCGATCCGAAGCGGATCGGCAGGCAGGGGAAGTTGCCGATCAGGTTGACCGATTCGGTCTGGCCGAACCCGTCGTAGATCGTGGTCCCGGTGGTTTCCTTCCAGGTTTTGATAATCTCCGGGTTGAGGGGCTCACCAGCTGCCAACGAGTGGCGGATCGAGGACAGATCGTAGCGACCGAGATCTTCCTGAACCAGCATCCGGTAGACCGTCGGCGGGGCACAGAAGGTGGTCACGCCACAGTTCTCAATCAACTTCAGATGCGTGACCGCGTCAAATTTTGCCGCCGCGTCATGGACCATAACAGCACAACCGATCTGCCACTGGCCGAACAGTTTGCCCCAGGCCGCCTTGGCCCAGCCGGTGTCCGACAGGGTCCAGTGCAGGTCGGTCGGTTTGAGGTCCTGCCAGAACTTGGCGGTGATCAGGTGGCCGATACCGTAAGACGCCTGGGTATGCGGGACCATCTTCGGAAAACGGGTAGTGCCCGAAGTAAAATAGATCAGCATATTGTCGTCGGCGCGGGTTGCCTCGATCTCATCGCGCTCCAGGCGAGGTGAGGCCTCGGCCATCAAACTTTCGTAAGATTGCCAGTCGGGGGTCGAGCCGCCGAGACTGATGCAGTGTTTCAGGCTTGGACAATCGGCACGCACTTCGCTGATTTTGGCGGTATTCTCGTGCCAGACTACCGCCCCAACCGCTTCAGCCTCTGTGATGCGGTAGGTGATATCCTTGGCGACCAGAATGTTCGGCGCCGGGAGCGGAATGACTCCAAGTTTGAAACTGCCGAGCATCACCGCGTACCAGTCGACCAGGCGCGGCACCATCACGAACAAGCGATCACCTTTTTTGAATCCAAGATTGCGCAGCAGGTTGGCAAAGCGGTTGGAGAGCTGTTGCAGATCGAAAAAGCTGTACTTGCGAATCTCGGTTCCACTCCGATCCGCCCAGACCAGCGCCAGTTTGGTACGATCTGCAGCCCAGCGGTCGATGACATCGAAGCCGTAATTGAAATATTCCGGGATATCGAAGCGATAATCCCTGACCGCCTGCTCGTAATCAAGCATGTTGGGACCGGTCAGGTTGACCGGGATATTATCGTAAGGGGTTGTCAACGACATGGATCTCTCCTCCTCGAATTATAGAATCGAATGGCGAAATGTTTGCGGCGCCATCAATCAAGCCGCTCAATGATCGCTGATACCGCCTCGCCGCCCCCGATACAGAGAGTCGCCAGACCGTAGCGGCCACCGGTTTCCCGGAGACCGTTGAGCAGGGTGGTAATCAGACGTCCACCACTGGCTCCGACCGGATGGCCGATGGCGCAGGCTCCACCATTCGCGTTCACCTTGTCGCGCTCCAGTTTCAGATTTTTGATCGCCATCAGGGTTACGGCGGCAAAAGCCTCGTTGATTTCGAACAGGTCGATCTGCTCCAGCGAGAGGTCGGCTTTTGCGCAGGCCCGTTCAATCGCGCCGACCGGGGCAACCGGGAACTGGTCCGGGTGCAGACTGTTGGTTGCATAGGCCACCAGCTTGGCTTTGGGTTTGAGACCATATTTTTTGACGGCATCGCCACTGGCCAGCAGGACGAAGGCGGCCCCGTCATTGATTGTCGAGGCGTTGCCGGCGGTCAGGGTGCCGTCCTTCTTGAAGACCGGACGCAGACCGGTAAATTTGTCAAAATTCACACGTGAAGGTTCTTCGTCGGCGTCAACAACGACCTCCCCTTTACGGGTCTTTTTAACCACCTGAACGATCTCTTTAGCAAGAAAACCCTTTTCAGCCGCGGCTTGAGCCCGCTGATAGGAACTGATGGCAAACTCGTCCTGAGCGTCACGGCTGATTTCCTGTTCCGCAACAGCGACTTCGGTAACCTCACCCATATGACGACCGGTATAGGGGTCGAGCAGCGCATCATGGATCAGCAGGTCAACCGTTTCGGCGTTGCCCATGCGCATGCCATAGCGTGCCTTGGGCAGGGCGTAAGGAGCCAGAGACATATTTTCCATGCCACCGGCAATGACCAGTTCATCATCGCCCAGACGAATGGAATCGGCACCCAGCATGATCGCTTTGAGGCCGCTGCCGCATACCTTGTTGATCGTCAGGGCCGGGATGCCGTCGGGCAGTCCGGCGGCCCGCATGGCCTGGCGTGCCGGGGCCTGACCTGTACCACCGGTTAGAACCTGGCCCGCAATAAACTGGCCGATTTGTTCAGGTTTGACTCCGGTTCTGGCGAGAAGTTCCTTGATGACGGTTGCCCCCAGTTGTGGTGCCGGGACATCGGCCAGTGAACCTCCAAAGCTGCCGAAGGGGGTACGCAAAGCCTCGATAATAAATACATCTGACATGCTGTTTATCCTTTCATTTCCCTCTCCCCGGGGGAGAAGGTCAGGGTGAGGGGGAATACACCTCACGCCGAAGATTTTTTACCGGCTGATTCACAATGGCTCCCCCTCATCCGGCTTTTGGCCACCTTCTCCCTCAGGGAGAAGAGACGAGTGGAGATGTCGCGCGAACCAGATGATTTTCTCTTCAGCCTTCCAGTTTGGCGGTCAACGCCGGGGCGAACTGCTTGATATCGGCGACCACCAGCACATCGGCGACCTCGTTGATCGGCGCGTCCTTGTCGGTGTTGATCGCCAGCACGAACTCCGATTTTTTCATCCCGGCCA
>JAJRWF010000126.1 GCA_024276905.1 Deltaproteobacteria bacterium
GCAAAAGCATGGGTGATTAATGTGGCATGTATGAAACCTAAAGATCTTGGACTGGCTGCTGAGCTTTGGACATATAGCGAGCTTGCCAAGTATACCTGCGAACATGCCCCGGCTGCAGGGCACCCCTCTCTGTCAAAAGCCGGAAAAGCAACAGTCTGGAGAATCCTCTCGGCCAACGAAATACGTCCCCATAAAATCAAATATTACTTGGAACGCAGAGACCCGGACTTTGAGCAGAAAATGCAGGAAGTGCTCATAGTCTACCAAGAGGTCAACCTCCAAAACGACCAAGGTGCATCCAGTGATTTACCTCCCTCGACGATCACCGTGTCCGTTGACGAAAAGCCCGGAGTTCAGGCCATTGCCAATATTGCTCCCGACTTACCGCCGAAGCCAGGAAAGCATAAAGCAGTAGGGCGAGACTACGAGTACAAGCGGCTTGGTACAGTGTCAATACTCGCGGCCCTTGATCTGCATAACGGCAAAATCATAGCGCAAGTCCATGATCGTCATCGCAGTAGAGAATTTATTGAGTTACTCAAAGAGCTTGATGCCTACTATCCAAAAGAGAGCACGATTCGTGTCGTCTTAGATAATCATTCATCTCATATCTCAAAGGAGACCATGAGATATCTTGCGTCCAGGCCTGGTCGCTTCGTATATGTGTACACGCCAAAGCATGGGTCCTGGTTGAATTTAATCGAAACAGCTTTTTCAAAAATGGCTCGAACGTTTTTACGACATATCCGAGTTTCCTCCAAAGAGGAACTCAAGGAACGTATCCTTCTGGGAATCAAGGAGATCAACTCCACCCCGGTTGTGTATCGTTGGAAGAAATTTGACCTTGAAGTCGCTTAATGTAAACATTTTAGAGAATCGAAATACTAGTGTCCCGTACGGTTAATTCTGCCTTCTAATTCTGGCCCTTTTGGCTGCGGCCTGCGTTCCACCTCCTTGGTTTAACTCAGGCTAGACCTGCGTCGGCGCGCCTTGTCCGCAGTCAAAATGACTCAGAATTAATTGACACAACTAACCGCACGGGACACTAGGAGCTTTTTTCAGGGGCGACCGTAGATCGTGCGCAGACTGAGCTTGTATTGAAAATGGGCATAAATCTTCAGTTGGTCGTGGGGGTAATAATTGGGTAAGTCACCAAAAGGGGCAGCGCGGTAGATTGCAAGTTTCACTTCATTGTCAAGAATGTCTGACCCTGAACTTTGCAGGGGGAGGACGTCAATCAGCTCCCCCTTTTTATTGACAACAATCTTGACCAGCAAGGTTCCCTCAATCCCGCGACTCGACGCTTCTACGGGATAGTTCCACACCGCATCGATCCGATCAGTGAAGCGGCGGAAAAAAGAGAGCAGCTTGTTGTCCATCTGTTGCAGGTTCAGCCAGATTTCATCATCCTTCAACGCGATTTCGGGACGTTCCTTGACCCTTTTGCTCTGCTGCTGGTCAAGGCGGGCGAGGGTGGTCGGCGCCAGCTGGGTCAGGTCTTTGATCTGTGGCAGGTTCAGGTCAATTTTTTTCTGTTCGGTGGAGGGTTTTTGCGGTGGCGGCTCAGTCCCCTGTTCGGCTACCTGAAATTGCGGCGGTGTCTTCTGCGCCGGGCTGGTGGCAGGAGACTTGCGCTGGGCCCGCTGTGGCGAGCGTTTTGGTGATTGTTGTGGTGGTGTTGCTGCGTGAGAAACTGTCGGCTGTTTGTCCCGGCTGTCAGTTCCTTTCGGGGCCTTTTCCTGATCAACCTTCTGGTTGGATTCTGCCAGATGGTCGGCCTGTTTCGGTGGTTGATCGGTTTTGTTTTGCGGTTTCTGATCCAGTTCCAGCCAGTTTTTTCTTTCCTGCATTCTGACGGCCAGTTTTTCAGGCTCTTGTGTTCTGACAGGCAGAATCTGCCGATTCTGGAGCATCAATCCCACGAGTAGATGTATCAGCAGGGAAATCAGCACGAACAGCCCGAAAAGACTCGGCCTGTCAAGACGTAGGGAGACAGTTCTCTTCAGCATATCCGTTGATTATACTCTTGAGGCGCTGGCACTGCCAGCGGCATTTGCACAGTTCCTGAATCCTGCATAAATAATTATCTCATTGACCATCTCAGGGTCTCTTCGCTATAAACAGCTGATTCTGTGGCTGGGGGAATCCGTTTGTCGAACATGATATTTGGTTGTATCAAATATCGCCGGGCCTGTTCGGTTGGATTCCGCGTTTCCTGTGGTTCGTCATGTTAATTCATCGCCTAGGATAAGAGTCACTATATGATTATTTATTTCGCAGAGACAGTAAGTTAACGAGAGATGGAGGTCAAAATGCATTTGGTCGATCAGATCAAACAAAAAGCAAAGAACAATTTACAAAATGTCGTTTTGCCGGAAGGTTATGACGACCGGATGATCGAGGCGGCAGCCAGTATTGTCGAAGAGGGACTTGCCAGGCCGATTTTGTTGGGGGACGTTTCGCAGCTTGAAGCCAGGGCAGCAGAATTGGGAGTGTCGTTGGACGCTGTCGAATTACTCGATCCCAAAAATTCAGACCTGTTGAAAGGCTATGCTGACGAGCTGGTTGAACTGCGTAAAAAGAAGGGTTTGAGTCAGGAGCAGGCGATCGCCTTGTTAACGGGTGACGATAACCTCTACTTTGCGGCGATGATGGTCCGCAAGGGAGATGCCGGTGGTGCTGTGGCCGGTGCTGCCAACACCACAGGTGATGTCTTGCGGGCCGCTTTTCAGGTTGTTGGAACCGCAGCCGGGATGAAAACCGTTTCGTCGGTCTTTTTGATGGTAACCCAAAATCCTGATTTCGGTGAGAATGGTGTGCTCTGTTTTGCCGATTGCGCGGTCAACCCCAACCCTGATGCCCAGGCTCTGGCTGAAATTGCGGTCAGTACCGCTGCCAGTTGCAAGAGCTTTCTCGGGGTTGAGGCCCGGGTCGGTATGTTGAGTTTCTCAACCAAGGGGAGTGCCAGTCACGCCGATTGTGACAAGGTGTTGAAGGCTCTTGAAATCGCAAAAGAAATTGATCCTGATCTGGCAATTGATGGTGAACTTCAGGCCGATGCTGCACTGATGCCCAATGTCGGGGCCAAGAAAGCTCCCGGTTCTCCCGTCGCCGGCCAGGCCAACACCCTGATATTTCCCGATCTTGATGCAGGGAATATCGGCTACAAGCTGGTCGAAAGAATTGCCGGCGCTGAAGCCGTTGGCCCGATCATTCAGGGGCTGGCCAAACCGGTCAACGATTTGTCGCGTGGTTGTTCGGTGGCTGACATTGTCAGTGTCGCGGCCATTACTGCGGTTCAGGCTCAAGGTTAGGTTGAGTTAAATTCTTTTGTTCGGTTCGGGGATGACGTTGGGGCGTCATCCCTTTTTTTGTTGGTGCGCCCGGCAGGGCGCGTGGTGCGTAAGCACCATCCATTTAGCCGTGGTGGCTGAATGGTGACTTGGAGGTGCAAGTCCTCTGCGGACCCTGATGACGGGAACCGCTAGCCGGACGGCAAGGGTGTCCA
>JAJRWF010000127.1 GCA_024276905.1 Deltaproteobacteria bacterium
CTGCCCGAGTGTGACCTGCCGGTGACCGGCAAAGGGGTGGTCGATCTGCTGGTGACCGACAAGGGGGTCTTCGAGGTCGATGCCGACAAGGGGCTGACCCTGATCGAAATTTCGCCCTTCAGTTCGCTTGAAGAGCTGCAAGAAGCCACCGGGTGTGCGTTTGCGCTAGCGCTTTCGGATCAACCCTGATCGACACTCGCCCCTTCTCCCTGAGGGAGAGGGAACGCTTCGATAAATGCCTGAACCTTGATAGGGGCCAGGTTGTGCTATCATCGCCAGCATGCAGGATATTCTCACACAATATCAAGCGCTGCTTCAGGAAATCGACCGCTGGTTTGCTGGCTGCCTCGAACAGGCAGGAGAACAGATTGCCTGTCAACAGGGCTGTTATGCCTGCTGCCGCGGCCTGTTCGAGATCAGCCTGCTCGATGCCTGCCTGCTGCAAACAGGCTTTAATCATCTTGACCGCTCAACCCAGGAGCAGGTACTGACCAAAGCCCACCACCGTACCGATGCGTTGCAATCGATCTGGCCCTAATTTCACCAGCCGTATATCCTTAACCATCTCCCCCATGACGACTGGCAGCAGATGCCGGAAGACGATCAGACCCCCTGCCCGCTCCTCGCCAAAGATGGCACCTGCCTGGTCTATGCCCAACGACCCATGACCTGTCGCTTGCATGGACTGCCGAATATTGACTGTTCGGGAGAATCCTTCTCGGACGATTTCTGTACACTCAATTTCACCACCGGCAACCCGCTGGTAATGTCCGAATTACGTCACCCGTTCCGGGAAGCTTTCCGCAGAGAGTTCGACCTGCTGGGAGACTTTTCCGAACAACTGCTCGGACGTCGTCAACTGGAACTCGACACCTTTATTCCCTGTGCCTTGTTGATTGATTTCGAGGTCACACATTTCGCAGTGTAGGCAGACGGCCCGTATTTGGGCATGTCCCTGTCGCAAAAATCATATTCGCACACAAATCCCGGAAAATCCGCTTCGAACAGAAACCTGTCCTAACGCTCCTTTTTTATTGAAAAGTGAAAGATTCCATTGTAGTGTTACGAATATTTTTTACATGTTACTACATGCATACCATACTATTTTTCGTAGCCACCGAAGCTTTGATCACGCTGCTCAGGGAACCGGCAGAATCAAGGTCTCGCAAGAAACCTTTCCAGGAGGTGCAACACATTGATGGCAACAGGGTTCAAACATCTGGGGTTGGCTGTTTTAATCATGCTGATTTGTTTCGCATCAGCTCTTGCCGCCCATCCGGACAGCAAGAGCGAAACAGAAAATATCAAAACCCGCATTCAAACTCTGGACTCAACAGAAAAAATACCGGCGACACTGCCTGAGCAAACGGCGGCAGACAGCAACATCACCTTCAGTGGCCTGCTGGAGCTTGAAGCCTCCTATTTCAAAACTGAAGGAGCTGCTGAAACCAGTGATCTGACAATATCGACGGCTGAACTGTCAACCGAAATTCAGCTTAGTGAACAGATCTCTGCTCACGCGATATTACTGTGGGAGGGTGATGATACTGTCCCGCCGCAAGCCGACGAAGTTGTGGTGATTCTAAATGGCCGACACAAACTTTTCGGTCAGACACCGACATTCATTGGCGGCAAAACATACCTCCCGTTCGGGGCCTATAACAGTTTCATGGTTACCAATCCCCTGACTCTCGATCTCGGTGAAACAAACCAGACGGCGGCACTGCTCTCCCTGCAGGGAGAATTGTGGACTCTCAGGGGCGGTGTATTTAACGGCGACATTGACCCGGCAGGAGATGCTGATCATATCGACAACTGGGTTATTTCACTTGAGCTGAATCCGGCCGAATGGCTCACCCTTGGAGCGTCCTACCTCAGCGACCTGGCAGAAAGCAATGCTGATCTGGTTCAGGAGCACAGCTTCTATACATCCAGTGTTCCGGCAGCTTCAGGGTTTATCTCCATTCAGTCAAGGTCTTTAGGTTTTACGGGCGAATATCTAGCGGCTGTGCAAAAATTTGACTCTGCACTGCTGGTGTCCGGTCAGGATTTGAGCGGGGAACGACCACAGGCATGGAATTTTGAACTGGTCTGGATGCCGAAAGAGTCGTTGCAGTTGGCTGCACGGATGGAAAGAGCGAATGATTTCAAAGAAAACCTGCAACGCTACGGTGTGGCGATTTCCTATGGTCTGCTTGAAAATACCGTCCTGGCTTTCGAATACCTTTACGGGGTTCCGAAGCAAGAGCGGACCCATACGCTGACAGCCCAGCTGGCCTTCGAGTTCTAATCCTCATCGATAAAAAAGGGCCCACACCTTTCGGTGTGGGCATATCAGGAGGGACTACGATTGAACGCTATCAGGTCTGACAGGTTTCAGAAAAAACTGACCCTGCCGAAGCGGAAGATGGCGCATGGTAACGCAAATGAATCTGCGCCCCCTCAGGGGGAATAAATGCCAGCCGCGAACGAAACGGCAGTTCATAGACGCCCCTGCGTTTTGAGGCCAGCCCCGGGACAGAAATCTTTTTTCTAACCAATGCTTATCCGTCAGAAGCACAGACCACCAGATCCACATGCCCGGGAAGTTGAATCTCATGCGATCTCTTGATCCGACCAGAGATAACAAGTGCGTCCTTATCCCGGGAAACCCTGGCCTGACTGACGGCCACCCCGGGCATGGGGTCAAGAAGGATTGCATAATCAGCAGCGCCCCTTGTCCCACCCGTCGCTGCGGTACGATTAGCGGCACAACCGGGAAGAATAATCCCCATGATTGTGACAAAAAAACCGATTGTTATTATCTTCATAAAGCAAGCTCCTTCGATCAGATGGCATCTCCACCACGCTCACCGGTACTGATACGCACAGCGACATCAATGGTGCTCACATAGATCTTGCCATCGCCTTTAAGACCGGTCTGTGCAGCCTTTTCAATGCTGGAGACCACCTCGTCAACCAGTTCGTCGTTACAGAAAACTTCGATTTTAACGCCCGGCCGACAGCTGATATGCTCCTCAAATTCGGCCCCACCCCAGCCGATACCGTAGCCACAGCTTTCGATGACACTCATCCCGGTGAGTCCTTCAATTTTGCGCAGAACACGTGTCACATCCGCCAGCTTATGCTTTTTAATGTAGGCTTTGATTTCTTTCATGGATCTAAACCTCCTTTTCCACTTTGACAGCAAACCATTTATAAAGGGCCGGAACAACCAGCAGGGTCAACAGCGTTGAGGTCACCAGGCCGCCGATGACAACGGTTGCCAGAGGACGTTGGACTTCACTGCCGGTTCCGGAAGCAAGGGCCATCGGCACCAGACCGAGTCCAGCGGCGGCAGCCGTCATGATGACCGGACGCAAACGCAGACAGGCACCGTCAATCGCCGCCTGAACCGCCGGAACGCCATCCTGCAACAGCTGGTTGATGTAGGTTACCAGAACCATACCGTTGGCCAGTGCGATTCCGAACAGAGCAATAAACCCGACTGATGACGGAACCGACAGGTTCTGACCGGTCAACCAAAGCCCGATCACGCCACCGACCAGTGCCAGCGGAATATTGAGGAAAATAAGCAACGAATTGCGCAGCGAATTAAAGGTCGAATAGAGCAAGAGAAACACGATCATCAGGGTCATCGGCACGACCAGTGCCAAGCGTTTATTGGCTTCCTGCTGCAGTTCGAACTGTCCACCCCAGTTGACCAGATAGCCGGGTGGAAGCTGAACTTTCTCTGCAATAGCCTTTTGCCCTGCGGCAACAAATGAACCAATATCACGGCCCCTGACGTTGCACTGAACGGTGATGAAGCGCTGGTTATTTTCGCGGGTAATCTGCCGTGGCCCGACGATCTCTTCAATGTGCGTCAACTGATCGAGCGGGACCTTGACTCCGCCCGGCGCCGAAACCAGAATATGGCGAATCGCATCGGCGGTCGCACGACTTTGCGGGGTAAAACGGACGTAAACATCAAAACGACGGATGCCCTCGAAAATCTGCCCGGCCTGTTCACCGCCAACGGCGGTACGGATAACACCCTGCACATCCTCGACATTGATCCCGTAGCGGGCAATCGCCTTGCGATCAATACGGATCAGTAACTGCGGTGTCCCTGTGACCTGATCTTTCTGGACGTCGGCCGCGCCCGGGACATCCCGAATAACCGCCTCAATCTCAGCCGCCTTCTGTTTGAGAACCTCCATATCGTCGCCGAAGATCTTGATCGCCAGCGCCGCCTTGGTGCCGGTCAGAAGTTCATCCACTGCCGCGGCTATCGGCTGGGTGACATTAAATTGCGCACCCGGAAAATCCTCCAGAAATTCGCCGATGGCGGTATAGAGTTCGTCCGGCGTTTCTGCCGAGGTCCATTCTTCTTGCGGTTTCAACGCGACGAAAGCCTCGGCATTATTGATCGGGTCGGCATGGGCGCCGACTTCACCCCGACCGACCCGGGTCACGATCCTGGTAACTTCGGGGAACTTGCCCATCAACCGGCGCTCAAAACGCCCCATATTGATACTCGCCTCTTCGAGGGAAATCGAGGGAGCCATGGTCGCCCGGATTAACAGGTCACCTTCATTGAGACGTGGAACGAACTCTGAACCAAGCTGGGTGAACAGAAAAATACCGACGACCAACAGACCGGCAGAGAGCGAAATGGGGATCACCGGACGTCGTACAAACAGGGTCACGGCAGGCCGATAGACTGCCAGCATCCAACGCACGATCAGGAGTTCCTGATGCTCTCCATCCTTTTTCTTCGGTCGCCGCATCAGCAGACTGCTGAGGACCGGTGCTAACAGGACGGTAAAAACCAACGACCCGAAAATTGCGAACGACATGGTCTGGGCCAGTGGCCGGAAGGTCTTGCCCTCAACCCCCTGCAGGGTAAAGAGCGGGATAAAAACAATAACGATGATCAAAAGGGAAAAGATAATCGGCCGCGCCACCTCGGCGCTGGCCCGCAGCACAATCTGCCGCATCGATTCGTCCGGATCTGCCGTGTGCATGTGCCGATCAATATTTTCAATCATAACCACTGAGCCATCAACCAGCAGTCCAAGCGCAATCGCCAAGCCCCCCAGTGACATCAGGTTGGCTGAAACCCCGAAATAATTCATCAGGAAAAAGGCAAACGCCAATGAAAAGGGAATCGATGCCAGCACCACGGCACTTGGCCGCATACCACCGAGCATCAACAGCTGGATAATAATGATCAGTACCCCCGCTTCGAGCAGGGCCTTGGTAACGGTATTGACACATTTTGCCACCAGAGTCGCCTGATCGTAGTAGGGAACAATTTTAATTCCCTCGGGCAGCACCTTGTTAATTTTTTCGATTTTGATCTTGACGTCTTTGATGACCTGCGAAGTATTGGTCCCGATCAGCTTGAGAATCATGCCGACCATCGCCTCACCCTTGCCATCCATGGTGACCAGTCCACGGCGAATCTCGCCACCGATAACGACATCTGCCACCTGCTCAAGGTAAATCGGAGTTCCATCTCTGACCTTGAGAACGATCTTCTCCAGGTCCTCCAGTTTTTCCGCCAAACCGACGGAACGGACAATATATTCCTCGGCATTCTTGACCAGTAACTGGGCGCCGACATTGGAGTTGTTGGCCTGTACGGTTTCAACGATGTCGTTGAGGGTCAAATCATAACGGAGGAGATCTGCTGGACGGATCTGGACCTGAAACTGCTTGACCTCCCCCCCGATAGACAGAACTTCGGTCACACCGGGAACGGTCTGAATATTGAACTTGATCAACCAGTCCTGAATCTCGCGCATCTCTTCCGGACTGCGATTGCCGATTTCATCTTCGACCACATAAAAAAGAATTTGTCCCAGACCGGTCGAAATCGGGCCCATTTCCGGCTCGCCAAAACCGGGCGGGATTTCTTCCCGCGCCAGTTGTAGTCGTTCCCCGACCAGTTGTCGGGCAAAGAAGATATCGGTTCCATCTTCAAAATAGATATTGATGACCGACAAACCAAAGTTCGAAACAGAACGGATCTTCTGGAGTTTAGGCAAACCGTTCATCGCCACTTCGACCGGATAGGTGACATACTTTTCCACCTCTTCCGGAGCCAGACCCTCGGTCTCGGTGAAAACCTGAACCAGGGCCGGAGTGACATCGGGGAAGGCGTCGACCGGCAAACGGTTGTAACTGTACCAACCTGCCCCGAGCACCACCACTCCCAGAACACACATCAACAGACGGCTCTGTAGAACCAGACGTATTACTCTTTCCATAATTTATCTCCAAATATCACCACCGGCATTTTCCGCAGCGCACTGCAACAGCATGCCATCGACTTGTAAAACCGCCACACAGGCAGTCGTTCACAATCCCGGAAAATTTCCGTGGCGAAAATCTTGCGAAACTCTAATGACCGTGGCCACCACCAAAAGCACCCTTGGAAAGCTGTGCTTTGAGAGTGAAAGCTCCTGTATAGGCATAGCGTTCGCCAACCTGCAGACCTTCCGTAATCTCCACCTGCAGTCCATTGACTTGACCAACGGTCACGGAACGTGCTTCAAAACCATCTTCGTCAAGAACAAAAACCACAGTCTTTCCATCCATGGTCTGCAACGCAGTTTTTGGCACCAGCAGCGGCACCTCGGTACTGTTTGTGGCTACCCGGGCGGTAATGAACATTCCGGGACGCAGTTCACCGTTCGGGTTCGGCAGGACCACCCGGGCCAATGCGGTCCGGGTTTCTTCTCCGACCAGGGGGCCAACGTAAGTCAAAACGCCATTGACCGGTGCGAAACCGTGACCGATTTCAATCACCACCTTCTGCCCCTGACGAACCTTGATCAGATCCTTCTGGTAGACATTGATATCAACCCAGACCGTACCCAGATCAGCGACCACAAAAGCCTCGGAAGAATCGCTCAAAGCCTCACCTAAAGAGATATGCTTCTGAATTACTGACCCGCCAAAAGGAGCCGTCATCTCATAGCGGGTGTAGGTTTGGTCCTGATGCTCCGGGAGAAGTTCAAGGTAATTTTCGCCGAAACCCAAAGCATGCAGCTTCTGTTCGGAAGAGCGCAGGTTGATCCGCGCTTCGGCCAACGCCTGTCTGGCATCGAGGTATTCCTGCTCTGCGGAAACTTTCATCTTCCAGAGCCGCTCCTCACGCTTGAAGCTGGTCTGTGCAAGGGCAAGGCGCTCACGCGAGGCCAGATAGTCGGCTTTAGTATCGGCCAGTTCCCGGCTTTCGAGAACCGCCATCACCTCACCTCCCTTGACCTGATCGCCAAGATTCTTTTTTACCTCACGCACAATACCCGGTACCCGCGGCACCACATGCGCCTGACGGTCGGCATTGATGACAATTTCTCCCGGCAGGTCAACATAAACATCCAGACGGCCCGGACCAGCCTTTTTGACAACAATGCCGAACTCTTTCAATTCAGCGTCGGTCAGACGGATCGCCCCCTCATCACCATGTTCGTCACCCTGCCCACCTTCAGCATGAGCCTCTTCGTTGCCATGATCTCCGGCAAGGGCCAAACCAGGAAGACCGATGATCAGTCCCATTGCCAGCATAAAGATAGTTTTCCAGATAAGATGCTTTATCATCGTTAACCTCATTTTTTAATATTGGATTCGGTAGTGAGTGACACCAGCGGACGAGCAATCAGGCGCTCAATGTCAGCCTTCGCCTTATGGTAGGTTGCCAGGGCATCAACATGCTGCCCCCGAACCTCAAACAGGGTTCGCTGGGCATCAACCATGATGAGAAAGCCGAACTTCCCTTCGCGGTAGCCAAGATTTGCCGCCTCAAACGCCTGCTGCGCACCGGGTAACAACTCCTTATCAAGGACCAGAAGTTCCTCTCTGGCGCTCTTCAGTTCCTGATAGGCGGTAGACAGTTCAGCATTAATTCTGGCCTGTGCCGCCTGCTGCTCTCGTCGCGTTCGATGATAGGTTGCAGCAGCCTGTTCACGCCCGCCCTGATTGCGATCAAACAACTGCAGGGGGATTTCCAACCCTGCCACCAGAGCATTGTCGCCGGTTTCCTGAAAGTTACGCAGCCCGACGCTGAAGGTCAGATCGGGGACTGCTTCAGCTCTGGCCAGACTCTGTTCGGCTTGTTTCTGTTTCAGTTCCGTGGCCCAGCGAGCCAGGTCCGGATTCTGTCCAACCGCTCCGACGACCTGTTCGAACGACGGCAAATCGGACGGCAACACCAGATCATCAGCCACCCTGTCGAACCTGGCGACAGAGGCTCCCCAGAAAGAAGCCAGAACCTTACGCGCTGCGGCAAGTTCTCGCTTGGCCTTGATGCTCTCCAGACGGGCTGCCGAGTATTCAACACCGGCTCTCGTTAACTCCAGGGGAGAGACCTTACCGGCCTCGACCCGCTCACGGACGGCACGATGCACAGCACCGGCCAGCTCAGCCAGAACTCTGGACTTATCAACCCGTTGCTGGGCAGCAACCACATCGATATAGGCCTTGGTCGCCCCGGTCAGAATATCGAGTCGTTTCGCTTCGTGATCCCAGGCAGCCAGTTGTCGCTCCAGGCTGGCGGCCTGTTGACGTTTTCCACGTTTGCCGCCCAACTCCACCAATTGACTGACTGAGAAGGTTGTTTCAGCGACATCGTAATCTTTCATATCGTTGTCACCGGCAAAGTTCTCCGCCTCAAAAGAAAAGTCCGGATTCGGCAACAAGCCGGCCTGACGTTCCTGTCCGGCACGGGCCTTTATCTCCCAGGCGGAGGCGGCAAGATCCGCGTTATAACGCATGGTTAACGCCAATGCCTGTTGCAGACCCAACTCACCCTTTGGTGCAGGAGCAACGACGGGGTTACTGTCATCGCTATTCTCTGTGGAGGGTTGATAAACAGGATAATTCTGTCCCAAGGGGCTGTTAATCTGGCCGGTTTCCGCAGCGAATAGCGGCGAAACCGAAAAGGCCAGACCAAGAAAAAGCAGTCCCCAGGAGACAATGCTACGCATAAACATAATTGCTCCTCTTACCTTGCCCTTATCCGCCCGGGAAATCCGGCCGAAAAAGGGACTGTTAGATTGTAAATAGTCAACAGATCCCGCCTTTTACACTCTGGCGGTCCTGCGGTGCTGATCAAATGCTCAGCTGTAACAACGGACTTACGAGCATTGTCAGGACAATATATTCGAGCAAATTGAACGCTGCTGTTAAATTTTAGGCTGAAAAATGAAATTAAACCTGGTTCCGCCGATAAATTACACCAGCGGAAAAGAACCCGACCTCGGCTGAGGCGGGCAGAGGTAACTCATGTCAACAGAACAACGGTACGAAGAACAGCAAGAATCAGGGGGGGGGGAGGCTGGGCCACCAGACGGAGTATTTTCAGCTCGGTGGCCGGGTAGTTCCGGGCGTCATCAAGAGAAACTGCAACCCCGTCGGACACGACGGAATCTGCCGACAGATCCTTGTCCCGGGCAGAAACGTGTGAAAGTGAAACCGGAGTATCCAGACAATCCGTCGCTGACCAGGCACGAACAGAACGGGTACAACCACCGCCCGCACGACCATCCTCAGCCTGACAGTCATCC
This sequence comes from Deltaproteobacteria bacterium, assembly GCA_024276905.1. GTDB lineage: Bacteria > Desulfobacterota > Desulfuromonadia > Desulfuromonadales > Geopsychrobacteraceae > Geopsychrobacter. Next base: position 9,558 of record JAJRWF010000127.1, read on the forward strand.
TGGCAGCTTCCGGACAGCATATACTCCAGATGGGCAGCCGCTTCCGATTCCTGACACAAAAGCAGCGCATTCCCCATCCCCGCACCAATCAGCAGATAGGCGAAGACAAGCAGCGAGGCAAGCAGATTATTATGGCGAAAAAGACTGGTCATGAAACTCCCTTGAAACCTCATGCTACTATCAAGCGAAACTGGCGGTCAAGCCACCAGCCGAACAAAAAACTACAATTTGCACAATCAAATCAAATGAGATAGACTGCGGCAGGGGGGAGATCCTCGTTTCCCGCAGGGTTCGGAAATCATTTCTTGCTCAGCATTTCCATAAATTATCTCGCTGAGATTCCAACCAGGGGACTGACATATCTGAGTGTTCGATACCAAGGGAAAATCAATCTCAAGGATTCGGCCTGTCCGGCAGACGGGCTTAAATTACGCGAAGGGCAACTCAATGAAACCGGGACAATCACTCTTGAATCTCGACCAGATCTGTTTGCCACGCCGTCAGTTTGTCAAGGGAGTCGCAATGGGCGGGGCCTTGCTTGGGCTCGGTTTGTCTCCGGCACGTCTGCTGGCAGCAAACAAGTCAGCGTCCGGACAACCGATTCTGCGCGGCAAGAATTTTCACCTGACCATCGCGCCGCAGGCCGTTAATTTTACTGGCCACAACCGTATGGCTACGGCGATAAACGGTTCGGTGCCGGGACCGATTCTGCGCTGGAAGGAAGGGGACCGTATCACCTTGAATGTCAGCAATCAGCTGGCAGAATCAACTTCGGTCCATTGGCACGGTCTGATCCTGCCCGCCGGTATGGACGGTGTGCCCGATATCAGCTACAAGGGAATCGCCCCGGGCAAAACCTTCCGCTATCAGTTCGATGTTAATCAGAACGGAACCTACTGGTATCACAGTCACTCTGGCTTTCAGGAGCAGACCGGCCACTACGGCCCGATCATTATCGATCCGCTTGAACCGGAACCCTTCAGCTACGACCGCGAATATGTGGTGATGCTCTCCGACTGGTCGGACGAAGACCCGACTGATATCTACGCCAAACTCAAAAAAGCGAGCGGATATTACAATTTTGCCGAGCGTACCGCCGGAGATCTGGCCAGCGATATCCGCCAAAAAGGCCTCGCTCGTACCTGGTCAGAGCGCAGCATGTGGAACAAAATGCGCATGAGTGATCGGGACCTGTCCGACGTCACCGGCTACACCTACACCTTCCTGATGAACGGACAAACCCCGGCCGATGGCTGGACCGGCCTGTTCAAGCGTGGTGAAAAGGTGCGCTTGCGGATTATCAACGGTTCGGCGATGAGCTTTTTCGATCTGCGGATTCCCGGACTGACAATGAAGATCGTCGCCGCCGACGGTCAGAATATCGAGCCGGTAACCGTTGATGAGTTCCGCATCGGAGTCGCCGAGACCTATGACATAATTGTCGAACCGAGCGCCGATCGGGCTTATTCGATCTTTGCCCAGGCTCTTGATCGCACCGGCTATGCCCGCGGCACCCTGACCCCCGATCCGGCGCTGAGCGCAGAGGTTCCGGAGTTTGATCCCTATCCGATCCTGAGCCATCAGGATATGGGCATGGCGATGGGTGAGATGACCAAAATGGAGGGGATGAAAGCCACGCAGACCAATGAGAAGACCTCCGCACAAATGGCCAAGATGCCGATGCAGAACCGAGCCGGACAGGGCAGCAACGCCAAGATCATCCACGCTGCAACCGAATTCGGCCCCCATGTCGATGCCAGAGCGGAGAGTCCGCAATACCGACTGGACGACCCAGGAGTCGGCTTGCGTAATAACGGCCGCCGGGTCTTGACCTATGCCGACCTGCGCAGCCTCTACCCCACGACAGATCCACGCGAGCCGGAACGGGAAATCCAGCTGCATTTAACCGGCAGCATGGCACGCTACATGTGGTCGATCAACGGCATCAAATATGGCGATGCGGAACCCTTGCAGTTCAAATACTGCGAGCGACTGCGCATTACCTTTATCAACGATACGATGATGAATCACCCGATGCATCTGCACGGGATGTGGAGTGATCTGGAAACCGGCGATGGTCGCCAGATTCCGCGCAAACATACAGTGATCGTGCAGCCGGGTGCCAAGATCAGTTACCTGGTCACCGCCGATGCCATGGGTGGCTGGGCCTATCATTGCCACCTGCTCTATCACATGCTGGGAATGTTCCGTAAGGTTATCGTCAGTTAAGGAGCGCGTCTGACAATGAAAAAATATCTACTGTTGCTGGTTTCAATCCTGATGATCCCTCATCTCAGTTTTGCCGGCGGGATCGATGATCCTCTGCTGTCGCTACTGATCATCGATCAACTTGAAGTTCGTGAGACAAACGGCAGCTCTCCGATTGTCTGGGATACCGAAGGCTGGATCGGCAAAGACCTGCATAAGCTCTGGATTAAAGCTGAAGGAGAATATGCTGAGGGCCGGGTTGAGGAGATGGAATTGCAGGCGCTTTACAGTCGCGCCATTGCCCCTTTTTGGGATCTGCAGTTTGGCTGGCGGCGCGATATTCGCCCCACCCCACAACGCGACTGGCTGGTCTTCGGCCTGAAAGGACTGGCCCCCTATTTTTTCGATATCGACAGTGCCCTGTTTATCGGCAGCAACGGCCGCACCGCAGCCCGCCTGCAGGCAGAATATGAAATTTTGCTGACCCAGCGGCTGATTCTGGTTCCAGATATTGAGCTGAATTTCTACGGTAAGGAGGACTCCGCCACCGGAGTCGGTTCCGGACTCTCCGATATTGAATCGGGCTTGCGGCTGCGCTATGAAATCCGCCGGGAATTCGCCCCCTATATCGGCCTGAACTGGACTCGGCTTTTCGGTCAAACCGCCGATTTTGCCCGTGCCGAAGGAACAGACATCAATGATCTGCAGTTTGTTGCCGGGATTCGTGCCTGGTTTTAATCCTCAGAAGGGCGGTCGAAAAATTCACTCACAGGGAAATCACAGAACACCTTGTTTCTGTTCTGTGACAGACTTGAACCAGCGGATTATCCGGGCTGCGCTCTTCGCAACCTCGGACGTCAGGCCTTCACCCAGTTGCATCGATCCGATCTGAATTCCCAGACAGCGACAGGCTGTCGGATGCTCGCTTTCAATCCAGTCGATCATCGCCGCCAGCGGCAGCCGATGACTGCTTAAGGAGCGTTCGGTCAGCTCGGAGGTTTTGATCCAGCGCAGATCTCCGGGCGATCTGCCAAACTCTGCCGCATCGATAAAGACAACCTTTTGCGGTCGGTGCAAAGCGACAAAATCTATCGCCCGTTCCGGGCGGTCCCCGGCGTTTTCGATCAAGACCCCGGGAAACTGCGCCAGTTCCCCGGCCAGCAAAGGGCCGACTCCGTCGTCAGTCCGCAGCGTATTGCCAAGTGTAATCAGCAGGGTCCGGGTCAGGTCCGGGCCAAACTGTTGCGCAAGAACCTCAGCGACCAACGAAATCGATCTCCAGGAAATGGGTTGAACAGGAAATGCAGGGATCGTAAGCCCGCACCAGCATCTCCAGTGCCAGGGTGATTTCTTCGTCACTTTTACCGAGAATTTCCGGCACCAGCTGGTGCATGTCATCCTCGATATTCTGCAGGTTCTGTCCGGTCGGAATCACACAGTTGGCCTGTTGAATAATCCCCGCAGCATCAACTTCATAATCGTGGAACAGCAATCCGCGCGGCACCTCAACCGCACCGACTCCGCGACCGGCCTGCACCGGGATGCTCTGACTCTCATTGACACCGACAATCACTTCTTCACTCTGATCGACCCCTTTGACCAGGAGCTGTTCGACAAGATCAAGCGCCTCGGCGGCACAATGCGCACATTAGACCAGTTGGGCTGCGGTATTGAGGAACGGATTATGGCAGGGCGCACTCAGGCCGATGGTTTCAGCGACCGCCTTGGCTGACGGATGCAGCTTAGCGGCGTTGAGGTTGAAACGTGCCAAGGCCCCGACGGCATAGGAATCGCGACTGAGTTTGGCATGTTTGGCCGAAGAGTGCGGTACCAGAAACTCGTTGGTCACCGCTTGATACTCCTCCTTCGCTTTACGCACACCGTCACTTGACCCGACATCCCCACTGAGCAGCGGGTACTCATCCGCATCACTGACCAGCGCCACGTACTCGGTTTCTCGGTAGAAGTCAGGAAAACTGAGGGTACTGATCAATTCGACGGTTGGTGCCAGATCATCGCGGATCTGCAACAAGAGCTTCTGCATCGCCTCCAGTTGTCCGGGACCGGGAAGCTTGGTGAAACCACCGACCACGCAGGAAATCGGATGGACGTGACGGCCGACCAGGATTTCGCAGACATCGTTGCAGGCCTTCTTCATCCGCAGCGCCCGACGCACCGCAACCGCATGATCCTTCATCAGCCCGACGAAACTCTGCACCCCGAGCAGATCGGGTGCCACCAGCATGTAGATGTGCAGAATATGGCTGTCGAGATTTTCCATGTGCAGCAGCAGTTTGCGCAACTGCAGGGTCTGTTCGCTGGGGGTGAAACCGATGGCGCTCTCGGCGGCCTGAATCGAGGCCAAACTATGGCCGCAGGCACAGATGCCGCAGATCCGCGAGGTAATGTGCTGGGCCTCGAAGATCGAACGCCCCTGCAGCATCGCTTCAAAAAAGCGCGGCGCCTCAACAATCTGCAGCTCGGCTTTCTGTAATTTGCCATTCGCAACATCGACGACGATATGGCCGTGTCCTTCGACCCGGGTCAAAAATTCCACATTGACCGAAACATTTCTACTCATCGCAAGGCTCCATCGCGGCGTTGTACATCATCATCTTGTTGGCAATCAGATTGGCGTCGAGATTGTGGCAACGCAGCACCTCTTCGGCACCGGCTTTGTTCGGATTACTGACCAGTCCCCGGCAGCCGTAGCAGACGTTGCCGTTATTGACGCACCAGGAGTTGCAACCAGCCCGCGTCACCGGCCCCAGGCAGGTCACACCCTTGTCATACATGCAGATATTCTCGTTGAATTTGCACTCGACACAGACCGCGTAATCGGGCACCTGGTAAGGCAATCCGGCCAGGGCCGACTTGAGCACCTTGATGAACTCGTCGGGATGAATCGGACAGCCATGAATAAAATAGTCGACCGTCACAACCTGATGCAGGGCCTGGGTGGCAGTGGCCGGAAACCAGTCGGACTTGTCACCGTAAACCGCGGCCTGAACCTCGGCCAGCGGCTTGCGGTTCTTCATCCCGTTGACCCCGCCGATTGTCGCGCAACTGCCGTAAGCGATCAGGACATCACTCCGTTGCCGAATCTCCAGTAACCGCTGGCGTGATTCTTCGTTAACAACGCTCCCCTCGACAATCGCAACATCGTAACGATCTTCCCAGGTCTCTGACATGACTTCGCGAAACTCAACCAGATCGATCAACCCGAGAACATTGAGCAGTTCTTCACCAATGTTGGCAATCTGCAGCTGGCAGCCTTCACAGCAGGACAGATCGAAAAATGCAACTTTGGGCCGCGCCATCATATTGCTCCTTTGATCTTTTTCGCCCAGCTGTAATTAAAGACCGGACCGTCCTGACAACAGTAAACATCGTGGATCTGACAGTGGCCGCATTTGCCGAGGCCGCATTTCATGTGTCGCTCAAGAGAGAGATAGATATGCGATTCGGGAATGCCCTTTTTCAGCAGTTCATCGACCACGAAACGGTACATCACCGGCGGGCCGCAAGCCACGGCGAAGGTTTTCAACGGGTCAAGGGTTACCCCCGGTATCAGGGCCGTCAGCAGTCCGATGTTGCCGTGCCAGTCGGGTGCGGCCTGATCGACCGAACAACAAAAGTTGATATCGAGCCGCTTGTCCCAATCTTTCAGTTCACCGCTGAAGAGCATGCTTTCAGGATCACGACAGCCGAGCAGAATATCGACCTTGCCGAAATCACGCCGATTATCAACGATGTAGTTGATCAATGAGCGCAAGGGCGCAATCCCCAACCCCCCGGCGATCAGCAATACGTCGTTCCCCTCCAGCGGTACCACCGGAAACCCGACCCCGAAGGGGCCACGAATCCCGACCTCGTCACCGACTTGCAGCTGATGCAGCTTTTCGGTGAAACGGCCTGCCTTGCGCACACAAAGCTCAAAACTATCGAGCCTGGTCGGTGAAGAACAGATCGAGATCGGCGCCTCACCAACCCCGAACAGCGACACTTCAAC
>JAJRWF010000128.1 GCA_024276905.1 Deltaproteobacteria bacterium
GGTTGGGAGATCTCCTCGAAAATCTGGTGCTGGTTGATAAAAGCGGTTATCGGTTCATCAGTCTGCTTCCTGACCGTCCCGAATTAATTCGGGAGCTGGAACAGAAGCTTGCTGAAATTCCAGGTGTGGTACTGGTTTCACAAGCCCGTTTCGGCAAACAACTCAGCGCTGAAATTGAGGCTGATTTCAGCCGCTTTATCCTGCTGGCAGCAGGGGCGGTTTTGTTGCTGGTATTGCTGCTGTTTCGTCGGGCTGGTCATGTCATGTTGGCGATCCTGCCGGTTGTCACTGGTCTGCTGGTGATGTTTGGCGGGATGGCCTGGCTGGGGTTGGAGCTGAACCTGTTTAATGTGGTGGCGTCGATTCTGATTATTGGTCTGGGGGTTGATTACGGCATTTTTATGGTCTGTCACACGCAGCAAAAAGAGGATCTGGATTCCTCTCGTGCGATTCTTGTCTCCGGATTAACAACTCTGGTCGGTTTCGGTGCATTGGTTCTGGCGGAGCATCCGGCACTCTATTCGATTGGAATCACCGTCTTGCTCGGGATCAGTGCTGCGGTGCCGACAGCGGTTCTGGTGATTCCCGCTCTGGTTCCTAAGAGGCGCTGATGATGTGTTTTCGGGGTGGAGTATTGTTGACGCTCATGCTGGCTGCCTGTGCACCCTATCAACAACCCCAGCCCGGCCCTGAATGCACCAGTCGACCAACCCTGGAGCAGATGCGCAGTGGTAACTGGTTGCAACGGCCGGGAATCTGGCACTTACGGCAGTCGGTTCTTCTTGAACTGGGGTCGCGGAAAATCCCTCTGGAAGGTTTATTGCGTCTGGATACAAAACGACGTGAGGCCCGGCTGGTGGCGATGAACGGAATGGGTCTGGTGCTCTTCGATCTGCAAATTGACCAGCAGGGTCAGAAGTTGTTACGTGCCATGCCGCAACTGGAAAAGCAGCCGGGATTTGCGGTCGGGGTGGCCAAAAGCTTACGGCGGATTTTTTTAGCACCGCAACCGGAGGGCGCTGACCAGTTGGAGATACGACCGGATGCTCAACGTCTCTGGCGTCCCTTGCCCGGTGGGAGCCTCAGTTTTAGCTTTTCCTGTACCGGGGACTTGCGTGAAACCAGACAGAAGTCACAAAATGGTGATTGGCGAACAGTCTACGATGACTATCAGCCCCTGGCAGAATTAAGAATTCCGCAGCAGATTCGGTTCAATGATTACCGCTACCGAGTCAAACTTTCACTCTGGTTGTCCGAGGTAAAACGAGAAGATGAATAGTATGCGTCGTGCGATTGTTCAGGCGGCCCGGGAACCGGCATGCCTAACTGCCGATACCGGTGAGCAGACTTTCTGTTTTGCAGAAGATTTTTTGGGCTTTGGTGGCCATTTTCCTAACTACCCGATCTTGCCGGCAATTCTACAAACCCTGATGGCCCAACTGGTTGCCGAACAGATCTGTGGGCGCAATCTGGAATTCATGGCACTGGAACGGGCCAAATTTACCCGCGAATTGCGGCCCGGGGAGCAGATTCTGGTCAAGGTTACTTTTCGTGATGCAACGGATCTGTTGCGTTATCGGGCTGAACTCTTCAGTGGCTCGGAGAAGGCGGCATCTTTTGTTCTGGCTTTTGCCGCGGGAGATTCACCATGAGAAAAAATTATTTCTGCAGCGCTGTCGATGATCCGTACCCCCTGCGTTGCCAGGTCGAACGGGTGGTGCGTTTCGAAGAGGTGGATGCGCTGGGGATTGTCTGGCACGGGCGTTATCCGAGCTATTTCGAGGATGGCCGGGTTCTGCTTGGGGACCAATACGGTCTCGGGTACATGGATTTTTATCAACAGGGCATTGTCGCTCCGATCAAGCAGATGCATATCGATTACCAGCGCCCCTTGCGGTTTGGCGAAACCTTCACCATCGAGGCCATTCTGCATTGGTCTGACGCTGTCCGTCTGAACCATGAATTTATCCTGCGCAATGTTGCCGGAGAAGTGACAACCACCGGTTATACGGTGCAACTGCTGATGGATCAGTCAGATAATGTCCTGATGTTGCCGCCGTCTTTTTATGCAGAGTTCAGGCAGCGCTGGCAAGCGGGAGAGCTGATTTGAACGCAGTTGTTATCAATAAAATTGCCTGTGTGACGGCTCTTGGTGACGGAGTGCAAAGTCTCTGGCAGGGCTTGGTTGACGGGCGTAGTGTGATTGCGCCATTGAGGCACTTTTGTACCGAGAACTACGTCTCTTCACTGGCCGCCGGGATCAATAACCTGGCCGCACCCTCAGGCGGGTCACGTCTTGATCCGCTGCTGGAACGACTGGCATCACAGTTGGGTGAGGTTCCTGCAGATACACCTTTGCTGGTTGCCTCAACCAAGGGCGAAATTGATCGTTTTGAAACCGCCCGCCGGGCCGGAGAGCCACTGCCACAATCGGTCCTGTTTGAATCGCTGGTACAGAAAATCGCTCGACGATTTGGTTTGCGTGATCCGGGGATGAATATCAATGCCGCCTGTGCTTCTTCGACCATCGCTATTGCGCGTGGTGCGGCACTGATTGCCCGTGGGCAGGCAGAAAGCGTGCTGGTCTATGCGGCCGACATCCTCAGTGAATTTGTGTTTTCCGGCTTTTCAGCGCTGCAGGCACTGTCGCCGGTGGCCTGCAAGCCCTTCGATCGGAACCGGCAAGGTCTGAACCTGGGTGAGGCGGGGGTGGCGATACTGTTGATGAGTGAAGACTGTGCGCAGCAACAGAAACTGGCGTCGCTAGCCCGAATTGCCGGTTGGGGAGCCGCCAATGACGCTCATCATGTCACCGCTCCGGCACGCGATGGTTGTGGCTTGATTCTGGCCTGTCAGGCGGCATTGGATAAAGCAGAGATTGTTTCTGCACAGATTGCCGCAATCAACGCCCATGGGACTGGGACTCTGTATAACGATGCCATGGAGCTGACCGCATTTAACCAGCTGTTTGCAGAAGGCCTGCCGCCCCTGCACGGAATCAAGGGCAGTCTGGGTCATTGCCTTGGTGCTGCCGGTGCGCTTGAAGTGGCGGTTGCCGCTTGTGCCCTGCGTGAGCAGCAAATTCCCGGTACCGTCGGTTGTGATCAGCCGGAGGAGGCTGGGCAGGGTCAGGTTTCTCTGGCGGCTCAGCAGATTTCCGGGGACTATCTGCTCTGTACCAATTCTGGATTCGGTGGGATCAATGCCGCACTGGTATTGCAGAGGGAGGCGCTATGAAGGCCTTAATCACGGGCATTGGCTGGGTGACCCCTGCGGGTTGCGGTCAGGGACGGCAGACCGAGGAGCAACCGCTGCAGCCAGGCGCATTGCAGATTCCGACCCGCAAACAGATTTTTCCCAAGATTGATCGCCGCTTTGGACGACTGGACGATCTGTCGCGGATCGGGTTGGCGGCGGTGACCTTTTGTCTGCGCGATGCCGGGATTGAAGACTGGCAGCAAAAACGCCCGCTGGGAATTGTCGCGGCCAGCCGCTACGGATGTCTGCAGACCGATCTTGAGTACCTGGAAACACTGATCCCACAGCAGGGCAAGCTGGCCAGCCCCAATCTATTTGCCTATACCCTGCCGAACTGCTTCCTGGGTGAAGCGGCCTTGCGTTTCGGCTTGACCGGCAACAGCATGATTATCAATCGTCAGGATTCGGGCTATCTGACCGCACTTAAAACCGGTCTGGAAGAGTTGACATGGAGCGCACAGCCCGGGGTTCTGGCCGGGATCGTTGACCTGGCACCAGCGGCTGAACTTGCCCGACAGGATGATCTGCCCGGCAGCCTTTTTCTGCTGCTGGAAAAAGCATCGCGGACAGAGCGCGGCAGTTATGGTGAACTTGAATTGCAAGCTGATGCGTTATTTTTCAATACCGACCGGGTTGTCAATCTTTCACAACTGGTTGCAAATTGTCTGAAGGGCAAGAAGTTCCCTGCTCTTTGAACTATAGAAAAAGTTTAAATCTTTACCGGATTAGCGCGAATCTCCAGCTATGGACTAAAATGATCCCCTCTCCCTGAGGGAGAGGGCTAGGGTGAGGGGGCAGGGGTCGCAAAAGCCCCCCCTCATCCGGCCTTCGGCCACCTTCTCCCTCATGGAGAAGGGACAGTCTGAAGGTTAGTACTAATCAGGAATCTTTAAGTAAACGCAGAGGGTTATTCCCCTGCTCAGGCATAAGGAGTCTCGCAGCATGAAAATGGAACTGATCTACCCGCGCTGGCCGAAGCTGGAACGGCAGACCGAATTTCACCTGCCGCCGCACGGCCCGGTGGTTTTTGCCGCCGCCATGCCGCCTGAGGTCGAAATCTCTTTTGTCGATGAGAATCTGCAGACGGTTAACTTTGAAGCCTGCTGTGATCTGGTGGTGCTCTCGACCATGCTGACTTGTCAGCTACCGCGCGCCTTCGAGATCGCCGACGAGTTTCGCGCTCGCGGCAAGAAGGTCATTTTTGGTGGAATCTCGACCATGCTGCATGCCGAAGAAGTGAAGCTGCATGCCGATGCGGTGTTTCTCGGCGAGGTCGAAGGTCGTTTCGGTCAGGTGCTTGAGGATCTGGAAAAGGGTCAGCTCAAGCCGGTCTACAACTACATGAACAACCACCCCGACATCAGTCTGGTCGGTACCGCCCGGCGCGAGATTCTGCAGCGCGACCTCTACAACTATCGCGGGGTGCAGATGCTCGACCTGGTCCATGCTTCGCGTGGCTGCAAGTTCGGTTGTGCGCCCTGCTGTACCGGTTTTCTCGGTGGCAAGCAGTTTCGGCCACGTCCCATCGATAAGGTCATTAAGGAGATGGAGTCGATTCAGAACAACCGGATGTTTATCGTCGACAACTCCCTGGCCCAGGACCGCCAGTGGTTGATCGATCTCTTTACCGAGATGGCGCCTCTAAAGAAAAAATGGGTTTCACATCCGATCCTCGATGATGACAAAGTTCTCAAGCTGGCGGCTGATGCCGGGGCCTGGTATGTCTA
>JAJRWF010000129.1 GCA_024276905.1 Deltaproteobacteria bacterium
CCTTTCTGACCTCTAATGCGTAGCCTTGTCGCCCCAGATTTCTTTCAGGCGTTTGTCGCGTCCGCAGTTCCAGCGATAGGCGTTATAGCGAAATGAGTAGTTCTTGTAGTAGTCCTGGTGATAACTCTCTGCGCCTTTGATGGGGTAAAAGGTTGAAGCGGCCAGAATTGGGGTGACGATTTTTTGTTTGGGAAACATTGCTTCAATCTGTTTTTTTGATTCTTCGGCAATTTTTCGTTCTGCGTCGTTGGCAACAAAAATGGCACTCAGATAAGCACTGCCCTTGTCGCAAAACTGACCCCGATCATCAAAGGGATCGATATTGACCCAGTAATAGTCGAGCAGTTGTTTGTAACTGACCTGTTTCGGATCGTAGGTGATTTCAACCGCTTCGTAGTGTCCGCGATGGTCTCCGTTATAGGTCGGGTTTTTCAGGGTGCCACCGCTGAACCCGGAGACGACATCGGTGACACCGGCAAGTTTTTCAAAATCTGACTCCATACACCAGAAACATCCACCGGCCAGAACGGTTTTGGCGGCGAAAGCCGTTGGCGTAACGGTGAGTAAAAATGCGCAGAGAAAGAAGAGCCATTTTATTTTCATCGCAGCATCCTTTTCATTGTTGTGCCCCCCCTGAATCATACCTGCCTCAGCACCTGGTGAGAACCAATCAGCAGGTGGACTTTGTCCTCTCTTCTGGTTCAATCTTACCCGATCTGCTTAACGACCAGTTAATGAACAGATAAAGATTCTGTAAAGATTATTTATAAATGACAATTTGACCGCATCCGTAGATTCAGGGTAAAACCGTTTTTTTCAACGATCAACATCAATATAAGGAGAAATGAGATGCCTCAAGCAGAAGCACGCCACATTCTGGTAAAAACCGAAGACGCCTGCAACGATCTCAAAACCAAAATCGAGGGCGGCCTTGATTTCGCCGAAGCTGCTGCCGAGCACTCGGACTGCCCTTCCGGCCGTTCCGGTGGTGCTCTCGGTTCTTTCGGCCCCGGCCAGATGGTGAAGGAATTTGATGATGTGGTTTTCAGCGGCGAGATCGGCAAGGTGCTTGGCCCGGTCAAAACCCAGTTCGGTTATCACCTGATTGAAATTACCAAACGTAGCGAATAGACATTGCCCTTCCCCACAGAATAGAACAGCGTCTCGTTATGCGGCGCTGTTCTATTTTCAATTCGAACTTTTACGGCCCTGGAACCCCTGGCAATCCATCAGATTCAACTGTTTATTATTTTCACATTCTGCCAGACATCCGTCAGTTCGGAAGGCGAGTACATCCTTAGCGCTTTCTCAGGTTAGTGCCAGATAAGTGCCTGAGTCTATTGTTGTTTTCTCATTTACCCGCTTTTTTATTGCCTCTGACAGCAGAAGGCTCTACCCTGTTAACATTGTTTTCATTCAAAGCACTCTCAGGAACAGTCTCCAGAGTTAATTTCTGACGTTTCAGATCGTCAGAACTTTGGTGTATTCAGGACGCAGCCGGATGTCCGAAGCAAGAAGCTTGAGCCTGCAGAGTCGTCCGCAGCCAAGCCTGGAATAGTTCAAACATAACGGGGGGGACACTCGCAAAGAGTCGGCCCTGAAGGTTGATTCCTATTAGCTGGGCACCCGAGGCGATTCTCCAGATCGACGCCTTCGGTACTCGCCAAAAGCGACAACTCTGGCCAATCTGTCACAGTGCATCAGCGGCCAAGGTTGTCAGTTAAGGATCTCGCTAGCCCGTTATGGATTCAACACCTCTGTACAACAGCCGCATCATCGACACCTATCTGAAACTGTTGCGTGAGCAATACGCAGAAGTTTCAGAAGCGGAAATCCTGCACCATGCCGGGATGGAAGCTTATGAAGTTGCGGATCAGGGCCATTGGTTCACCCAGCAACAGATTGATCTCTTCTACGAAAAATGTGTCCAGTTAACCGGCAACGAGAGCATTGCGCGTGAGGCAGGCCGTTTTGCCGCCGCGCCCGGAACCCTGGGTGTGATGAGGCAGTATGGTCTGAGCCTGGCCGGCCCGCTCAAGGCGTTTTCCCTGATCGGCGCCACGACAAAAAAATTCACCCGTTCCAGTGAATATTCCTCGCGTAAAATCAGCAACACGCAAGTCGAAATAACCGTCCGAACCCTCCCTGGGGCGGATGAAAAACCCTTTCAGTGTGAAAACCGGATTGGTTTTTTTGAGGCCATTATCAAGGGATTCAATATCCGAACCCCGAAGATAGAGCATCCGGAGTGTATGTTCAGGGGGGATGACGCCTGTCGCTACATTGTCTCCTGGGACCGTACCCGCACCACAACCATCAGGAGAATTCGTGACGCGACTCTGTTTACTGGTGTCATTGCAACACTGACCGGCCTGTTTATTGACCCGGCAATGGCGATCAAGGTGATCCTGCCGGGCAGCGCCGTCGCCGGACTGTTCACCAGCTGGCTGACGGAATGTGTCCGCGTCGGTGAGCTGGAAAAGGGGATAGCGCACCTCTGGAATGCCTCCGACCAGCTGGCGGAACAGATTGACCTCAACTATCGCAACACCCGATTGGCCGTTGAGGTGGGTGATGTTATTGCGAATCGAACCAGTATCAATGAGGTCATCGATTCAATCGCTCATGTCCTGGACAAGGTTCTGGATTATGACCGGGGCCTGATCCTGCTGGCCGACGAAGAGAGCAACCGTCTCAAAATTCGTGGTGCCTATGGCTACTCCGGGCAGCACCTGGACATCCTGACAAATATTTCCTTCAGCCTCGCCAAATCAGACAGCCAGGGAATGTTCGTTGTTTCGTATCGCGAACAGAAACCGTTTCTGATTAATGACGTAAAGGATATCAAGGAGTTACTCTCTGAAAAATCCCGCGAATTTGTTCAGGCCCTCGGGACACAGAGTTTCATCTGCGTACCGATTTCTCTTGAAGGGAAGTCAATCGGTGTTCTGGCCGTCGACAACCTGAAAACCAAAATGCCGCTGGTCGCGTCGGACGTTAATCTGCTGATGGGGATTACTCCGGCGATCGCTATCAGCATTCAAAATGTCCGACTGCTTGAGGCGCGCGCAGCTCAGTTTGACTCAACACTCCAGGTGCTGGCGGACTCGATTGATGCCAGGGATTTTCTAACGGCAGGACATTCAGAAAAAGTCGCCGAGTACTCACTGGGTATCGCCGAAGAACTGGGGTTGAGCGAAGAGTACTGCCGCGTGGTACGGATGGCTGCCCTGCTCCACGACTACGGCAAGATCGGCATCCAGGATTCCATCCTGAAGAAGGATGGTCCCCTTTCCGAAGAAGAACAGGCGGTCATCAGAACCCACCCGACCAAGACCAGACAGATCCTTGAAAAGGTCGCATTTGAGGGTCCGTATCGTGAGATCCCGGAAATCTGCCACGCCCATCACGAAAAATGGGACGGGACCGGATATCCCAACGCCCTCAGGGGCGAAGAGATTCCGCTGGGTGCCCGGATCATCGCAGCGGCTGATTTCTATGAAGCCATCACGGCGAAACGCCACTACCGGGACCCGATGGCATCAGCCGAAGCCCTGGATATCTTCCTTTCTGAATCGGGTAAACACTTTCAGCCTGAAGTTGCGGATGCCTTTTTCCGCTACCTTGAACGTGACACCCTCTGTCTGCTCAGTGAAAAGAATGGGATGGATCAGCGCATCAGTCGTTCCTGGTGTTCCCCCCGTCAGCAACGGATTCCCTACCGCACTGAAATCTCAGCCAAGATTGACCAAAGAGTTCTGACCGGGACCAGTGTCAATATCAGCCGTGGCGGGGTGTACGTCAATAGCTCTGAAGCGATCAAACTCAAACCGAGAATCGACATCCAGATTACTTTCACCCTGCCGGAAAAGGACGAACTTGTCCAACTTCATGGTAAGGTGGCCTGGATCAATACAGAACCCCTGTCCAACCAGAAACTGCCGCATGGATTTGGCGTCAAATTCGGCGGGATGAACCTCAGGACCAAGGCAATCCTTGAAGACTATGTCGATGCATATCAGACCAGGAAGAGTCGGATGACGCACTGATTTCTCTTAGACAAAGGTCAGTTTAATTATGAATTATTTGATGGAACACCCGGAGGAATACCAGCGACTTGAGAAAAAAACCCGCGCAAACCAAGTTATACGTCAAGCGAGCTGGGCCGGGATCAAGCCAGGCATGCATGTTCTTGATGCGGGCTGCGGTGTCGGCAAAACAACTGCTATCCTCAAGGAGGTCGTTGGCGAGACCGGCCGTGTCACCGGCCTGGACATCTCTGCTTCTCGCCTGAGCGAAGCACGAAAATCTTACGGGGCGCCGGGAGTGAATTTTGTCGAGCATGACCTGAGTACAGCCCACGTTGCAGCCGAAACCTACGACGCGGTCTGGATTCGATTTTTACTCGAATATTTCCTGGACGATCCCCTGACAATTGTCCGCAATGCTATTCACAGTCTCAAACCGGGTGGAATATTGATTCTTGCTGATCTGGACAATAACTCCATGGGCCACTACGGGCACACGGAACGCCTGGAGAAAACCATTCGGGACATTCTGCACTGTCTACAGAAAAACCGGAATTTCGATCCCTATGCCGGGCGCAAACTTTATGCGCACATGGTTGATCTGGGCTTCGACGCAATCGATGTGGAGGTCGAAGCGCACCATCTGTTTCATGGGGAATTGAGCACGGTGGATGCCGAAAACTGGCTGAGTAAAATCGATGTCGCGGTGAAACATTCGGGTTGCCTCTATGAGGAGTATGATGGCAGCTTTGAAGCCGCGCTCGAAGAGTTTAAAACCTATTTCTTCGACCCACGGCGTTTCATTTACACCCCGCTGATCATTACAAGAGGCACAAAACCTCTTATTTAATGTCCTTCCCGGATACTGACCGGGATTATTGCCTTGAAACTGGATCCTTATGCCGATTGTTGTTGTCCCTGATAAACATCCGGAACAGGAGGCGGTCAGACCTGTCACACGCAGACAGCTGGCCGACCGGGTGAACCGACTGAACTTCATCGAGGAGGTCGTAGTGGTTCAGTTGTTACACCCCAAGTATGGCCACAGGGTCACCGTTACGGCAGATCCCTTGCCGTGCGATGGCAAGCTTCTGGATATACGCTGGCGCAACGGCATACCGGACAATATTTCTCAGTACACCATTACCGGCATTGTCCTGCCCGGAACGCCCAACGCCTTCTCTTTCAGTGTTGAGAACCCGACCCTGTTCACCGCCGGACTCAGCTGTCAGCTGCCACGCCAGGGAACTCCGCTGCCGGAACGCAAGGCCACCCGCATGAGAGCGCTTGACGGGGTCAAGGCTACCCTGGCACAACACAGCATCCGCTTTGAGGGGGTTCTGACCGATTTTTCGGCTCATTCCCTCTGCGTTAAACTCAGAATCGACAAACCGAACAGTCGTTACTGGATCACACCGGAGCGTTCGGTTCATCTGACTCTGGAAACAAGCCATGGCGTTATCTTCGGTGGCGACATGAAAGTCATGCGCAACGACTCCGACCTCGACAACCATCTGTTCGTCCTGGCCCCGGCTGAAATGAATACCCCCAGGTTTCCGAACAAGAAGTACCGCGCCAAACGCATGTGTCTTTTCCCGGAACCAAGTCTGGCATTTCAACACCCCCTGACAGGTCGGCATATTGAGATGAATGTTGTCGATCTGTCCGGCCTGGGGGTGTGTGTTGATGAGTCGTCGGAACAGGCGATGCTGCTGCCGGGCATGATCCTGCCGAAGATGCGGATCAAACTGGGAACCGGCTTTGCGATTCCCTGCCGCGGACAGGTGGTCTATCGAAAGAACACCGCAGATTCAGAGGGAGAACGCTGCGGTGTGGCACTCCTCGATATTGACATCCAGGATCACCTCAGACTCTTGTCCCTGATGCAACGGGCTCACAACCGCAACGCGCACCTGAATACCGAAGTCGATATCGAAACCTTGTGGGAGTTCTTCTTCGAGACCGGCTTTATCTACCCCTCGAAATATCTCCAGCTGGCCCGGCGTAAAGAAGGATTTCTGGAAACATTTCGTAAAACGTATCTGGAACAGACTTCGATCGCCCGCCATTTTACCTTTCAGGCTGACGGACAGATTCAAGCCCACCTGTCGGCGGTGCGTCTCTATGAGCAAACCTGGTTTCAACAACACCATGCCGCCAGACGGACCGGTAAACGGGCCATCGGTTTTGAAGTGATTCAACAGCTGGCCGAATATTTCTACCATGCCTTTTCCCTCAGCAATGACAAGATCGGCTTTGTCGCCGGTTTTTATCGGCCGGAAAATCGTTTTCCGGCAAAATATTTCCGCGCCATCGTCAAACAACTGAAAAACCAGAAAGCCGCCAGTCTCGACCTTTTCGCCTATTTCAGTAAAATCCCCGAATTTGACGATCAGGGGATCTGGGAGGATCTCCCGTCCACCTGGAAGATTGAGCAGACGACCAAGGGCGATCTGGTGGAACTTAACGGCTTTTACGAGCAGATTTCCGGCGGCTGCATGATGGAGGCCCTGGACCTGCGTCCTGAGATGCTCGGCCGGACGGTTATTGAAGAGGAATATCATAAGCTCGGGATGATTCGCCGGCGGCATCTTTTTTCCGTCAAACGTGATCAGGAATTGATGGCGGTGGTCGAGCTTCACGAAGCGGACACCGAGCTGTCACTCTCGCGTATGGACCGGGTGATTACCTGCTACGTACTGGATGAGAAACTGCCCTCATCACTCCTGAGAGTGATTGTCAGAAGTTTGTCCGCAAAATTGAATCTGGACAACCCGCCGATGATGATTTATCCGCAAAATTATGCATCACATCATGAACTTGAAGCCGACAAAAGGTATGAAATGATGATCCTGAATGTCCTTCATGCGGAAGAGTATATGTATTTTCTCGACAACTTCATGGTCTCCCACGGCATCGCCAGGGAAGACCGTGAAAAACGCTGAACCTGTTCACGCATCACCGACAGGCTGGTCGTACCAGGAGGTAATCCGATGAAAAAAACCTATCTGCTTCTGCTGTTAATTCTCTGTTCTGCCGGGCAGGTCTCTGCTTCGGGCTTCGGTGTCTTTACACAAGGCGCAAAAGGTCTGGGCCAGGCCAATGCGGTCACCGCCCATGTGACAGGTCCGTCAAGCCTCTATTTTAACCCGGCCCTGTTACCACAACTAGAAGGAACCCAGTTGGAGGTCGGCACAACCTTGATTTTTGCGGATCGACAGTTCAAAAGCGATCTGGGCGGCTCAACGGAAAAAGGCGATGATTCGGCACAATTTCCAAGCAGCTTTTTCGCCACTCACCAGCTTAACGACCAACTGACCGCCG
>JAJRWF010000130.1 GCA_024276905.1 Deltaproteobacteria bacterium
GAGCACCATCGGCCTCTCGGTCACCTCTCCGCAACTTGCTCATTCTATTGTTCTGGAGCGCGTATTCTGTGCGCTCGCTTCGAATCCTTCGGCAGGACTCTGCTTTATTGTGGCGGAGGAGGTAGGATTCGGTCACTCTGTCGTCGCCATCACGGCGACTCCGGCGCAACCTCCCCTGCACTCGCTGACGCGGCCATCCGGGCCGCTCTTCTGACATTAGGTCAGCGCTTCACTCCGCTTCGAATCCTTCGATAGGACTCTGCTTTATTGTGGCGGAGGAGGTAGGATTCGAACCCACGGTACTTTCGCACAACGGTTTTCAAGACCGCCGCCTTCAACCACTCGGCCACTCCTCCGTGACTTGATCAAGCGTCTGTTATATTTCCGAAAAACGCGCCGACTGTAACGAAAATCGGCATAAAAAGCAAGAAGAAAGGCACCCGCCCCGGACAAACTAATTACCCTGTGATCTTCTCCAACCCGGCCATGTACGGTTTGAGAACGTCCGGGATTACGACCGAACCATCTGCCTGCTGATAATTTTCAAGAATCGCCACCAGCGTCCGGCCGACCGCCAGACCGGAACCGTTCAGGGTATGAACCAGTTCCGGCTTTTTCGCCCCTTCGCGCCGAAAGCGGATCGCGGCACGACGCGCCTGAAAATCGCGAAAATTCGAGCAGGACGATATCTCACGATAGCAGTTCTGTCCCGGCAACCAGACCTCGATATCGTAGGTCCGTGCGGCAGAAAAACCGATATCACCAGTGCACAAATCAACCACCCTATAGGGTAGTTTCAGCAACTGCAATACTTTTTCAGCGTCGGCCAGCAGACTCTGCAGTTCGGTCTCGGAATCTTCAGGCCGGGCAAACTTTACCAATTCAACCTTGTTGAACTGATGCTGTCGAATCAGGCCACGCGTGTCCCGACCGTGCGACCCGGCTTCCTTGCGGAAACAAGGAGTATAGGCAGTGTACTTGATCGGCAGGTCGGCCTCAGCCAGGATTTCATCCCGGTGGATATTGGTCACCGGCACTTCGGCAGTCGGGATCAGAAACAGGTCAACATCTTCGGTATGGAACAGATCCTCTTCAAATTTTGGCAACTGCCCGGTTCCGGTCATGGTCGTACGGTTGACCAGAAAGGGCGGCAGGGTTTCGGTGTAGCCATGCTGCTCGGTGTGCAAATCGAGCATCAGATTGATCAGGGCGCGCTCCAGACGAGCACCGGCGCCGCGATAGAGGACAAAACGCGCACCCGCAATCTTTGTCCCACGCTCGAAATCAAGAATCCCCAGTTCTTCGCCCAGGTCCCAGTGCGCCTTCGGTTCAAAATCCAGCTGCGGGACTTCGCCCCAACTGCTCACCTCAACATTGGCCTCTTCGTCACGGCCAACCGGGCAATCCGGATCGGGAATGTTGGGCAACGTCAGCAGCAACTGCTGCAGTTCTTCTTCGACCCCGCGCAGCTCTTCGTCGATTTGCTTGATCCGCGCCGAAACCCCTTTCATCTGGGTGATTTCGTTCTGGACCTGACTTTTATCTTTGGTCTGCCCGATCAGTGTCGAAACCCGGTTTTTTTCCGCCTTGAGTGATTCGCCCTCACCGAGCAGTTCGCGACGACGGGCATCAAGACTGCTGAAACCGGAAAGATCAATCTCACCGCCACGGCGGGAAAACGCCTCTTGGGCAGCCTCAAGATTTTCGCGCAAGTATCTGATATCGAGCATGAATTATTCCTCCAGATGATCCTGTTTAACCGAACGGAAATAGATAGCACTTATATGACCGCAGGGTCAAGGATAGCGTTGGGCGTTGGGCGTTGGGCGTTGGGCGTTGGGCGTTGGGCGTTGGGCGTTGGGCGTTGGGCGTTGGGAAGGATCGCGGTAATCTGAATCCCCTGTCAACCCCGACGAGTGAGAGATGTGCGGCAGAGGCAAGGCGCGATGCAGAAACGCACCGCAAGCGTAACGATAGTTACGTCGAGGATGCGATTCCAATCGCAACGCCGCAGCTGTCGTGCAGCTCTCACTCGCTGCCCCCATTGATCCACCAGTTGCGATCCCCATCAAACCACCACTTCGACGAATCGGTATTCCAGATACTGGCAGCGAGCTGCCGGGCGGCATCGGTCTTGAGGCGCTCGATGGAAAAGGGATACCACTCGTCGGCATAGCGATTCCCCAGATCCTTGTGCTCTTTAAGCGCGAGGATCATCTCCAGCTGGTCGGCATCCTTGGCGATCAGTGCTTCCGGGCTTTCCCCGGTATTGAATTCGATCAGGGTCTGGCGATAGTCCTCCCCGAAGGGAAGTTGCGCGGCCAGATCATCAACCGCCTTCATTTCATCGACCTTGACATACTTCTTGTTGACGTAGTTCAGGTCGCCGGTCCGTGCTTCAGGGATATCGTGAAACAGGCAGAGCTGCATCACCCGCGCAGCATCGACCTGACCATCCATCTGCGCCAGGGTGTAACCAATGATCGCCGTGCGAAAGCTGTGCTCGGCCACCGACTCGGCCCCCGAACCCAGAAACTGAAAACCGGTCCGCGGCGTTCGTTTAAGCATCCCGACTTCAAACAGAAAATTTGCCAGATTTTTCATGTTTTCAACCCTTTCAAGGCTGGATCCGAGCGGCGCGCAAAGGGTGTCTGGCGCCCGGATGGCGACAGTCACGCCCCAGGGATGGGTTCATCCGGCCCTTGGAGCGACGTTCGGATTCAGTCGCTCCCCCTTATCCGTGCCAGATGAATATGACACCCACCAATATCAACCCCGCCGATGCCAGACGCATGCGACCGAAAGACTCCTTCAGAAAAAAAATACCGATCAGCACCCCGACCAGCAGACTGACCTGACGTAGCGGCACAGCATAACTGACCGGCGACAACTGTAATCCGTACCTGAACGACAGAAAGGAAGCCAGCATCACCGGCCCCGACCAGAGCACCAGCTTGCGACTGTGGCGCCACTCAGCCAGGACCCGACCACGATAACAGGGCCGCAGCAGGTTCAAACTCATATATCCGAGCATGAACAACACCAGAGTATAGGTAAAATGGTAGGCGCTGTAACTGTTGACACCCTGCTTGTCGATAATCGCTCCGACCGAGTAAATAAAACCGTCCATCAGCGCCGCCTGTACCGAACGGTTCCCCAAGTTCAGCAGTGGGCGCAGCAGTTCATCCAGACTGAGCCGCCGCAACTGAATACTGTAGGCCCCGGCAATAATCAGCAGGATACCGGCCACCCCGGCAAAGGAGAGCCGTTCCCCAAGCAAGAGCACGCCCCAGATCGGCACGTAAAGCATCGAGGTCTGGGCAAGTGGATAGGTCATCGACAGGTCCCCTTCACGATAGGCCTTGCCGGTAAACCAGTGGTAGAGGACGAAACAAACAGCAGCGCTGGCGGCCAGCAACAGGTAATGTGCTGAAAAAGGCGGGAATGGCTGCCCCGGAACCAGCATGTAGAGGTTCATCAGACCGAAGGCACAGAGGAACATCCACCAGATAAAAACCGTCTTGTCGCGGCTCTGCTTGACCAGCATATTCCACAACGCATGCATAAGTGCCGAAAAAAGGATCAGAAGCAGGGCTAAGGGTTCCATGGCGGGCATCTTAGCCGATGGCCCGGACGATGGAAAGAAGATTGACAGCCGCATAGCGGTTGCTATCCTTGAATTATCGATCCACTCAGAAAGGACGACCCATGAGTCAGACACGAACCGAAAAAGACAGCCTCGGGACCATGCAGGTTCCGGCTGATGCACTTTACGGCGCTCAGACAGCACGGGCAATTGAGAACTTCCCGATTTCCGGCCAGCCGATTCCTCGCCCGCTGCTTGATGCCCTGGTGCTGGTCAAACAACAGGCGGCACTGGTCAACGCCGACCTCGGGCTACTCGACCAAAAACGTGCCGCCGTCATTGTCGAAGCCGCTGCAGAAATCCTTGATCGCCAGCATGACCGGCAATTTCCGGTTGATATCTACCAGACCGGATCAGGCACCAGCAGCAACATGAACGCCAATGAGGTGATCGCCTGTCGCGCCAACCAGCTGCTCGGCAAAAAAAACGCGGGCAAACCACTCCATCCCAATGATGAAGTCAATCTCGGTCAGTCAAGTAACGATGTGTTTCCCAGTGCAATCCATATCGCCAGCGCGCAGCAATTGCAGGAACAACTGCTCCCGGCCTTGCAGCAGATGGAGAAACTGCTGGCCGCCAAATCGGCTGAATTCACCCGCATCATCAAGATCGGCCGCACCCATCTGCAGGATGCCACCCCATTGACTTTCGGACAGGTATTCAGCGGTTATGCCCGCCAGTTACAGCTGGCTCAGGAGCGCCTGGCCGCCGAATCGAGCGGCCTTTATGAACTGCCATTGGGCGGGACTGCGGTCGGCACCGGCATCAATACCCATACCGAATTCGCGTCACGGGTGATCAGCCGCATCGCCAAGGAAACACGGCTGCCGTTTCGCGAAGCGAGCAATCATTTCGAAGCGCAGGGAGCTCGCGATGCGCTGGTCGCTGTCAGCGGCTCGCTCAAATCGGTGGCGGTCAGTCTGTCGAAAATCGCCAATGACATTCGCCTGCTCGGCAGCGGGCCGCGTTGCGGCATCGGCGAGCTGCAACTGCCTGCGGTACAGCCTGGCAGCTCGATTATGCCGGGCAAGGTCAACCCGGTAATGGCCGAAAGCCTGATTCAGGTCTGTGCACGAGTGATCGGCAACGATGCCAGTATCACCCTGGGAGGGTTGGGGGGCTATTTTGAGCTGAACACGATGATGCCGCTGATGGCCGCCGCCATGCTTGAGAGTATCGAGCTGTTGAGTCGGGCGGTCACCCTGTTCAGCGACCGCTGCCTGACCGGCCTGCAGGCCGACCGTAAACGCTGCAGTGAGCTGATGGAGCAGAGTCTGGCCCTGGTCACCTCGCTGGCACCGGCTATCGGTTACGACCGGGCCGCTGAGCTGGCCAAACAGGCCTGGCACGAAGGAAAAACAATCCGTGAGCTGGTGCTGGCCGAAAAGGTCCTGCCGGAGAAGGAGCTGAACAAACTGCTCGATCCGGAGCAGATGATCTGATCATTAACTATTTTCATGACATAGAATTCATCCCTTCTCCCTGAGGGAGAGGGGAAATTGCCCTATGGCAAATGCTACAAGGCCTGCAACATCCCCCCACCCAACTCGCGCAGCTGCCAATTCTTCAGCACACCAAGCCCGGCAAGGGCCTGTGCATCTCGCGGATAAGCCCGTGCAACCTGCTCCAGAGTCGCGTTGTTGATCAACACCCCGGGGTCAAGCTCAAGCTGGATGGCCGCTTTCTTACGCCAATCTTTCAACTGGATAAAACGCTTGTCCGCGGCCGGATCCTTCTCGCGTCGTTCTCCACGCGGAAAGATCGGCAGGGCATCCTCAGCCAGTTCAACTCCCCGCGTGATCGACTGCATCAACGCCTTACCATAACGATCAACCAGCCGGGGTGGCAGGCCTTCGATCCCGACCATGGAACGGACTCCGACCGGGGCCTGGAGGGATAGCTGCAGCAGGGTTTTGTTGCCCATCACCTTGAAATGGGGCAGATCACGTCGTTTGGCCTCCTGATCACGCCACTGCAACAATTCTTCAAGTATCCCCAGTTGTCGACCCGTCAATTTTCCCGCACCCTTGAAGCGCAGACACAAGGGACCGGCAAGTTCCGCAAAACGGGCCTTTTCGAGCAGGGAAAATTCCTCGGCGACCCAGTCATGCCGGCCCAGTGCCTTGACCTTTTCTTCCAGAATCTCGACCAGTTGCTGCAGACATTCGGTGTCCCCGGCCGCATAGCGGATCATTTCAGGACTCAAGGGCCGCCGGGTCCAGTCGGCACGTTGATATTTTTTGTCGAGTTCCAGCCCGAAATACTTGCCGAGGATATCGGCCAGTCCGAAACGCTCTTCACCGATAAACTGACAACAGATCATGGTATCGAACAGACCTGAAATTTCGATGGCAAAGTCCCGCGCCAAACAGCGGATATCGTAATCGGCGGCATGAAAAATCTTGCGGATTTGCGGATCGGCCATCACCGGTCGCAGGGCCGAGAGATCGGCACCGGCAAGGGGATCAATCAGCAGCGTCTGTCTCTCGGCGGTAAACTGCAGCAGACAAACCTTTTCCTGATAATGGTGCATTGAATCGGCTTCGAGATCGACGGCGATTACTGCATGACGCGTCAACCCGGCAGCAAATTCAACAACCTGTTCAGTGGTGGTAAGGATGGGTGGTAAAGACATCTATTCTCCTAAGTATTCAAGGGCTTTTTGATGGGCACCGTGCAGCGCCAGGGTCTTAAGCTGCGTCAGGGAACACCAGTTGCTTTCTGTGTCTGTTTCGCCAATCTGCGACAGATCATCAATCGCCAGCTGAAACAACTGCAGATCAAGCCGGAAGTGACTGTAGACATGGTTGATGCTGCCCAGCCGTTGCGGATTGCCGCAAACCGCATGATCGGCCATCAACCGGGCCATCTGTGTTTCAACAAAATCCTCTGCGCCAAAATCAATGGATGGAAACTCCCAGAGTCCACCGAGAAAACCGCTTGTCGGACGACGCCTGACCAGATATCGCTCCTGACGGTGAATCAGCAGGGCCATCGCATGTCGTTGCGGAACCTGCTTGCCCGGCTGCTTCAACGGCAGTTGCTGCTCCAGGCCGGAACAACGTGCCTGGCACAAATCTTTAAGCGGGCACTCAGAGCAAAGCGGATTGCGCGGAAGGCAAACCAGCGCCCCCAGATCCATAATTGCCTGGGTATAATCATGCACCCGCTGTTGCGGCGTCAGCAATTCCGCCCACGCCCAGAGCTTTTTTTCGGCACTGCTGAGGCGCGATGGTTCCTGCAGCGCAAACAGACGACAGAGTATCCGTCGCACATTGGCATCAAGAATTGGCACCTGCTGATCGAAGGCCAGTGCCGCAATGGCTCCCGCCGTCGAACGGCCAATCCCCGGCAACTGCATCAGACCTTCGACCGAATCCGGGAAGGTTGCCTGATAATCTGCAACCAGTATGTTGGCCGCCGCATGCAGGTTACGTGCGCGCGCATAATAGCCCAAACCCGCCCAGAGATCGATCACCTCGGCAAGAGATGCCTCAGCAAGAGCTGTGACGTTGGGAAAAGATTCCAGGAACCGCTGATAATAACCAACAACAGCGGCGACGGTGGTCTGTTGCAGCATGATTTCGGACAACCAGATCCGGTAAGGATCACGCGTCTGCCGCCAAGGCAAGTCACGCCCCGCCAGACCATACCAGTCAAGTAAAGATTCAGCCACCTCCTCCGCCGCAAAAGGCAAGAAAATGTCAGGGATTCCGTTATTCCCCTGGTCCTTTTTCCTTGAACCTTCCACCTGATTTCTAACCGATCTCAACCAGTGCCGCCAGGGTCTGTTCCATCTCTTCACGGGTGCCGATCGAGATCCGCAGACCATGCTTGAGCAGCGGGTCAGAAAAATAACGAACCAGGATCTTACGCTCGAAGAGGGCATTATAAACCCGCTCGGCATCCAGATCAGGGGGAGTGACAAACACGAAATTGGCCTGTGAGGGGATCACCCGATAGCCACTGCGGCGCAGTTCGCTGCTGAACCACTCACGAGTTTTGCAGACCTTTGCCAGCTTGTCGTTCAGCCATTCCTGATCCCTCAGCGCGGCTTCGGCAGCGGCCAGCGCCAGACGGTCAAGATGGTAGTGATCGCGGATCTTATCGAGCGCCGCAACCACCTCAGGACGCGCAATCGCCAGTCCCAGACGCATTCCGGCCAGGGCATAACTTTTGGAAAGGGTACGGGTGACGATAACGTTCTCGCACTGGCCAACCAGTTCCATCGCACTGCCGTCGGCAAAATCGGCATAGGCCTCATCAACCACCAGCACCCCCTCACAACGCCCGGCCAACTCACGGATATAATCGTTGGTAAAGCGTACACCAAAGGGCGCATTGGGGCTGGTCAGAAAAAAGAGCTTGCCGCTGTAACGCTCGGGAAAACCGGCCAATCGAAAATTATCATCGAGTCCGAAGGTGCGGATATCTGCACCTTGAATTCCGGCCAGGGTTGCATAGTAACTGTAGGAAGGATGCACATAGGCGAGTTCTTCACCTTCAGCAACAAAAGCACGGATCAGATTATTGAGCAGCTCATCCGAACCATTAGCCATGATCACCCAGGAAGGATCAACACCATAAAGTTCGGCGGCAACCGCGCGCGCCTTTTTACTTGCGGCATCCGGATACTTGCGCAGGTTGGCGCCATCGTGACCGACCTCGGTCAGAATCGCCTCGGCCACCTTTGGTGAGGGCGGATAAGGGTTCTCATTGGTGTTGAGTTTGATCCACTCGGCCTCATTTTCGGGTTGAAAACCGGGGATATAGCCGGTCATTCCGGCGATATTTTTACGTAATGTCATAAGTTCTCAATCGTTCAAGCATCAAGGACAATGTCAGAAAGGAGACAAGAAAAGTTCAAGGTCTGTCCTCGGCAATAGAATCATTCCCGATACGCACAGGCTTGCCGTCCCTATAAACAACGGCATATTGCCCCAAACGTTTCTTTTTATCCAGCACCTCAGTAACTGCTTGCTGCAAAGACTCTTTGGCCTGCTGAGATTCTTTTTTGATTTCAGTCATTGTTTAGCTCCTGTCAGCAACCGGTCATACAAATCCTGATCCTCTATTATACAACCAGTTTCGTCCTGAACAAAAATGAGTTCGGGAGTCTCTCTGGAATTATCGAAACAAATCGTCGTGTCACATAAGGGCACATACTGATTAAGCAAATTATTGATGCTACGTGGATATCGCCGATAGATCGCTTCTGATGGGATATTGTGCCCGCCATGTGCAACGCGTTCAGCAACCCGGGCGAATGACATTTCAGCATCCGGAAGCCAGAGATAATAAAGCTTTATCAGCCAACCTTGCGCCTGTAAATTACGGATCAAGCGTAAATAGGTTCTGCCAGACAAGGTTGTCTCGAAAGCAAAATCTTCGCGACGGTCAACAAACTGCTTAATCTCTGTCAGAAAAAGACGGCTCGCAGCCATCCACTCACGCTCCGGAGACAATGGCGCCAACCCGGCCGCAATCATGTCAGCGTTAATAAAATTGAGACATTTGGCAACCTGCGGGAGATAGTTCAAGGCAAAGGTTGTTTTTCCTGCGCCGTTCGGCCCGGCGATTATGGTACAGATTGGTTTCTTCACTTGGTGATTCTCCCCTTACCCGCCCTGCGGACTCCGTCTCCCTCATGGAGAGGGGAATCTGAATCTAGTTACTCGTGCTGCTTCCCTTCTCCCTGAGGGAGAAGCTGGCCGTCAGACCGGATGAGGGGGAGCTTTTTCAATAAACCTCCAGAACCTCATATTCCGTCGTGCGGCGCACCGGCACAAACCCCGCCCCGCGCGCCAGCTCGACGATTTCTTCCTGCGACATGCGGAAAGAAATTCCGGCGGCGGCAACGACATTTTCTTCGAGCATGGTGCCGCCCAGATCGTTGGCACCGAAAAAGAGCGCCACCTGCGCCATCCGTGCCCCTTGCGTCACCCAGCTGGCCTGGATGTTGTCGATATTGTCGAGCACAATACGTGACAGCGCCAGGACCTTCAGGTAATCAACACCGCTAGCCGTCTCTCCTCCAAGTTCCGTATTGTCGGGTTGGAACGTCCAGGGGATAAAGGCGGTAAACCCGCCGGTCTTCGCCTGAATCTCACGGATGCGCAGCAGATGCTCGACAATATCATCCGGCCCCTCGCAACTGCCGAACATCATGGTCGCTGTGCTGCGCATGCCCAGGGCGTGCGCCGCCTCCATCACCTCGCCCCACTGCTGCCAGCCAATCTTGTTGGGAGAGATCTGCTTCCGCACCGCATCGACCAGCACCTCGGCGCCGGCGCCGGGTAATGAGGCCAGCCCCGCAGTTTGCAGACGCTGCAGGCACTCCGGCATCGAAAGATCGGAAAGTTTGGCAATGTGGCAGATTTCCGCAGCGGAGAGCGAATGAATCTGCACCTGCGGAAAACGCTGCCGCAGCTGGCGAAATAACTCTGCAAACCATTCGATCTTGAGTTCCGGGTGCAGTCCGCCCTGCATCAGCAGCTGGGTGCCGTCATGCTCAACCAGCTCCTGTACCTTGGCGAAGATCGTCTCGTAATCGAGCAGATAAGCGCCTTCCGCTTCGGCATCACAATAGAACGCGCAGAACTTGCATTTCGATTCGCAGATATTGCTGTAGTTGACGTTACGATCAACCACAAAACTGACCCGGTTCTGCGGGTGTTTATGTCGCCGGACGCCGTCGGCCAATTGACCGATCTGCAGCAGGTCGGTCTCGGTCAGCAGCCAGAGCGCCTGTGCGCGGTCAATCGGTTCTCCTGAGGAGATTTTTTCTTTTATCCTGATAATATCCACCCTAAAACCTCAAAATATGTCCTCCGCTTCGATCTTCCGCCCCATAAAGGCGCCGATGCTGTGTTCAGCAATCGCGATCATCAACGGAATTTTCTTGAGCGCCAGCGATTTATCGGCAACCGCCTCGGCGAGGTGGAACATCTGCTCCCAGGGTACCGGCGGTTTTGGGGCCTTTTTCAACCAGCCCGTAGTCAGGACCAGTTTTTCAACCCATAGATCCCGTCGTGGCTCCAGTATGTTATCGAGCAGAATATTGATCGGTTCCATCGGCTCGATCCGACCCTCTTTGCCAAAGACGGCTTCAAGGTTCCGATCGATCTCTACGTTATCCTCAAACCAGCTTTCAGCAAAAGGCTGCTCGGTCCAGTGCGCAGAAGAATTCAGCGCTTTGCGCCGAACCGCTGCGGTTAGATGTTTTCCGCCCCTGGCCGTTAATTCTTCCCTGAACCCTGAGAGCTCCTGCTGTGGATCAAAGGGGACCGCCTTCCATTGATCGCAACCCAGCCGTTCCGCAATCGCGACCAGCCAGTGATTGGGGACTTTCCCCGCTGCGGCGCCATCGGCAAGGGCCTGGCAAAGGCGGCGCTCCGGATAGTCGGCCTGCATTTCAACAGCACCGGTCTCCTGCTGTATTCTCTTTAAAAACTGGTTCAATGTCCGCTTATTGGCAAAAGGCAACAAAAATGCGTCGGCAACACCAAAACCTCTTTTCAGCATCATTGAGCAGCTGACAAAACCTTTGCCCTGCGGCAGTACAATTTGGATCAGCTGCGCATCGGCACCATCAATCGCACTGGCATACACCCGCGTTTTAATATCCTGAGACAAGGAAGCGCACTCAATGCGTGCCCGCCGTGCATTGGCAATTGCCCGATCAATGTTTTTACGCAATGGATCAGGAAACCAATTACGTGACACAATCAGGCGGCGCAGTGATTCCGGGGTAAATGCCTGCCCATCCGCCTGAGCCAGAAACTCTGCAACCCCCGCCCTGACCTCGGCATGAGGGTGGAACAACAGTAATACCGCCGCGTCCCTGGCAATCGGCTGGTCAGCAAAAAACAGGATTGAACACAGGGCGATCTGAGCCTCTGCTGCGCCGACTGCCAACATCTGCAACAGGGAATCAACCAGTTCGAAAGCCGAATTTATCTCCATTTCGTCCAGATTGGCGAGCAGATCGGCAAGTGCCTGTTCAGGAGGGAAGTCAGCCATATTGTCAAACTCCAGCCCGTCACGCATCCGCCGGCTGTTTGCTTCATGCAACTGCGGCAATATCTCAACCCTTGAATCAAGTAACACCCTGGTCACCTCAGCGCCGAGTTCAAAATCAACCCCACCAGCGAAAACATGCTCGGCTAATGCCAGCTGCCAACGTTCCATCTGTTCAACCGCATCCGGCCTCTGGCGCTCCAGATCAGTACGCAATATATCCAGCGCATCTGCCAGCATTTGCAATGCGGCATCGAGTCCTTTTTCATCCTCGATGATGAATAATTCGATCAACAGCCCTGCCAATTCTTCGGCGGCTGATTTCTCAGAGTACAGGCAACTACGCATCAGTTGCTGACGGTATTGATGCTCAGTGTCGCTCGTTCTTCCCTGAAGCCGATATTCATCATGCAGTTCCACAATAAAGGGAAGTTCAGACTCGTCGAAATCTTCTGCAAATAAATCCTGCTGACGTGGATCGGACCTGGGTCTTGCCTGACGCTTTTCCCCGGAGAACAACAGGTCCTCGGCGTCGGCGAGCAACTCATTAATCTCGCATGACGGATCATCTTCGAAAAACCGGATCGGTTGCGGTTTGGGAAAAGGCTCGCCCTGATAGGCGACCCGGTCGATTTTTTTACGCACGGCCCGATAGCGACGGCACATGCCCTTGTACCAGTCCGGATTGTCATTGAGGACGTCAACGAAAACCATTAACAGATCCTCCGCCCCGGCCGATTGCTTGACTGACTCATTAAGAACGGGACCAGTAAAGGGGTTGTCGATATCGAGGGAGAAATCGATCAGCGCCGTGGACCTTCCTTTATCGCTGAAAACCTGAATCAGCACCTGCCGACAATCGCAATCCTGGACAACACAGTAGTTTTCAACCACCTGGTAGACCCCGGCCCGTGCCTTGCCGGCTTTTTTCGGCAATTCCAGCTCCACCAGACCTGTTTTGGCCTGCGGGAAAACTGCCCGATAGGGAGCCACCCCCTGTTCCATCAGCCCATCAGCCATAATCAAAAAGCCCTCAATTCGTTATACAAAGTATCCCGTTCGACCGCCACCCTGCCCGCCTTACGGATCAGTTCAACGATCTGTTCCTTGCCCATCGCCTGCGGCGAATCGGCTCCGGCATCGTGACCGATCTTCTCTTCGACCACCGTACCGTCGAGATCGTTGACGCCGAAGCAGAGCGCGGTCTGGGCGATCTTCAACCCCAGCATCACCCAGTAGGCCTTGATGTGCTGAAAATTGTCCAGATAGAGCCGGCTGATCGCCAGGGTTTTGAGTGCATCGACCCCGCCGACCCCTCTGGCCCCCGGCACTCGGGTATTGTCGGGCTGGAAAGCCAGCGGGATGAAGGTCTGAAAGCCACCGGTCTTGTCCTGCAGATCGCGCAGCAGGCGCAGATGCTCCACCCGGTCAACATAATCCTCAAGGTGGCCGAAGAGCATGGTGGCATTACTGCGCAGTCCGGCGGCATGCACCATCTCGGTCACTTCAAGCCAGCGTTGCCCGGAAATCTTCTCGGGACAGATTTTATCCCGCACCTGCTGGCCCAGAATTTCGGCTCCGCCGCCTGGTAGCGAGCCAAGTCCAGCCTTCTTGAGCGCGTCGATCACCTCTGCGATGGAAAGACCTGAGAGTTGCGAAAAATAATCGATCTCGACCGCCGTGAAGGCCTTGATGTGCAGTTTCGGCTCGACCTGCTTGATGGTTCGCAGCATCGCCAGGTAAAAATCAAAGGATAGATCGGGATGCAGCCCGCCTACCGTGTGAATTTCGGTTGCTCCGGCGCTTACTGCCTCCCGCGCTTTCTCAGCGATCTGCTCCAGCTGCAGGGTGTAACCCCCCGGCTCATCGGCCTCCTTGGAGAAGGCGCAGAATTTACAGCGGTTGACACACAGGTTGGTGTAGTTGATATGCCGGTTGACGTTGAAATAGACCTTGTCACCGTTCTTGCGCCGGTTAGCTTCAGCCGCCAGTTCACCGATAGCGAGCAGGTCGTGCGATTCGAACAAGCCCAGAGCCTCGGCATCGGTGATGCGGGTACCCGATACGACTTTTTCTTTTATTGTTTCAAATAACTTTTGCATAAATCCCAGACCGTCAAACCTGTTTTGCCTCAGGATTCCCACGGGATAAATCCCGGATTTTATCCTGAGGTTATCCAGAGGCTAATGCTTGTCTTCGTTGTCTTCACCCCAGCGCACGAACAACGCATGTTCAACCCCCAATTGATCCAAGACCTTGCCGACCACAAAATCAACCATTTCTTCGACCGACTGCGGTTGCTGGTAAAAGGCCGGCATCGCGGGCAGGATCTGCCCACCTGCTTGTGAAATACGCAGTAAATTCTCCAGATGGATCTGGTTGAAGGGGGTTTCACGCGGCACCAGCAGCAGCTTCTTCTGTTCCTTGAGTGCCACATCGGCCACCCGCTCCAGCAGACTATCGGAGAGTCCGGCAGCGATGCGGCCCAGAGTCCCCATCGAGCAGGGGCAGATCACCACTGCGTCGGGCGCGCTGGAACCACTGGCCACCGGAGCGAAGAAGTCGTTCATCGCATGATAAAGCAGATCATCACTGGAAAAGTGATCGCACAGCTGTTCACGACAAGCGACAGGATCCTCATCCAACTGCAGACCGGTCTCAAAGCTGAGCACCTGCCGACCGGCGTCACTGATGAGAACACTGACCTCAGTCTGCACACGCAGCAGTTCCTCGATCAGGCGCAGACCGTAAATAGAGCCTGACGCTCCGGTTATGCCAACAACGATCTTCTTTTTCACCTTTTGTCCCACTCGTCACTCGTTACGTGCATACCTAAACAACCGCATCGGCCAGCGCAAAAACAAAAATCGTCACGCTGATATATCCATTCATATTAAAGAAAGCCGCATCCAGTTTCGACAGATCTTCCGGCCGAACCAGACTGTGTTCGTAGAGCAGCAACCCGGCGACCACCAGCACCCCGACAAGATAGATCCAGCCCAGCCCGCTGCCGGGCAGAACCAGCAGCAAAAAAAGCAGCATCAGACCATGAAAGATCCGCACCAGCAGAAAGGATTTGTCGATCCCCAGCCGTGAGGGGATCGAATGCAGTCCACGTTCGACATCAAATTCATAATCCTGCAGGGCATAGAAGATATCGAATCCGGCCACCCAGAAGAGTACGGCCAACGCCAGTGACATCACAGGCCAGCTCAACTCACCACGCAGCGCGATGTAGGCCCCGACCGGCGCGGCAGCCAGACAAATTCCCAGCACGAGATGCGCATAATGACTGAAACGCTTGCAGTAGGCATAGAGGACAAAAAAGCCGATCACCAGCGGTGACAACTTGAAGCACAACGGATTGAGCATCCAGGCCGCCAGCAGAAAAATCACCAGCGAAACCACGACGAAAACCCAGGCTTCGACAAGCGACACCTTACCGGCAGGAATATGCCGCTCGGCAGTGCGCGGGTTGTCGGCATCGATCCGGGCATCGATCAGACGGTTAAGACCCATTGCGCCGCTGCGAGCGCCGACCATCGCGACACAGATCCAGAAGACCTGACCGAAGCCCGGCAGCGCGCCCGTAGCCAGTGCGGCGAGCACCACCCCCAGTAATGCGAAAGGAAAGGCGAAGATGGTATGGGAAAATTTAATCATCTCCAGCAGGGAGCTGATCTTGTCAAATATCTGCTGCCGATTCATCGTTTCCATCACTTATCCAAAAGGGCAAATTCTGCGCCGAAACGACACTCTACACCGGTCGCGCCCGGTCGGCAAGGCCCGAGCTTTCTTCCTCCCCGGGCCTCTGCTATAGTCCGAGCCGATGCCGGAACTTCTGACCGAACATGGCCTGCTGTCGCTCTTTCTGTTGAGCCTCTGTGCCTCGACCCTGATCCCCCTGGGTTCCGAGTGGCTGCTGGTAACCCTGCTGCTTGGCGGCAGCGACCCCCTGACTGCCGTTACTGTCGCAAGTGTCGGCAACAGTTTGGGTGCGGTGACCAGTTACCTGATCGGCCTTGGCGGCAGTCGCTGGCTGATCGAAAGACTGCTGCGCATCAATCCGCAACAACAGCAAAGGGCTCAAAACTGGTTCACCCGCTATGGCCGTTGGGCGCTGCTCTTTTCATGGCTGCCGATTGTCGGGGATCCTCTCTGTCTGGTTGCCGGGATGTTGCGCCAGCGCTTTCATACGTTTATCCTGCTGGTCAGTATCGGCAAAACCGCCCGCTACACAATTGTTGCAATCCTGGCGCTATCGAGCCAGACCCTGCTGTGATTCGAGATGGTTTAATGCTTCTTTACACTCCTGCCTTTGCGGCCCTGTTCGTTACCAACCTGATGATCGTGGCCAGCTTTGCCGGTTTCTTCTTTTTGCCGCTGTTTATCAGTGAACATGGCGGCAGTGAAACCGACATCGGCCTGCTGATGGGTTGCTTTGCGTTGGCCTCAGCGGCCTGTCGTCCCTGGATTTCGGAGATGATCGACCGGATCGGGCGTAAGCGCAGTTACACCCTCGGCAGCCTGATCATGACAATTGCCCCCCTCTTCTACCTGTTACTCAGCGGTGATATTGGTAATTTTTTCTGGCCACTGATCCTGTTACGCGTAATTCACGGCATCGGTCTGGCGATCTGCTTCACGGCGATTTTCACCTTCATTGTCGATCTTATCCCCGAAGAACGCCTCAATGAAGGGATCGGCATGTTCGGTATTTCCGGCCTGGTCGGCTTTGCCGTCGGACCGGCTTTCGCCGAACTGGTGATCAATTTGGGTGGTTTTTCAGCGCTTTTTATCGCTGCGTCCCTGCTGGCCGGAACGGGCCTGCTGTTACACCTGCCGGTCAATGAGATTAAACGAACAGCTGTGCAGCCAAGTACAAACACCGGTTTTTTCAAACTGTTGGGACAGCGAAAGCATCTGCTGATCGCTTTACTGGCAGGGATTTTCGGCTTTGGACTGGCCGCAACCGGCACATTTATCGCCCCGCTCGCCGCCGAACGTGGCATCAATTTTATTTCCAGCTACTATCTGGCCTACTCGGTAACGGCTATCGCTATCCGTTTTGTCGTTCGCGCTGTTGCCGATCGTTTTGGCGAGGCACAGCTTCTCCCCTGGGGAATAATTCTGACAGCGTCCGGGATGTTCTGCCTGCCCTTCATCAGCGGCAGCAGCCTGCTGATCATCAGTGGTCTGCTGTCAGGCACAGGGCACGGCTTGATCTTCCCCTCGCTCAACGCTCTGGCGATCCGCGGAGAAGCCTACCAGGTACGTGGCAAGGTCACCGGTATCTTTACCGGCAGTATCGATGGCGGGGCCTTTATCGGCTCATTGTTACTTGGCCTGATCGGTGAGTTGGCCGGGTTATCAACCCTCTTCTTTTGCGCTGCCGCCTTCATGTTGCTCGCTTTCCCCTTGCTGCGTTTACGCACCTGCTGATTTTTCACGTCGGCCGATCCAACGTGCCAACAGAATTCCCAGCAACAGAAATATGATTGAACCTGCCAGTAGCCAGAGTCGATTTTGTGCTTACGCAGAACCGACTCCGCCCAACAGGACAAAAGCGATCAAGGCCGGTAAAATTCCGATAAACGTACCGATGGCGTAATCACGCTGACGCACCGCAGTCAAGCCACAACCGTAGTTGACTGCATCGAAAGGCAGCATGATCAGGCGCAGAATCAGGACAGTCACCAAACCGTTCTCGGCGAGTCGCTCTTCCCATTTCTGCAATGAGTCCCCGCTCTGTTTTTTCACCCAGTCGCGCCCGAACCAGCGCGCCACACTGAAGGCGACGTTGGCACTGGCATTCTCCCCGATGATGGTGAACAGAATCCCCAGCCAGGGGCCGAACAGCAGCCCCGAAGAAACGGTCAGCAGGGTTGCGGGAAAAAGCAGAAAGGGGCGCAGGGCATAGATCAGGATATAAATAATTGCGGCTTTCCACAGACCAAACTGTTCAAGTGCCGCTTCAAGGCGATAAGGAACTTCTCGCAGCGGCAAACCGCTTTTCTGCCAGATAATCACTGTGACGAACAGCAGTGCTGCCCAGAGGCTGCCAAACAGCCATTTCAGTTTCTTCGCCCCCACTCAGATCTCGAATTCCGCCCAGATCGGACAATGGTCTGAAGGCTTCTCCATTCCGCGCAATTCATAGTCGATCCCGGCCGCGATACATTTCTCCATCAACGGCGCGGTCGCCATGATCAAATCAATTCGCAAGCCGCGTTTGGGATCGGCCTCAAATCCACGCGAACGGTAATCGAACCAGCTGAATTTGTCATCGATTTCCGGATGCTGCTCACGGAACGTGTCATACAGTCCCCACTCCTGAATTTTCTTAAGCCACTCACGCTCTTCAGGCAAAAAACTGCATTTGCCCGTCCGCAGCCAGCGCTTGGCATTGTCGGCGCCGATTCCGATATCCTTGTCTGCGGGTGAGATGTTGATATCCCCCATCACAACCAGCAGATCATGAGGTGTGGCCTCGGTTTCAAGCCATTGCTGCAGGTTGGCGTAGAAGTCGCGTTTATTAGGGAATTTGGTCGGGTGTTCGCGGTTCTCTCCCTGCGGGAAGTAACCGTTGACAACCCTCAGTGTGCGCCCGTCATCCAGTGAATAACTCGCGATGAGCAGACGACGCTGGTGATCTTCCGCTTCAGTGCTGAATCCTTTCTGCACCTGTGCTGGAGCAATTTTCGCCATCAACGCCACCCCGTAATGGGTCTTCTGGCCGTGATAAACAACCTGATAACCCATCTCCTGAATGGTTTCGAGCGGGAAATCAGGATCGTTGACCTTAATTTCCTGCAGTCCAATGATGTCGGGCTGATGTTTGTCGATCAACACCTGCAGCTGGTGAAAACGCGCCCGCAGTCCATTAACGTTAAAAGATACGATTTTCACTGACGCTCCTTAGCAAAGCCGCTCAATTCCTTCTCCATGAGGGAGAAGATGGCCGAAGCCGGATGAGGGGGGGGGGACCTGCTGTTATCGACTGATGAATCCAACAATTTCAGCAATAAAGTCTGCACCATAACGTTCGAGTTTACGCTGCCCGACTCCGTTGATCTCCAGCAACTCGTCTTCACGGGTCGGCAGAGTCGCCGCCATCTCGGCCAGGCTGGCATCACCAAAAACAACATAGGGCGGCACGCCGTCACGGTCCGCAATCTGCTTGCGCCTTGCCCGCAGGCGCTGAAACAGTTGCTCGTCATACTCGATGCCGACAATCTTGCGTGCGATCTTCTTTTTGCGTTGCGGCTTGAGTCGCGGACGGCTCAGATTCACTTCTATTTCGCCCCGCAGCAAGGGTCGGGCGGCCTCCGTGAGTTTCAGTACCGAATAACTGGCCATATCCTGTTCAAGATAGCCAAGGTGGATCAGCTGGCGCAACAGGTGGGTCCAATGCTCCTGCCCCTGTTCCTTGCCAATCCCCCAGGTTGATAACTGTTCATGCCGCAGACTGTAGATTCGTTCGGTCTTGGCCCCGCGTAAGACATCGACCACATGACCGATTCCGAACCTTTGCCCAACCCGATAAACGCAGGAGAGTGCCTTACGCGCATCCTCGGTGCCATCAAATGTTTCGGGCGGATCAAGACAGAGGTCACAATTGCCGCAATCCTCTGCCATCTGCTCGCCAAAATATCCGAGCAATGCGCGACGACGACAGCTACCCGCTTCTGCAAAAGCGACCATGGCGTTTAATTTCTGCAGCTCGATACGAGTCTGTTCCTGATTGTTGCCTTTTTCAATCAAACCGCGCGAGATGACAATATCTCCATAACCGAACAACAAGAGCGCCTCGGCCGGAAGTCCATCGCGCCCGGCGCGCCCGGTCTCCTGATAGTAGCTTTCGATATTTTTCGGCAGATCGTAATGCACCACGAAACGCACATTCGGCTTGTCGATTCCCATGCCGAAGGCAACGGTCGCAACCACAATCTGCAGATCGTCCAGAATAAAATCGTCCTGCACCTTGCGGCGGGTCACGGCGTCAAAACCTGCGTGATATGCAGCCGCCCGGTAACCGTCCTGCTGCAGCTTGGTCGCAATTTCCTCAACCCGCTTGCGACTCAGAGCATAGACAATTCCTGAATCTTCGCTGCGGCTGCTGAGGAAATGCTTGAGTTGCTCGTAGGGCCGCTGCTTGTCGATCAGGGTGTAGCGGATGTTCGGCCGGTCGAAACCGGCAACAACCTGTAACGGGTTGTCGAGATTCAGCCGTTGCAGAATATCCTGACGCGTCTGTTTCTCGGCGGTTGCGGTGAGTGCCAATAATGGAACGCCGGGAAACATCTGGTGCAGGCTACCCAACTGAATATACTCGGGTCTGAAATCATGTCCCCACTGTGAAACGCAATGGGCTTCATCAATGGCAAACAGTGCAACCTCAAGCTGCTGCAGGCGTTCGACAAAACCCTCACTCAGCAAACGCTCCGGAGCGACGTATAACAGATCGAGTTCACCGGCATGCAAACGTGCCAGAACCTGTCGTGCTTCAGATGCGCAAAGCGATGAATTGTAACAGGCGGCACTGACCCCGTTAGCAACCAGAGCGTCCACCTGGTCCTTCATCAGCGAGATCAGCGGCGAGATAACAATCCCGACACCGGATCTCATCAAGGCCGGAATCTGGTAACAGATTGACTTTCCACCGCCCGTCGGCATCAGGACAAAAGCATCACCACCGTCAACAACCTGGTCGATAATCTGCTGCTGATGCTCACGAAACTGTTGGTAACCGAAAATTTGCTGCAGAATAGTCGCAGCAGTCTGCTCCATTTTCATTGCTTGATTCTGCATTCTCCCCTCCCCCATTGCAGTTGTGATTCCTGGCTTGATTTATACCGCAACAGATATTGCCTGTCTGTGCGCCCTGCTCCAGAATCGCCATTTTTTGTCTGCCTGAACACTCAGATCTGCAGCAGATCGATGAGGTCTTTCAGGTCAATCCATGCAGCATACTCGATTCTAGCAGGCATTAAACCAAAAAAAGGCCCTCCGACAGACGTCGAAGGGCCTTTAAAATGCAGCGAGAATGCTCAGAAACCGGCCATTTTGGCCAACTCCATCACCGGCCCGGGAACGATCCCGAGCAGCAGCACACCGGCAAGTGCCAGGACGATCGAAACAACAGCCGGGATCTCAAGCTTGACCCAGGCAAAGTCTTCCTGCGGATCGCGAAAATACATATACACAATCACACGCAGATAGTAGTAGAGCGAAACTGCAGAGTTCAACACCCCGATCACCGCCAGCCAGACATAACCGGCCTTGAGCGCTCCGGCGAAAACAAAGAACTTACCGGTAAAACCGGCAGTCGGCGGCAGGCCCATCAGGGCAAAAAGGAAGATACACAGCGCGACACCGAGAAAGGGCCGCTTGTAACCGAAACCGGCGAAACCCTCAAGAGTCAGGTTTTCCTCGCCTTTCTTCCCTGCCAGTATCAGCACCGCAAAAGCACCGATATTCATGAAGGTATATACCAGCATATAGAAGAGGATCGCCGAAAGGCCGATCTGATTCCAGGCGACGATACCAACCAGAGCGTAACCGGCGTGGGCAATCGACGAATAAGCGAGCATCCGCTTGATGTTGGTCTGGCTCAAGGCAATAAAGTTACCGACAATCATGGTCAGCACAGCCAACAACCAGAAGAGTGCCGTGATATCCGCCTTAATGCTGCCAAGCCCAATAATAGCAACCCGCAGCAGGGCCGCCAGAGCGGCAGCCTTGGGTCCAGCACTCATGAAGGCGGTGATCGGGGTCGGTGCACCCTGATAAACATCCGGCGTCCACATATGGAAAGGAACGGCACCGACCTTGAACAAAAATCCGATCAGCAGCAGCACAGAACCGGCAATCATCATCGGGTTGTCAATAACCGCCGGCATCTCACTGACATGCTGGGCAATGGCGGCAATCTTGGTCGAACCGGTCACACCGTAGAGCAGTGCCACACCGTAAAGCAGGAAACCGGTTGAGAATGCACCGAGAAAGAAATACTTGAGACCGGCCTCGTTCGAACGCACATCACCACGGAAGCAACCGGCCAGAACGTAGAGCGAAACCGACAGCACCTCAAGACCGAGGAAGATCGTCATCAGATCGGTACCCGAGGCCATCCACATCGCGCCCGCGGTACAGAAGAGAATCAACGGATAATATTCCCCGACCGGGTAACCTTCACGACGCAGATAACCATCAGATATGAGTATCGTCAGGCCCGCTGCAATGATAAAGATCATGCTGAAGAAAATAGCAAAATTGTCGAGTACGACACTGCCGGCGAACCCCTCCTGCGGGTTATTCCAGCTGGAAATCGTCACAAGCGCGGTGACGACAA
Organism: Deltaproteobacteria bacterium; assembly: GCA_024276905.1. Classification (GTDB taxonomy): domain Bacteria; phylum Desulfobacterota; class Desulfuromonadia; order Desulfuromonadales; family Geopsychrobacteraceae; genus Geopsychrobacter. Next base: position 22,020 of record JAJRWF010000130.1, read on the forward strand.
GTGCAATAATACTCATCCATGCAATGTGCGTAGTTCGGCCGCGTTTGGAAAAGACCGAAACCAGCAGCAACAACATCCCGAAACAGCTCAGAACCACTGACGGCATGATTGCAGCCATGTTGACGTTCTGCATGGCGATTTGACCCAGATTTTCCATCGAAAGCTCCTTTTGGAACCTAAAGTTTCAGCTTATTGATTATTTCAATTCAAGATTCTGAGCGATCACCGGCTGAACCGGTTCAACCACTGCAACCTGCTTCGACTTGACCTGATTGAGCAGCTGCTCAATCGCCGGGTTCATCTTCGACAGGAAGGTATTGGGATAAACACCGATCCAGAAGACAAACAGCAGCAACGGCAGCATAATCACGATCTCGCGCAGGGAAAGATCCTGCAGCTTTTCGTTTTCAGGGTTGGTCACCTTACCGAACATGACCCGCTGGAACATCAAGAGCATGTAAACGGCAGCAAAGATAACACCGGTAGTCGCAACCACCGCATACCAGCGCAGACCACTCTCGAAAGCGCCGACCAGAGCGAGGAACTCACCGACAAAGCCGTTGGTTCCC